>JAGXAR010000025.1 GCA_018971525.1 Nitrospirota bacterium
CCCCCCATCTTAACTCAACAATTGGCAGAACTTACGGATGCTCGGTCATGAACCATCCGGCAATTGAGAGTCGCCGCTGATTACCCGCGACTTGATCCACCCGACAGACGCGGTGGAAGCGGGGCACCGTGAACATCACAAGAGAGCCTGGCCGAGGCTCGATACAGTGTGTCACTTCAAGGTCGGGTTGATCGGCGGCGTAAGCCTTCCGCTTTCCATAGATGATGAGCTCCCCGCTCCAATCCGACCGCCACTCGTCATGGAAATAGCTCACCAGGGCGATACGCCGACGGGGCGCCGTCGCACCTTCCATCGCATAGCCTTGGGCTGTATCGTCATGGGTCAACAGGCAATCTCCAGCCGCGTATGAGTAGTAGCTGAAACCCACGTGTCGGCCGGTAATATTCGGAAAGGACTCCATGTATGCCTGAATGCAGGGCAGCTGTAGGCGCGAAAGCAATCGCTGGCTCTCGGCTCGGCCGATCTCTGCTTTGGCCCAGTTTCCGGAATTTGGAAAATCTTCCCTGACCTTCGGCAAGTCAGACAGACTCTTCCACGCTGCCTGATACATCCCCTCGCGGAAGAACTGCCGCTCTTCCGGCGACCAGAAGTCTTCGACGACCAAGACAGGGTTCTTGTGAAAAGAAAATGAAGACAGATCAGCCAATGATATGGTTTTGGACACCGGTTTCCCTTGAATACTCACCGGGCTCCTCCTGAAAAACGTGGTGGGACAGCCACCCAGTCGCCGACTCATACCATCCGCTACTTAGTTTATACACCAGCTAGACGAAAAAAAGGGGGCTGCTACCTCTACGATAACAGCCCCCGTTCACATTCAATATTAAGGATTACCAGCGATCGCGCTTACCGCCACCAGCGCTACGACCACCGCCAGCGCCCCCACCAAATCCACCGCCACCACCCCCGCCAGTGCGAGGCTCCTGGGGACGCGCTTCATTGACGGTTAGGGTCCGACCGCCCATTTCCGCGCCGTTGAGAGCGGTAATGGCCGCCTGGGCTTCCGAGTCAGAAGACATCTCGACGAAGCCGAAGCCGCGTGACTGTCCCGTGAACTTATCCGTAATGATCCGCGCTGAAGCTACGGCGCCATGTCGCCCGAACAGATCACTCAACTCCTGCTCAGTCGCCGAGTAAGGCAACCCACCGACATAAATCTTCGAACCCATCTGGGGTTCCTCCTTTGAGTAAAGTGATATTGTCTTGAACGCGAGGAACGGGGGAAGGAGCGGGCCGAAGACGCGAAAGATGCGGCGACTTAGGTCTGGCTTCCGACGAGATTCTCGGGCAAGGCAACATCGATGCTGCAGGCCTGTATGTCTCGTTCCACCTCACCGCCAGGCCCCTGCGATAAGGTAATCGTAGGCTATCACAGCCCTCTTGAAAATGGCAATCTGCGGCCCAGTCACCCTGTCGACTTACTCCCCGATGCGCACCAGCAGTCCCCGTTCCCTGCAAAGCTCGAACGTCCAATGGAAAGCGGCAATTACTATACCGAGAAACAATAGATTCAGACCGGTCGCCCACGCAAGATGGGCAATCGGTTCAGCAGAGGCATTGAGCACGGCGCGCATCCCTTCAAATACATGGGCAGCCGGGTTCACCCAGGCAATGGCCTGCAGCCACCCGGGGAGCACCTCCATCGGATAAAACACACAGGAGATAGGCTGGAACATGAACACCATACTCCAGGCCAGGACTTCCGCTTCCTGGCCAAATCGCATGATGAGAGCCGTGGTCAGTACCCCGATAATCCATCCCGTCATCACGAGATTCAAGATGAACGGAACCAGCCACATCCCGATCACGAAGATGTTGTAAGAGTAGAACAGGCCTGCGCAAGCGACCATCACCACAGAGACGGCCGATACTTTTAAGACGCTCATGACCATCGTCGCGGCTAGAAATTCGCTTGGCTTGAGCGGACTGGCAAACAAGTTCATGAGATTTCTCGCCCAGATCTCCTCCAGGAACGAAATCGTAATCCCCTGCTGTGCTCGAAACAGCACATCCCACAGGATCAACGCCCCCAAAAAGAACGTCACCGCCCCCGGGATCTGTCCCTGGAATTTCATGAGATAGACCGTAATGAATCCCCAGATGACGAGGTCCAGAAACGGCCAATAGAAGATTTCCATCATGCGCGGCAAGCTGCGCCGGTAGAGGTACAGATGCCTCGCCACCAACGCATAGATTCGGTGGATCTTCATCCTTCTTCCTTCCCCCACTCACAGGTTTGGCGGCCTCGGAGGTACAAGGGAGAGTCTCTACTGCGCGCGTTCAACGAGGGCCTTCTGAGGCCGCGCGTTGCGCGAGCAAGGAGACTCTCCCCTGTATCGCCTCAATTCTCCCGCGCCAATTTCACAAATACTTTTTCCAAGTCCGCCTGCCCAAACCGCGCCACAATCTCCTGCGCCGTCCCTTCCGCCACAATCTTTCCCCGCTGGAGGAAGATGATCCGATCCGACATCTCTTCCATCTCGTGCATATTGTGCGACGTATAGAGCACACTGAGTCCGGACGATCGTCGTTCCTCCTTGAGGAAGCTCCGAATTTTTTGTGCGATATCGGGATCCAGACTCGCGGTCGGTTCATCGAGAAACAGAATCTTCGGATCGGTCAAGAACGCCTTGGCCAGCCCAAGTCGAGTACTTTGGCCGGAAGACAGCTTGCGCGTGATCTTGTGCCGAAACTCCTCCATCTCAAGCCGCTTCACGATGTCATCCACCCTCTCTTGGATCTGAGACAGACCATACAGCCGCGCAATCACCCAAAGGTTCTCCTCGACCGTGAGCGCCTGAGGCAGTGAGACATAGGTCGAAGAAAAGTTTACTTGTTGCAGAATGGCCTCTCGGTGTGTCGCCAGATCGAGCCCGAACATCTGAATGGAACCGGCGGTCGGCGTCACCACCCCGAGCAGCATCTGAATCGTGGTGGTTTTCCCCGCCCCGTTCGGGCCCAGCAATCCAAGAATTTCACCCGGCCTGATGTCGAACGAAATATCGTTGACTGCGACGAACGCGCCGAACCGTTTCACCAGATGTTGGACGTGCAGGACAGGTGTAGACATAGACAATAAGCGGTTTAGTTGAAGAGCAGCGCGTTGCTGATCTTCTCGGAAAGATGGCAGGTTTCGCATTTCCGGCTCACGACCTTCCCCTCATGCTCCGTCTTCCCGTCGTGGCATCGGAAACAATCCGTGAGGGCCCTTGTCCGTAAGTACGAGCCTTCGGGATGGTCGGGATACCAAGGTTTGTCGTCGGCTGAAAGGTGCCCGCGTGGCATGACGATCGGATAGCCTTTGATCGGCTGTTCGTGGACGACCCCGGAATGACACGTCGTACAACCCTCCCCTTGGCCGCGCTTCGCAAAGGCGTCGATATGTTTGCGGTGGCTCATGATAAGACCGACCTCTTTGACCGGTGGCGGCAAATCACGCGGGGCGACCTCGGACACCCGAAGAATGCTTCGATGACAACTCAGGCAGACAGCGGAATCGACTTTCGCCTGCAGATTATGGGGATCGGTTGGGGTGCCGAACAAGTAGATCGCTAGATCCCTCGTCCCGGCCCAGGCTTTATCGTGGAGCCACCCCTCAATGCCCGGTCGTACGTGGCAAGCGACGCAGGTCACCTCTCGATGCGAGGATTTCGCCCAACTCTCATACGAGGGCGCGATGGTATGGCAACTGGCACAGAAGGTCGGATGATTCGTGGTAGGGATGGCCACAGCGCCCAGCCCGATGGCACCAGCAACGAGAGCCAGAACGATGGTCGCTTTAGGTTTCCAGCCCATGCTCCGCACGAGACTGTGATCTTGGAAACTGCTTCATGATCAAAGCGGCCACACCGACGACATCGTCCAGGCCGAACAGCGGAATCTGTAGATCGACGGGCTTGTCCGATACCACCGCGAGCAGTCCTTCCGTGGAAACAGGAATTTCACCGATCTGGTCACGGACGATGACAATCTTCGGATAGCCTTCGTGTTTCCACCCTTCGGCAATGATCAGGTCATAGGTGCTGTCGAGAAACCGATCCCGTACTTCTTCGACATTCATCTGATCGGAGACATCGGCAAACATCGCCATACTCCCCTTGGAGAGCACCATGACGCTGCTGGCGCCGGCTCGTTTATGGCGCCAGCTATCTTTCCCTTCCGTATCGAGGTCAAACCCGTGCCCGGCATGCTTCACCGTCGCCACCTTGTAGCCGGCCCGGACTAACTCAGGAATCACACGCTCGATCAGCGTGGTTTTCCCGCTGTTCGACCGACCGACAAAAGAGACAATAGGTACGACCATAAGAAATGAGACCCTTCGTTATGCGCCACAGGTCAATCGTGAACGGACAGCCGCGTGCCCTTGCTCAACCGCTGCCTCAGCAACAGGAGAGGCGATGCCCGCCCGCCTGGATTGGGCCTGCATGGCTGGCCCAAGCTTCTCCGCTCAACAGTTGAACCGATACCAGGTCGCCCGGGTTCACTCGTTCAACTTCGACGGGGATATCGATCAAACAATTGGCCTTCACCATGGAGGTCAACATCCCGGACCCTTGCGCGCCGGTTGTTCGAACCTTGAAGACACCTTCTTCCCGAGTAAGCACACCGCGCAGAAAGTGGCGCCGGTCGGTCCGCTTGGAAAACTTCTCCTGGAAGATCGCCTGCACGACCGGCCGGCCGTAGGTCCGGTGTCCGCTCATTTTGAGCATCGCCGGCCGCACCAACTGCTCGAACGTCACCATGGAGGAGACGGGATTCCCCGGCAAGCCGAAGGCCAGCTTGCCCTGAATCTTGCCGAAGGCGAGCGGCTGCCCCGGCCTGATCGCCAGCTTCCAGAAATTCATTTCCGCGCCCAGTTCATGGAAGACCGCCTTCGTGAAATCGTAATCACCCATCGACACGCCGCCGGACAGCACCAGAATATCTGCCGTCAGTCCATGCGAAATCTTTTCCTTCAGCGCCGCAGGCGTATCCCTCGCAATCCCCAGCAAAAATGGGATGCCGCCCGCCTCCTGGACTGCTGCCGCAATTCCATAGCTATTGGAATTGATGATTTTTTCTTCGCTGAACCGCTCGTCCAAATCCGCCAATTCGTCACCGGTCGAAAGGATCGCCACACGAGGCCGTTGATAGGCAAAGATGAACGACTTGGCGAGGATCGCCAACATCCCCGCTTCACCAGGACGAATCTGTGTCCCCTTGGCGATGATGCACTCGCCCTTCTTGACGTCTTCTCCTTGAGGCCGAATGTTGGCGCCTTGCTGTTCCGGTTTGAACACGCGAACGGAATCCGGCGTGTGCTCGGTATCCTCGACCTTCAAAACCGTGTCCGCCCCCTGCGGGATCGGGGCCCCGGTCATGATGCGAATCGCTTGCCCCGCACCGACGGACTTCGAAGGCATCTTGCCTGCAGGCACATCTTCGATCACCGTGAGCGTTACCGGCTTCTGAATCGCATGCTCCTGCTTGATATCGTCCCAGCGCACCGCAAACCCATCCATCGCACTGTTGTCCCAGGGTGGATTATCCCGCTCCGCCACAATGTCCTCGCCGAGGACACGGCCAAGGGAATCGAGAATTGAAATTTTCTCCAAGCCAAGAGTCGGCGTGGACTCCAACACGATCTGCTGCGCCTCCTGCAGGGGGGTCAATCCCTCCATCGCGTCTTTAGCCTTCACAGTCTCTCCTTCATCCATCAATGCGCATGCCGGGGCGCTATTTTCACGAGTGACCCGCTTTTCTTGCAGAACGCTTCGACCTTATTCGCAATTTCGTGATAGCACTCGGCCGTGGGCGTGTCAGAATTGAACATCGCAAATGGCTCACCGGCATCGGACTGGGTCACGACATCGGGATCGAGCGGAATGCGCCCGAGGAAGGGCACGCCCATGTCAATCGCGGAGGCTTCCCCGCCGCCCTTGCGGAACACCTCGATGTGATTATGACAATGGGGGCACTCCAACCCGCTCATGTTTTCGACAATCCCGATGATCGGGACTTCGCTGTCCTTGCAGAACGTCACCGACTTGCGGGAGTCCAGCAAGGCCACTTCCTGTGGCGTCGTAATGATCACCGCGCCGCTGACATTGCCGAGCAGGTCGATAGTCGTGACCGATTCGTTGCCGGTTCCGGGAGGCAGGTCGACAAACAGGAAATTCAGATCCTGCCACTCGACGCCGCCCAAGAGTTGGTTGATGAACTCATACTTGTACGCATCGCGCCAGATGATCGGATCGTCCGGGTTCTGCAGCAAGAAGGACATGGAGGCAATCTTGAGGTTATACGCTTGAAACGGGATGATCCCGCCGGAGCTGCTGATCTTGAGCTTCTGACCGTCGGCCCCCACCATCTTCGGAATGTTCGGCCCATGGATATCCATGTCGCAAATGCCGACATGCCACCCTTTGAGCGCGAGACTCACCGCGAGGTTCGTCGTACAGGTGCTCTTTCCGACCCCGCCCTTATTGCTCATGATGAGCACTTTGTACTCAATCCGCTCCATCCGCTTGGCCACCAGCCAGCGACTATGCCCCTCCTTGTCCTTCTGACAAGTTTCGTTCTCGTCGCAGATCGCGCAGGCCCACATGTATACGCAGGCGTCGCTGCCGCCGGAGCTGGGAGGTTGAATGACATTCAATTCACGAGCCATGTATCTTCCTTCTGTAAAACGTTACGCCCGATCTGTGGGCTCTCATTATCAACGTCGACCTGTGGGCACGCCGACGTAGTCGCCCTCTCCCACGTTACGCACTCCCGCCGCCGCCTTGCCGTTTCCTGCCGATGCGGTGGCCACGGCCGGCACACCTGACGCCTCCGGCACCGGCTGCTTCTTGTTGAAAAATCCTGCGCTCACGATGCCGACTTCGTAGAAGACATACATCGGCAAGGCCATGAGACATTGATTGAAGGGATCGGGCGTCGGAGTAAGAATTGCGGCCATGATAAACGACCCCAGCAGAGCCCACTTGCGATACCGCTTCAGAAAGGGCGCGTCTACCCACCCGAGCTTTGCCATGAGGGTGATGGCAAGCGGGACTTCAAAGATCAGTCCGAATACCATCAGGAACCACAGGGCGAACCCGACGTACTGCGCAATGGAGATCTGGGGGATGAATCCGGCGTTGACGCCATAGGAAACCAGAAAATTCAGCGCGAACGGAAGCACGAAGAAAAAAGAGAAACCCACCCCTGCGTAAAAGGCCAATGCGCTCAGCAACACAAATGGCGCGACGAACCGCCGTTCCTGGGCATGGAGACCCGGCACGACGAATTGCCAGACTTCCAATAGAATGTACGGGGTCGCAATGACGATGGCGAAGAGTCCGGCCACCTTGACGTTCTGCCACAAGGCTTCAGCCGGTGCGAGAAAGACGAACGGGACGGTGGGCAGATCGGTCGGCACCCACGATAGGGAGCCCGGCACAAACATGTTCTGAAGCGGAATGCGAAGCCACTTGACCAACAGGTCGGCATAGAAAAACGTGCCGACAAACACCACGGCAGTGATGATGACCGCGCGCGTCAGCCGGACTTGGAGCTCCACAAGGTGCTCCATCACCGGCATTTTCTTATCTTCCAGCGGCTTAAAGATCGTGTCTTGTAGCCACTGGTTGATTGAGTTCAGACCGTCGGACATACGAACCGTTCATCCGATGGCTGGCCGTGACCGCTCGGAAACCGAGCGATCGCGGCCAGCGTGATGCGTGTTACTTGGGATTGACCGCGACAAACAGGTTATTTCCCTGCCGACTCAGGAGCAGGACGGCCAACTCATCTTTCTTCAACTTCTGGGAAGCTTTCTGGTAGTCTTCGAGCGTCTTCACGACTTCGTGGTTCACTTCCTGAATCACATCGCCGCGCTGCAGACCGGCCGCTTCCGCAGGGCCACCGCCCTCGACCGACGTCACGACCACACCCGTCATTTTCGCCGGGATGTTCAGTTGACTCATCGTGGCCGCATCCAACGCCTGCACTCGCAGAGAGGCCAAGACATTATCCGGCAGCTTCGCCGTCTCGACCGGTTCCTTGGGAGCCGAGGGCTCCTTCTTCGCCAACATTTCATCCGTCGGCCGCTCCGCCACCTTCACGGCGATGGTCTGTTCCTTGCCCTCTCGCAATACCTTCACCTGCGCATCCTTGCCGACCATCGTGCGCGCGACGAGGTTTCGCAACTGACTCACATTTTGGACTTCTTTCCCGTTGAACGCGATCACCACATCGCCGCGACGGATACCGGCGGCGTGAGAGGGACCATTTTCGTTCACATCGCTGATCAAGACACCCTTGCGCTGCTCAGGCAACTTAAACGACTTCGCCAAGGCCGGCGTGATCTCTTGAATTGCGACGCCCATCCAGCCTCGCACGACCTTGCCGGTCTTCTGCAAGCTGTCCACAATGTCCAAGGCAATACTGCTGGGAATGGCAAATCCAATCCCCTCCGATCCACCGGTCCTTGAGAAGATGGCCGTATTGATCCCGATGAGTTCGCCACCCACATTGACCAAGGCTCCGCCGGAATTCCCCGGATTAATCGCGGCATCGGTCTGGATAAAATCTTCATAGTCTGCAATACCGACATTGCCGCGTCCCAAGGCACTGATGATGCCCAGGGTCACGGTGGAACTCAGTCCAAAAGGACTGCCCACCGCCAAAACAAGATCACCGACCTGCAATTTCTCATACTCAGCCCATTTTAAGGCCGGGAGATCCTTCGCGTCGATTTTGACCACGGCCAAGTCCGTCTTCGGATCGGTCCCCACCACTTTCGCGCTGAATTCACGTCGATCGCTGAGCGTGACGGTAATCTGCGTGGCGCCTTCGACGACGTGGTTGTTGGTCACGATAAATCCGTTCGGATCAAAAATGACGCCGGATCCGGCGCTTTGATCGGGGCGTCCATGCCCTCCACCCGGAGGCATCGGCGGAGGAGTCGGGAGTTCACCCCCCGGCGCCTCTTCACCCGGAGGTCCACCAAAGGGACCTGGCGGCAACGGCGATCTCCGGCCTCGTCCTCCACCTTCGCCACCCCCGGTCACCGCAATGTTCACCACCGCCGGCGTAACCTTCTTGACGATCTCTGAAAATCCTTGTGTCAACCCGGCAGCACCCCCGGCGGCTAAGGCTGTGGGTCCACTCGGCAGGATAGAAAACGCGAAGGTACTCATGACTAGACCGATCACAGCGACAAGACCCAGGGCATTCCTCCCCTTACTCCGCGTAACCATAACAGCGTTCCTCCACAGGGTTAACCGACGTGACAGCATGAGCTGAACGGCGCATTGTACACTATCCGTTCCGAGGGCTTCAAAGACTAATAGTCCCCCCACGGCTCCCAGACAGGGCCCGAAGGGGACTTTGGTACTCCCGCAATGCGATCGAGTCTCTCTAGCAGGATGCTGAAATACCCAGCCAGCATCGTTCTCGCATCGCTCAGACCCTCAACGTTGAGGAGAGGTTTCTCGGAGGTCGGAAGCACTGTAGGGGCTTTTCCGTTCGCCAAGATCCATTCGAGGGGCGAACGGCCCATACGAAGTCCGGTCTGTACCTCCTCGGCCCTTCACTCGCTGCGGCCTTACTGGACTGCCTTTTTGAGCATCCTGCAGGAATGTTCTCCGTTATCCCACACGTGCGGACCATCGAAGCGCTAGCGCAACACAATACTTTACTCACAGCCAGCTACGAACTGGTTCGCCGAGCAGCCGACTCGGATTCCAATACCCCGAGCCAAGAGTTCTGGAGCTTCAGCACCAGCCGCTTGGCCGCTTGGTCAAATGACACAACACGTAGGGTATTCGGCGCGCCCTCGTAAGTCGGAGGCCAGATACGCCGCTCATCCTGAGGGCGGAGGTAGATAGCTGGATACCATTGATTAATCCCTGGCGCGCTCGGACGATCCAGTGTGGCCCAGCCCCGGCCTTCGGCCTGCATCAAAGTCTGGTTGGTTTTCAAGTCCAACAGGGCAAATTCCAGCAGCGACCAGTTATCTCGACGAAATCCAGGCTGCGCGTGCGTGACCAATCCAAGAAAGAGCGTCACGGGGTATTCCTGCTCGGTGCTGGAGACCACCACGACGGCCAGATAATCGAGCCCGCGTTGCCGTCCCAGTTCTGCAAACTGGGCCCAATCCCCATGCGGCTGCGGCCTGATATGGTCGGCTGGGATCACCTCTTTTATCACCACAGGAATCGCACGGCCGAGGTCCTGTTGTAGTCTCTCCTTGAGGCGAGCAAGCGCCTCCTCCGGCAGATTCGGAGCCGCCCCTGGCTCTGCCGTATCTGACACCACGACAAGCCCTGCCTCTAGAGGTCGCTGATCGATCCTCGTGAGAGCCTCGTCGCCGGCCTGGTGCTCTGAGGAAACGTAATCGCCGATCCGTGCAGGCGGAATGGCGGAGGCACAAGACACCAAAAACGCCGCGCTGAGCATGAGACTCAACTGATTGAGCAAATGGCGCATCACCCACCTCCCGGCTATGATGATAGGCTCGCCCCTCACTTCTCCCTCTATATTGATACGTTCGCTCCCCATCGACAGGTCTGTCAAGTCCGGGATATCCTCCCCTTGCAATCCTGCCCGTGGCTCGGCTACGGTATTTCATCTGGTTTCTTGTCCGGCACCGCCGCGATTCACCGCAACAAGGGTGATTTCCTGTGCCCTTCCGAGCCGCCTCAGGCACCATCGAGTGGTCGATCATCATTCCGGCCCATAATGAGGCCGCTCGCATTCTTCCCTTTCTTCGAAGCATCACCTCATACATGCAAGACCGAGGACAACCCTACGAGGTCCTCGTGGTTGACGACGGCAGCACCGATGCCACGGCCTCCGTTGTTGAGACCGTGGCTGCTTCAGTCCCAGAAATTCAGTTGCTCCAGACACCATCGCGCCGAGGTAAAGGTGCTGCCGTGCGTCGAGGCATGCAATCCGCTGTCGGACACCTGCAACTGTTTGCCGATGCGGACGGTGCCACTCCGATTCAGGAACTCGCCCGGCTCGAACAGGCCCTGGTGAGCGGCGCCGACCTGGCCATCGGATCGCGCTCACTCGCCTCCCGGTTGCCGGACTATGCAGTCCAGGCCCGCCTCCATCGAACTATTCTTGGCAACCTGTTCAATTCCGTCGTGCAGCAGAGCGGCCTCAAAGGAATCACCGACACGCAATGCGGATTCAAACTTTTCCGTCAAACTGTGGCAGCGGACCTCTTCGGAGTCTCCTCAATCGACGGCTATGGCTTCGATCTCGAACTGCTCTATGTGGCGCAACAACGCGGATACCGCATCGCAGAAATTCCGGTGAATTGGTCCGATCAGCCCGGATCAAAAGTCCGCGTCCTCAGAGATGGGCTCGCCATGCTCCGGGAATTGGCCGTGATCCGACGGAATGCGACCAAGGGCTACTACTCTTCTCCGTCACCGGCGGGGAGTTTTCATCCAGCCACAGTCAGCCAACTCGGGCTCCCTCCGCAATAACAATAAGAAGCGGCATGCTTCCAGGCTTCACCTGGATGATTGCGCGTAGATCGTAACTTTCCCGTCTTCATATTCCCGCTGCCATGCCTGCTCATGCGCAAGCGCCTCATCGAGCAGGCTCTTTCTCCGCACTATCGCCCAATCAACCGAGTAGGTATTCAAAACGGAAAGCCTCGGTGGGTCAGTTAGACTCAACGCAACATAATCTTGAAAGATCCAGCGACCCCCGCTTCGCCAGGCCGGCATGCGTCCATCGATGAAAATTTTCTCTTCCGGCAACCACCAGAGCAGAAACCCTCCGTGGGCATAGTCGTTGTAAAGGCGATGCCCCACTCGATCCCGATGCTCGCGGACCCACTGCACCGCCTCAATCGGGTAGGACGTTCCCTTGAAATACTCGTCAGGCTGCAAGCCGGATTGCGCCACCCGCTGGAGATGGTCTGGCCCCAGCCAGACCATGAACAGTCCTCCTGCGAGCGTCCCTGCCAGCAAGCATCGCCTGGCACGGATGGAATCCAGACTGAGCCAGACTGTCAGTCGGCCCAGTCCTCTGGCCAACAACTCGGCACAGAGCGGGAGACTGACCAGGAGAAAAATTGGAATGTTTCGCATATGACGAAGCGACAGAAGCAGGAACACGATCCACACTACCCATCGCACTGGTTCAATGCGGCGATACGATGCCGCCATCGCCATCCCCAGTCCGACCAGATAGAGTAGGTAGCTGCGGCCGGCCAACGTGTTCAACGACACCGGCTGCCATTCCTGCAGGCTATCGAGCATGAATTGATTCGACAGAGAATCAAGGATCTCCCCGTACAATCTCCATCCATAGGGATTCACCAACGTGACCAAGGCCGCAACTCCCGCCGCCAACATAAGCCGCCCGATCGCGGACCAGGGGAGGGGCGGTTCATCGAGACGAGTGGCAAGACCAGGTACCCACAGGAGGACCCCGTTGATAAGCGCAGCACTGGCCACCACAAGCCCCAGCAGGAAGAGCCCGGCGGTAAACCCTCCGTGCAAATTAGCCCAGAGCAAAAACAACGGCGGAATAAACCACAGCGCACGATTTTTATCATTCCGACTTCGCTGAAGAACCACCAACAAGACAGCGAGGCCCAACAACGTGACCATCTGGGTTCTTGCGCCAAGAAACGGCAATGCCACCCACAAGGATAAGGCACAGGCGAGCAGTCGGTAGGTCATGCGGCATGGGACAGAGAGGCTCGCAACCAGCCAGGCTCCTGCCGTGACCACTCCAAACAACAGGATCACCCCCAAGGCACCGAACAGTGAATAGATGGCCCCGATGATCAGGTCGGTCAACCAGGCATGTTCAACCCAGGGCCAGTCAGACATGGTATGGGAATAGGGGTCCAAGGCCGGCAGTTTCCCGCCATGCTGAAAGAGATCGAGTCCGGCCCGCAGATGCCAACCGAAATCAGGTTCTGTCAGCGGCTGAAGCGTAAAGCTCAGAATGATGAGCAGGAGCAAGGCATCGAGGGCAGGGAAAGGAGCGCTATTCGTGATTCGTGATTCGCTAATCGCCACAAAAATGTTTCCATCCGCGTTTCACAATAAACGTTTCACGATTCACGCTCTTCCCACCAGCAGATTGCCCAGCACCAGCCACTCGACCTCCGTGCAGAGAAAACAATTGATCGCCTCGTCAGGAGTACAGACGATGGGTTCATTGACATTAAACGAGGTGTTCAGGAGCACGGGCACCCCGGTCTGACGGCCGAACGCTTCGAGCAGGAGGCGGTATCGCGGATTGGAGGTCGCATCCATGGTTTGAACCCGCGCCGACCCATCGACATGGACCACGGCAGGGATCAGGCCTTTGGCCGAGGGTCGGACCGGAACCGTCAACAACATGAACGGCGACGGCGACGGAAGGTCGAAATACTCGGACGCCCGTTCTTCAAGGACCGACGGGGCAAACGGGCGAAAGGGTTCCCGGAGCTTCACCTTGGCATTGATTAACTCCCGAATATCCTCACGACGTGGATCGGCCAACAGACTACGATTGCCTAACCCGCGCGGTCCCCACTCCATACGACCTTGGAACCAACAGACGAGCCGGCCATTCGCCAGCTCACGCGCCACCTTCTCGCAGAGTTGATCATCCGGAAGACGCTCGGCACGCAACCCGGCCCTCTCGAGTGCAGCCAGGCACTCCTGCTCGGTGAACTCCGGCCCCCAGGAGGCGGATCGCATGACCATGCGCTCGGTCAATGCCCCGCGCCGGCGGGTCAGCCAAAGTGCCGCCCCCATTGCCGCCCCGGAGTCCCCTGCTGCTGAAGGAATATAGATCTCGCGAAATCCAGCCTCCCTCCACAGGCGACTGTTGGCCACACAATTATAGGCCACGCCACCGGCAAGGCAGAGCCGATCGAGGCCGGTCAGCTGACGCAGACGGCGGGCGAGGTGGAGCAATGTCTCTTCCAGAACCAGCTGTGCACTGGCCGCCACATCTCGATGCCGCTGCATGATCTCTTCCTCCGGCTGCCGATTGGGGCCTAACAGTCGCAAGAATTCTGGTGAAAAGATACGAAGCCGGGCCAAGTGAAAATCGAAGAGCCGGGTATTCAGTTCGAAGCCACCATCGGGGAGGAGGCAAAGGATTTGTTCTCGCAGAACCTGTGCGAATCGTGGTTCGCCGTAGGCCGCCAAGCCCATCACGATGTATTCATCGTGATCCGGCTTGAATCCCAGGTAGGAGGTGATGGCCGCGTAGAATTGCCCCGCCGAATGCGGAAGAGGGATCCGTTGCAGCACCTGAATGTCTTGGTCGTCGGCTCGTGCAAGCATGGTGGTATGGGCTTCCGACGCTCCATCTACGATGAGCACTGCCGCACGGTCAAACGGTGAAACAAGCACCGTACTGGCCGCGTGACAGAGATGATGGTCCAGGAACACGGGCTTCGGGCAGGCGGTTCCGTCAATCTGTCGAGTGAGGTAGCTCCGAAGAAAGACAAGTTCCTTCCACTCCTGGGCTACTCGCTCTGCACTCCTCTTGCCCTTTACCCAACAGAGTTGCGGCGACCGCAGCATAGACCCAAGGGCCAAGGCCCCACGCCGTCCGATCTGCCAATACTTCCAGGGCACTGCCAGCGCATCGATATCGGACAGCCGCACACCGGCCGCGCGGAGACAATAGCGAATCGCCTGCACCGGCAGCGCCGTGACATGCTTCACCCTGACGAACCGTTCCTCTTCTGCCGCGGCAACGACCCGGCCATTCTCGACCAGCGCCGCGGCGGCATCACGCATGTTCGACAGACCAAGTATCAGCATCGGTGCATGCCCCTTGTCTCATCTCTTCCTGTATCACGAACGCAGGATAACTGAGGGCTCTCAGGCTCGCAAGACGCCCCCGCGCCCTGTTGCATTCAGCCTGACATTTCGGTACGGTGCTGACCGTGGATTGCTAGCAGCCAAATCCTTCGCGGCACACAACCTCCCCGACCTATGGCTATCAGACAACACCCATCCCAATCGATTCAACGACTCACGATACTACGATGGGCGGTTGTACTATCCCTCCTCCTCGCCACAGGTGGGATTGGAGGATGCCAGGTGTTTAAGCGCACCCCGTTGCCGGACATGGGCCCCCGTCTCCCCAACTCCGTCAAGCTGACCTTCGATCCCGCCTTGACGAACCTGAAGATGCAGTACCAGAATGGCTGCGCCAGCCTGCGAGACCTCAATGTCGGGGAAGAGATCGAATCGGTTCTGATCGATGCAGCCGCCAAGAACTTTCAGGCGGTGACGGTTACCGGCGGAACCGCAGCACCCGTCCCGCCTGACACGGAAATCTTCGTGACGCTACAGCGTTCGGGGCTCAAACTCTGGCAAGATAGTCTCTATGATCGGGTGCCTGCGGACATGACTCTCGAGACGCTCTTAACCTTTAAGGATGCGGCAGGGAAAGAGCTCGGCCAGCAGACTATCTCCATCTTGCACAACGAGCGGCTCGTCTTGGAACCAACCCAGAAACGTTGTGAATATGGCAATATCGATGAATTCGTATACGACGCGGGCGTCAAGATGTCCGTGCAATTCATTCTTGCCGCTCGTGATCAATTGGCAGCCGCGGGCAGTGCCCCTCCGGAGAAGGTGGCAGCATCTCCCGTGCGACCAGCAGCGCCAACTGCGGCCATGCAAGCGAAAGGTACACCCTCAGCCCTTTCTTTTAAAGCCACCGTGCTGGACGAGAACGGTAATTTGGTCTTTGAGGGAGGCGAGCGCATTCGGGTGCGCATCGACCTCGTGAACGGAGGAGAGCTGGAACTTCAAGGTGTCACTGCGGCCTTGACGGGAGCCGCCTCGTTACTCGCCCAATTTCCGACCACCACGCTCGCGGTCGGACGACTGCAACCAGGCCAATCCCGCTCGATCGAATTTGTGGCGACGTTGCCTCAGTCCGTCCAACAGCAGAAGGCCGATATCCAAGTGGCAGTCACTGATTCAGGAACTCGCACTCAGCCGCCTCCTCAAACCCTGGCCCTGTTGATCCAACCTACCGGCATCAATACCGATGACGTGGATCAAATTCCGGTTGGAGCCACCGGGTTTCGGCAGCCGCACACCTACTTGATCTCAATTGGGATCGGAACTTATCGAGACCAGCAAGTCCACTCCCGCAAGTTCGCCTCCATGGATGCCGAAACGGTCTCGAGCTATTTTCAGTCCCTCGGCGGGTTGCCTGCCTCCAATGTTCGTCTGCTGCAGGACTGGAAAGCATTACGCCCGGATATTGACGAAGCCCTGCTGGATTGGCTGCCTCCTCACATGAACAAGGACGCGGTCGTCATTGTCTATTTCGCCGGCCTGGCTTCGGTCTCTTCGACAGGAGAGACATTCCTGGTGCCGTACGATGGGACCGCCACGACCACCTCACGATCATACCCGCTCAAGGACTTGGAGGCCGCGCTGTCTCGCTTAAAAGCGAAACAAACGGTGTTTCTATTCGATGGCATTGTGTCGCGTATGGGATCGGATAGCCGAACCAAGATCGCCCTCCCCCAATGGAATCCCACGGGGAGTTCGACCCTCCATGTCATCGGAACCGGTGGCATCGGACGGGGATTGGAGGACGACCAGCATCGGCATGGGCTGTTCACCTACTATTTGCTGCGGGCACTGCGAGGCGAGGCCGATACCAACCGGGATGGCGACGTGACGCTCGGCGAAACGGTGGCCTATCTCAGCCAGAAAGTACTCTGGGCCTCCAAGGCCAACATGAACCAGGAACAACGCCCGTTCGCTGTCCCGACGATCCGCCCAACCGATCCTTCCGCTGCCTTGATATTGACCAAACTCGCCGCGATCCAGGGGACCGAAGCTCACTAAGAGGGCGTTGAACAGTCACTCTCCTCGCCCGCCAACCCCGGCACGCCACGACGCATTATCCCCAGGCGTCGGGCTCGTGGCGCATATGTGCCCATGAATCGTGAGACGGTTCTCATCCCTTCCACGGATTTTCAACGAGACAAAATCACACGATCAGAAGACAAAAAAAGAGGGCGGAGGATCCTGTCCTCCACCCTCTTGAACTCACCACTGCGACGAAACTACTCCGCCTTGCAGAAGCTCCGCTCGTAGTTGATGATCGTCCAGGCCTCTTCTTCGTTGATCGCGGCCGGGATCAAAGACACCATCCCCGTTCCCGCGCTGCCGTTCTTGATGACCCAGAAAAGTTCGCCATCTTTCCGCTTCTTGTGGAACTTGCAGTTCGTAAAATCGCGGGGGCTCGGATTCAGAATCGCACCGGCCGGGCCCTGGCCATTCCCTTCCTTGCCATGACAATTGAAGCAAGTGCCCTTCCCCTCGAACAGCGCCTTTCCTTTGGCAATGTTCTCCGGGGTTGCGGCAACCGGGTTCTTCATGGCCTTCGCGTCGCTCATCTGATCCGCCGGAACACGGGGCTTGAGCGGGTCACGCTCTTCGGCTCCGACCACCGAGACCGACAGCATCATCAGCGCTGCGCTGATTCCCAGGAACTTTGAAAAATACCCCATCAGACTTCCTCCTTTGTGTTTAACCACCGCACGTGAACTCGGCCTCTGGCCGCTGGCTTATGAGATCCATATCAAAGTGATAAAACGCCGGCGAATATAACAATGGCCCTCCACTTATGTCAAGCAATCCAGTGTGCTACCGGACGGTCTCCCTACTCCGCTACTCTTTCACTACTCGGCCTCATACTCACTTCCACTCCACCGGCTTTCGGTCGGTCCTACCAGACAGCAATCAAAGCTCATGCCAGAACGCCCTCACAGTGAGGCGCGATATTCCGGCTAGTTAGGAGCATACACTATCCCTGGAATCTCCGAAGCCTCAAAAGGGTGGCACCATTGCGCCTCAGCCTCTGCCTCGGTGCCCCACCCCCGATATCAAAAATCTCTACAACCCTCGTCGAGCGAGCCAAGACAGTCGGCCACAGAACGGAGCATGCTTGGATTTGAATAAGGGATGGCCACCAGACGGGTGCTGAAGGAAACGTGCTGCGACCGGATAGATGGTGCTGAAGAGCGTTAGCGCTTGATGACGATATCGCGTGCGACTTTGCCGCTCGGGCCGAAGGGTTTTTGAGGTTTGCCATTGAGCTCGGCTTTGACGCCTCCGGCGTTACCGAGCGTCAGGATAAACTGGTCCTGGCCTTTCCATCTGGCCTTTTCACCAGGTCGGAGCAAGGCCTCTTGGGGACTGCCGCCATCGATTTGAACGACGACCCAACTCAGCTCTGTCGCCTCAAGGTCCAGTGCCAATTGTCCGTCCGTCGCCCCAGCCCCTTCGAGCGAAATCCCTCCCAGCGGCCCGTCGCTCCCCAGCGACGAAGGAGCCGGAGCCGACAGCTCCGGCACAGCCGAAGCTATGGATGCTGGGCCGTCCACTGGTCCAACAGTATTTCCCACGTTCACCTTGGCTGATACGCTAGGAGACTCGCTCGACTTGGCCTTGGGGGCTGGCGGGACCGCCTCGGCCTTCTGGCTCGACGGCGCGTCCTGAGCTTCTGGCGTCGGTGGAGCAGTCCGCTTGGATGGGGAAGCCGGAATGTCGGAACTCGAACGACGGACCAGGAGCGACGATTGTTCCCGGCTTAAAAGGAAGATAAGCGTGAGGATCGCGATGCCGATCGCGACCGCGACGGCCTTTCGATTGGCTTGACGCTTCCGTTCTTCCTCCGCCTGCCTGACCTTCAAACGTTCCCGCTCATCTTGCTTGTCGTAATAGGCGCCTGCCGATTGAACGAATCTGTGGATCGCATCGTCCTCATCGAGCCCGAGAGACCGGGCATAGGACCGGACAAAGCCTCGCGCAAACACTTGATCGGGCAACTTGGCAAAGTTTCCATCCTCCAACGCTTTCACGAAATCAGTCCGGATTCGCGTCTTGGATGCGACCTCCTCGATGGTGAGCCCCTTGGTCTCTCGTACCTGTTTGAAGAATTCTCCGATCGATTCCATAAGCGTCTCTCTACGGCTTGAGCCGTGTCAGCAGTTCGTTCGCGGCTGCGGCATACTCACCGCCCTTATCGAGCGTCGTGACTTTGGTCAGCGTTTCCTTTGAGCGTCGCTCGAACCCCAGCTTGTAATACACCCGCCCCAGCTCCAAGTGTAACAAAGCCGGGGGGACGTTGGGTGGATTGACCACTAAGGCGTCTTCAAGCGCTTCCATCGCGCCCTGGTAATCGCTCTCGTGGGCCAGCGACCGGCCGAGATGGAATCGGGCCAGGTCCGGCGTTGCATACAAGGGATTGGTCAGCGCCTGACGGAATGCCGCGACGGCTTCCGGCCACCGCCCCTGCTTCTCTAAAATCTGGCCCAAATAAGTGTACGCTTCCGAGTAATTCTCATCGAGTTTTGTCGCGGCCCTCAATTCTTCCTCGGCTTGGGACAGTTTACCCTGCAGTGCCAGAATATGGCCCAGGCCGTATCGCGCTTCCTTGTTGCTCGGATTGAGCTGCACGGCCTTCTGGAACGACACAAAGGCCTTCTGCTGATCGTGATCCAGGCTCGCAACGCCTTCCTGGTAATACCCTTTTGACTTCTGTAACGACTCGTCCGATATGGCACAGCCAGGCAGCCATCCGATCAACAGGACCAAAACAAGCAATGGACGTCTGAAATGTCGAACGATTGAACCCGCAAAGAGCATCGGCGTCACGAAATGTCCTCAAAATGGGTCAACTGCTTAAAGGCTCGGAAACGATCTTGAACTTCTTTGTAGTCCAGGATTCGCAAACGGTCAAGACTAAAGGATTCTACGGTAAATGACGCCATGACGCTCCCGAAGATAATCGCTTGCTTGAAGGCCTCGATCGAACGATTGCCGGTGGCCGTCAGATAGCCCAGGAAGCCGCCAGCGAAGGTGTCCCCCGCACCGGTTGGATCGCGCACGTCTTCGAGTGGAAAGGCCGGAGCCCCGAACACCTGCTTCTCGTTGAACATCAACACCCCATACTCCCCCCGCTTGATGATGAGATGCTTGGGCCCACGCGCAAGTACTTTTTGTGCAACCTTCACTAAATTTGTATCTTCACCGAGTGCCCGGGCCTCTCCGTCGTTAATGATCAGAATATCGACCTGCTCCAAAACCCGCCACAACGCGTCTCGTTTGCCGTTGATCCAAAAGTTCATCGTATCGCACGCAACCAAGGGCGGACGCCGAAGCTTCTGCAGCACATCCAGCTGGAGCTCCGGATCGATATTGCCGAGAAACAACAGGTCGGGGGATCGGTAGGCCTCGGGAATCTTTGGACGAAAGGTTTCGAATACGTTGAGTTTCGTATCGAGAGTGTGCGCTTCGTTTAACTGATGCGTATACTCTCCTTTCCACCGAAACGTCGCCCCTGGCCGCCGCTCCAACCCTGTCACATCGATGCCACGGCTCTTGAGGAATGCGAGGTGTTGTGAGGGAAAATCTTCCCCCACTACTGCGATGAGATCGACGCTGGTAAAGTAGCTGGCCGCGGTCGAAAAGTAGGTGGCCGAACCTCCAAGAACCTCGCTGACCTCCCCGAAGGGTGTTTTCACCGTATCTAACGCGACCGATCCGACCACGAGCAACTTCCCCATAGTTCACCGATCCCCTTTCTTCTCCGAAACCACCCGATCCATCAACAAGGCCAGCTTCCGACGGAGCGACGCTGACATCCGATCTGGCGCTGTGACAATGGCATCCTGCAACGCGCGCTGACAGACGCAATCAGCCGCAGAGGCGGTCAATGGCACTACTTGCCGCAGCATCCGCTTGGCGAGAGCCACATTCCGACTGAGGACGGCCAAAATCGCATCGACCGTGACAGACTCCTCCGTGTCATGCCAGCAGTCATAATCGGTGACCAGCGCAACCGTGGCATAACATAGCTCTGCCTCGCGTGCCAGCTTGGCTTCCGGCATGTTGGTCATGCCAATGACGTCCACACCCCACTGCCGGTAGAGCCGGGACTCGCCTTTGGTCGAGAATTGCGGCCCTTCGACACAGAGATACACGCCCCCCCGATGCACGGTGGCCCCCACAGATGGCGCCGAAGCCAGCAGATCGGCGGCCAGGGGGGCACAGATCGGCTCCCCAAATGCCACGTGCGCGACGATGCCCCCCTCGAAAAATGTCGACACCCGTCGCTTGGTGAAATCAATGAACTGATCCGGCAACACCACGTCGCCAGGCTTGATTGACTCCTTCATGCTGCCGACCGCGCTCACAGAAATCACCCGCCGAACACCCAGCGACTTCAACGCGTAGATATTGGCGCGATAGTTGATGTCCGAAGGATTAATCCGATGTCCTCGTCCATGCCGTGAAAGAAAGGCGATACGAATCCCGTCCAACTCGCCGAGCACCACCTTATCGGAGGGAGCCCCGAACGGCGTTTTGACCGGAAGTTCCTTGACCTTTCGAAGCCCCTCGATGTCATACAACCCGCTGCCGCCAATGATCCCGATGTCTGCGCGCGATGTCTTCCCCTGTCGTGTCATCTCTGGTCCCCAAGTGTGGTGAGAAATCGATCTACCTGCCCGATCACCAGCTCTGCCGTGTGCCGGGCTGGTTCCGACTCCTCGATCATCAGCCACTGAATCCCCGGTTCCTTCCGAAACCAGGTCATTTGTCGTTTAGAAAAATGTCTCGTGTCCCGTTTAAACCGCCGAACCATTTCGGCGGCGTCATACTCGCCGGCCAAGTGCTCGGCCACCTGTCGGTACCCCAAGCCCTTCATGGCCGCACTGTCACGCTGGTACCCCTGGGCCAGGAGTTGCTCCGTCTCTTCGATCAAACCGTGAGCCAGCTGCCAGTCAATCCGCTCCTCGATCCGCCGATACAGCGCGGCACGGTCCCGGTTCAAGCCGATGATCAAGGCTGAAAAAGGCCGCTCAGCAAACCCATGCTCCTGCTGAAACTCCGACATCCGACGGCCGGATAGCTGGTATACCTCCAGCGCGCGGAGCACTTTCGATTCGTCGCGTGGGTGCAACCGCGCCGCCGCCACAGGGTCGACCGCCACAAGCCGCGCGTAGAGGCGATCATGCCCTTGGTCCCTCGCCTCCTGCCGCAGGGCCGCCCGTACAATCGGATCGGTCGGTGGTGCGTCGCACAAGCCCTTGAGGATGGTCCGGACATAGAGCCCTGTGCCACCCACAACCAGAGGCAGACGGCGGTCTCGGTAGAGGCGTTCGATCTCATCGAGCGCCCGGCGGCGATACACTCCTGCATTAAAAGATTCATCAGGATTGACGAGGTCGATCAGCCGGTGGGGAACACTCTGGCGCTCCTCCGGGAGCGGCTTATCCGTCCCGACATCCATGCCACGATAGACTTGCCGGGAGTCTGCCGTGAGCACCTCGGTCTCGAAGGCCTTCGCTACCTCGATCGCGACGCGGCTCTTTCCCACCGCAGTCGGTCCAACCATCACGACCACAGGTTTGAAATGGACCTGTGTCTCGGAGAGACGACCCATCGCTCTCGCTGGAAACGCCATCATGCCCATCCAACCCGACCGAACAGCTTGGCGAGTTCATCCGTGGAAAGACGAAACGCCGTGCGGCGCCCATGCGGGCAGGTCATGATCAGCCCCTCCTGCACCCAATCGTGAATCAGTTGTTGAATTTCAGGGAGGGCCAAGGTGCGGCCGGCGCGCACCGCTCCATGGCAGGCCAGCGACGCCAGCACGGGCTGAACCCGCATCTCCAGAGACGATGTACTGTCCCACTCGGTCAAATCGTCGAGCAGATCCTGCACCAAAACACTCGCATCCACCTTGCCAAGCCCAACCGGTACGCCGCGAATCGCCACAGCCGTGGCGCCAAACGGTTCGATCAGGAGGCCGAGCTTCTCCAGATCATCAAGGCGTTTGAGCAGCAGCGTGCTCTGCGCCGCTGACAACTCGATCGGCTCCGGAATCAAGAGAGGCTGGGAGGGAATCTCCCGGCTCTGCCACCCTCGCCAGAGCCGTTGGAAGAGAACCCGCTCGTGCGCCGTATGTTGATCAATCACTTGGAGTTCTTCGCCCACCTGCGCTACCAGATAGGTCCGAAGAATTTGTCCGAACGGCAGGATGTCTGGTTTCTCTGCCCGCTGATAGGCCGCGGCTGCCTCGTGGGCGAAGGCCAACTGACTCCCCTCGACAATGCCGGACAGGGGCTCCGCGTCACTCGCATCGGTCCGGGAGTTCTGCATGCGAGCTGAAATTGATGCAGCAGGGTAGACATCCCGGAACGATCCGCTCTGCCGCTCGGCCGTGGGAGCGAACTCCGATGTCGTCTGCGGCTGTCCCTCCGGCGTGAGACCCAACACGACCCTCCGCTCGGAACCGGCAAGTGCATGACGGACTGAGTGTCGCACCAGCTGATGAAGTGCTTCTGTTTCGGCAAAACGGACTTCTTTCTTCGTGGGATGCACGTTGACATCGAGTCGATCCGGTTCGATATCCAGAAAGAGCACGAACGTCGGGTGATGCCCTTTGGGAAGAAACGATCCATACCCGTCCGTGACCGCATGAAACACAGTCGCATTGCGGATGGGACGCCGGTTCACAAACAATTCTTGAGGCGTTCTCGAAGACCGCGCATGGATAGGATCGACCATCACCCCGCGGATCGACAATCCCGCTGCCCGGCCTCGTACCTCAATGGTCCGGTCGAGAAAGACCGGGCCATAGACCTGGAGAATTCGATCACGCATTGCTGTCACGGCGGGATAGTTGAGAATCTCCTGGCCGTTATGGGTCAGGCGGAAGTGCACCGATGGCCAGGCGAGGCCGGCAAGTTGCACGACATGACTGATATGGGAAAACTCAGTCGTGGTTGATTTGAGAAACTTCTTCCTGGCCGGTTGATTGAAAAATAGATTGGAGACTTCGATCCGCGTGCCAGGCACGGCAGGCGCGTCCACGATAGTACGACCTGCGCCTGCTACCAGGGTGAGCTCTGATCCCACCGTATCCTGCCTGGTCGCGGTCGTCACCAGCACGTGGGAGACTGACGCAATGCTCGGTAACGCCTCGCCGCGGAAACCCATCGTCGTCACCGAGGCGAGATCCCGGTCGGACCGGAGCTTGCTGGTGGCATGCCGCTCGAAAGCACGGGGAAGATCCGCAGGACTGATCCCCTCTCCATCATCCGTGACTCGAATGAGGGCCATTCCGCCATCTTTCACATCGATCGTGATATGGAGGCCCCCTGCATCGAGGCTGTTTTCCAGTAATTCTTTAACGACGGCGGCAGGGCGCTCGACGACCTCGCCGGCCGCGATGCGGCTGACCACGTCGTCTGGGAGGACATGGATCTTGGCGGAGCAACTGGCGGCGGGCATGAGGCTAGACTCCAGGGAACGCCGGTAACAAGGGAGCCACTACGAGCGGTCTTGAGGGAGGTCCGATCATCGAATTTCGGCCAGCTTATTCTTGGCCAGCTTCGCCTCGTCCGACGTGGGGAACTCTTCGATGACCCGTTTGAGATACTTCTTCGATTTGGCGAGATCTCCGGTTTCTCCCGCCGCGAGCCCCGCTTTGAAGAGCGCCGCCGGCACCTTCTCGTTTCCCGGATACTCCGTCGAGAGGTACTCGAACGATTGCATCGCGCGCATATAGTCTTTCTGTTGGTAGGAGGACTCCCCCAACCAATAGTAGGCATTCGGCGTCAGCGACGTGCCGGGAAAGTCTTTCACAAATCGCTGAAAGCCCGACACGGCAAGATCGTATTTCCCGTTGAGATAGTCGTTGTACGCCAGATTGAACGCCGACGTCGGGGTTATCGTGGGAACACCGGGCATCATCGTCGGCATATCTGAAGAGGAGGCCGGCTTCTGTGGTTTGGAGGGACGAGCGGGTTCTCCCGGAGTTGGCTCCAGCTTGGGCACAACCGGAATACCCGCTGTCTCGTCGGATTTGGCGAGCCGGCTTTCCAATTTCTGTATCCGGGCAGACATCTCATCGAGCTTCGGCCTGACGGATTCGCTATCTTTCATCCGCTCCAGCGACTCCAAGCGTCGTTGCAGCGCATCCAGCCGCTTTTGATCTTGATCTTGAGACTTCGACACCGTCGCTAAGTGGTCACGCAATTCCACAAAATCCGCGTGTTTGGCACATCCGGCGAGCGACAGCACCGCCCCGGCCATAATAACACCCGATGCCACGAAACCTGCTTTCTTGCGCATCACGGTTATCGCGACTCCTTCAACTGGGATAGTTTATCGGACGCTTTTCCTGCCTCCGGACTCCGTGGATACAACGTTACCACTTGTTTGAAGGCTGAAGTGGCGCGCTTCTTATCTTTCATCGCCAGGTATGCATACCCCTTCTTCAAAATCGCCGCTGGTACTTTCTCGCTCTGGGGAAAATCCAGTTCGACGCGGTCATACGAATCGATCGCCTGTCTATAATCCTTCTTGCCGTAGTGGGACTCACCGAGCCAATAGCGCGCGTTTGGAGACAGATCCGAGTTCGGATAGTCACGTAAAAACGTGGCAAACCCTTGCCTGGCTCCATCTAAGTCCCCATCACGAAACAGGGCCAGAAGACGTTCGTATTCGAATTTATCGGAGCGCTCCCCATTCTGGCTGATTTGCGGACGCGCCGACTCCTCGGACTCGACTGTCGACGTAGCCACTTCAGCCAATTGTCCCGTTTCAGCTTGCGCCGAGAGCGGAGCCGAAGTCGTTTCCTGCTCAACCTTTTGGGTTTCAGCGGGAGGCACCGACGCCGACCGATTGGGCGACTTCGTAGTGGACTGATGCCCACCGGCCTTGTTGCCTCCTCGCACATGCGCTTCCTGCGCGACCTGATCAACGGCCTTGGAAAGGGCATCCAGACGACGGTCTTGCTCATCGAAGCGGGCAGCAAACTTCTGCGCAACAGACGCGACGCTCTTGTTGACCTCGCCTAAATGACCGGTCACCGCCCTGTTCGTCTCGTTGATATGGGTCGTGGAGGCCCTGATATCGGATTCAACCTTGCTCGATAGCGCCTTATTGGCCTGCTCTTCTTGCGCCAAGCGCTCACTCAAACCAGTCAACGAATCCCGAAATCCGGTGAGCGTCTGGCTGAACTGAGAAAACTTCGTGGCCAACAGTTCCGAACGATTCTGGCTCTCTACCGCCGCCTTCCGCTGCTCCTCAAGACGGGCATCCACACTCTTCATGAGTGCGGTATTGGTTTTTTGCACTGCCTCGATCAGTTCTTTCCTCAGGGTCTCCATCTGCTTGTTCACATCATCGAGACGGCTGTTCATTTCCGTCCTGAACTGATCGCGGTCCGCTTTGCTTTTCACATCCTGCGCGTTGAGGCTTTCTCGAACCTGGGCGTAACGATTGGCGTTCTCCGCATCCAGCTTCCCTGCCAATTGTTCTAACTTCTTGGTTTGCTGTTCGAGCACAGCCGAACGTTGCTTCAAGTCCTCCTGCTTGCCCTGGAGTTCCTGAGCTTGGTGTAACGCCCGGTCCAGTTCGCCACGCAACTGCGGCAGTTCCTGCTCCCGAAGAGCCGAAATTTCCTGACTCTGCCGCGCACGAGTCTGCGCCGACTCATCACTCGACTGCTTGATGCGCTGCTGAAGAGACTTCTCCGTCTGTTTGAGATCGGCTTGTTGCGCAACACAGCCGGTCGACAACAGCGCCCAGATCACACAGAGCGTCGTCCAGGTCCCTCTTGCATTCGAATGGTTCCACATTGTTCCACCCACTATGATAAAGAAATCCCCTGCTTTCTTTTCGCAGACGATGGAGTTACACCTGTCGAGACAAAGAGCTCGACCCCTACTTCCCGGTCTTCAACGCAAGATGTCCGCGCCGATTCTGTTGGTAGCATGATTCTGCATGTTCTTGGCAGAAGGGGCGCTCTTTCCCGTATGACACCACGGACAGCCGATTCGCGCCGATACCGAGTTCGACCAGATAGTTCCGCACGGCTTTTGCGCGCTTTTCTCCGAGTACAAGGTTGTAGTCAGCGGTCCCTCGCTCGTCACAGTGCCCTTCGACCTTGACCTGCGCGCCCGGGTTGGACTTCATCCACTCTGCATCGCGAGTCAACGCTTGACGCCCTTCCTCGGAAATCGTCCAGCTGTCATAGCCGAACAACACATCCCGCAAGCCTGCTGCAGATGAGGCGGCTTGCTCGGCACGGATCTCATCCAGTTGTCGTCCGTCACTGCCGGAGGGATCCATCTTCGCCAGCATCGTACCATTACCAACGCGCTCTTCGGAGGGGTTCTTGTCGAGTCCTCGAAGTCCTCCGCCAGCAGACTGAACACCGGTGTCCGGGAAGCTGCCGACACCGGACCTTGAACTGTCTGTGGTCCCTGAACTCCCCGAGCCCCCTCCGTTCCCTGAGCTTCCTTTTTTCGCCATCCCTTGAGTGGACTGGGAGTCGCCGCCGGATTGTACAGATTTCTTGGAGCAGCCAGGCATACCAATCAATGCCATGCTCGCTACCAACATCACGCTGTAAATACCTAATGTCTTCGTCATAGATCCCTCTCCTCTTTCTAAGTTAGTCATCTTTAGTTAGTTATCTCGATAGTGTGCCTTGGTTCTTTCAGCCAGTATGGTCGCACTGTCATGCTCACGATGCCGGAGACCAGGAAGGCGCACTATTGTGGGTCCCCTCGAAGGTGAGCCGTTCGATGTCCTTACCATCGGCGTTGATCATATAGATGTGACTCTTCCCATCGGCGGTCGAACTGAACACCAGATGCCGGCCGTCAGGCGACCAGGAGGGCGAATCATCGACGCCCGGCCCTGTCGTCAATTGCATCCGCTTCTGTCCGTCCGGCGAGATGATACAGAGCTTATACTCTTTACGCACCCGGCACACATAGGCGATCCAGTTCCCGCGCGGAGACCACACCGGCGCCGCATTGTAATCGCCTTCAAACGTCAGACGGCGCACATTCGACCCGTCTGAACCCATCAGGAACAACTGCGGCCCGCCGCCCCGATCTGACACGAACACCAGTTCTCTCCCGTTCGGAGACCAGGAGGGAGACAAGTCGCCGGACGGATTCACCGTCAGGCGTTGGATGGCTTTCGTCCTTGTATCCAACCGATAGAGTTCAGAATTGCCTTCGTGACTGGAGGCAAACGCCAGGAAGTTCCCATCAGGCGACAGTGCCGGAGTGATGTTCAACCCCCCCAGGGAAATCACTGTCCATCGCTTCCCCGTCGCCAACTCGATCATGTCAATGTCCTGCGTATTGCGATTGCGATAGGCGGTGAAGACGAGGAACCGGCGATCCGGAGACCATCGCGGCATGAGGTTCAGGAATCCATCGGCCGTGAGTTGGCGCGCGTCGTGGCCATCATAATCCATCACGAACAACTCGCGGGCAGCCCCCTGTTCAGACACATAAGCGATCTTCGTCCGCGCGATACCCGGCTCACCCGTGTAACGAAACACCAGTTCGTCGGCAAAGCGGTGCGCCATCAGCCGCACAACCGAGGGCGATCCCGCGTAACGCTTCCCCCCCACGACCTCATCGCTGCCGCTGTCATAAACGAAGCCTTCCATGTTCACGTCGGCTTCTTTGTTCGCCTCTTTCAGGCCCGCTTTTCCCCACACCAATACCGATACACCTTTCTCAGCCGCCTGTTTGAATACAGCCTTGGAACCGGCTCCCACACCATTGCCGATATCGGACGTTTTAATCCCAAGACCGGGCAGATCCACCAGATCGAAGACCAAAGAGCGCTTCACATCTTTCTTGAGGACTTCTTCGATCCGTCCCCCCAGCCAGTCGGGGCCTCCCCCGTTTTGTATTCCCGCAACACCTAAAGAAATCTTTTGGAAGTCCGGACGGGTGGCTTCGAGGAACACATCCGCCGCCCAGGATTCAAGAATGCCGGCAAGTCCCGCTATCAGCAGCACTCCCCCGAGCCAGGCACTGATTAATTTTACCTGTGTCATCCGACCGACTCTCCAACTCGAAATACCATTTCAACATCTTTATAGCCGTCTGTCATATCGGCAGGAAACATAGGCAGAGCTCGTGGCCGCAGCACGGCGCGCTGGCCCGCCATGTCAAAGTATGCATTCCCGGACGACTGTTGCACGACCACGTCTTTGATCATCCCATCCCGTTGAAGTCGAAACTTGACGATCACAGTATAGGTTTGTCCCGCCATATCGACCGGAGGCGGTTCCCAATGGCTACTAATAATAGACTGTACACGAGCCCAGTAAGGATTCGACCCAGCCGTACCGGAAATCTTCAGGGTCGTCTCTGGAGTCTTGACCGCCGGAACTCTTGCTTCTTGCTGGGGCGCCGGCTTTACTGGCACCTCGCTCGGTTTCACCTCTTTTGGAATGTCCAGCTTGGCCGTCGGTTGAAACTGTTTGATTTTTTTCAGCTCTTCTTCCAACTCACGATTCAGATCGTCGCTGACCGAAGACCGTTGCGGAATTTTCGCGACCGGTTCCGGCGCCATATCCGGAATACGCGGGATATCGAGTACCTTCACCTTCGCCGCCTGTTGGGGCTGAGCCACGGCTTTTGTTGCGGGACTCAAGTCTCCAAACTTTGGGGCGTCCGGCGGAAGCTGAAGATCCCGCATCATATCCCTTCGTTTCTCGCCTACCGGAGGCACGAATGAAGGGGCCGGGCTTGGGACCACGGCCTTCGGGAGAGGCGCAAGAGCAGGCTTAGGGTCTGCAACTTTCATTGGCTCCTTGAGTTTTACTGGCTCCATCGGTTTTACCGGCTCCGTTGGTTTTACCGGCGCCGGTTGCACCACAGGTGTTGGCAGACTGACCAACGACACTTCCACGGAGGCCAAGGGTCGTTCACCCTGCTGCGGAAGCCGAAGCCCTACCGCCACTAGCAAGATCACCACATGGAGGACGAGCGACAGCGCCAGCGTTCGCTTAAGTCGAGAGGACAGCCTGGCTTGATCTTCCTGATCGAACCACAAACCTGATAGGACCGACGCCTGGGACATCATAACAACCAGCCCCCTCGCACAGATTGCGTCAACTTTTTCGCGGAGGGAGACGCGGAGCTATTTGTGGCGCTCCCACATGCTCGGGCCCGACCGGCTCCGTTACCATTCCGATTTTCTCGATCCCTGCCTTCTTGACGCCGTCCATGACTTGCACCACGACGCCATAGGGCACGTCGCGATCTGCTCTAAGATAGAGCGACACATCGGGATGGTCCTGTTTTAAGAGCTTCAATTTCTGTTCCAGCTGAGCCACCCCAACCGGATCTTTGTCCAGATACAGCCGCTGATCCTTTTCGATCGTGAGCACCGTACGCATTTCCGGTTTGATGGTATTCGTAGCGGACGTCGGCAGCTTAATGTCCATCCCTCGATATAGCATCGGCGCGGTGACCATGAAAATCACCAAGAGGACGAGGACCACATCGACGAGGGGGATGACGTTGATTTCTGCCAGAAACCGACGGTGACGGGACTCGAGGGTCATCCTTGGGCTCCGACCGGAACTGGTCTCGTCTTCGATGCAGTAGTCGAGAGGGACGCCAGGAGTTCGAGGGTAACTGAATCCAAGCGGAATGCGGTGTTGCGAATCCGGATGAGGAAGTAGTTATAGGCAATGACCGCGGGAATAGCGGTGAAGAGACCGGCTGCTGTTGCGACTAGAGCCTCCGCTACGCCGGGAGCCACAGCAGAAATACTGGCGGTCCCTTGGGTGCCGATCTCGCGAAACGCATCAATGATTCCCATCACGGTCCCGAGCAGTCCGATAAATGGAGTAATATTTCCCGTCGTGGCAAGGAACGGAAGATACGACTCGAGGCGTGTGAGCTGGCTTTGCGCGAGGTGGGACGCCGTCCGCTCCAGCACGTGTCGATCAACCGGTCCCGCGCCGACACCATCCCTCCCCTCAACTCGCCCAGATCCCACACGTTCCATGACCCCTTCGAAAACAAATGCGCTGGGACTTCCTTCGATTCGTCGAACTTGCCGATACAACTCATCGAGATCTCGTGTTTTCACGAGGAGTCCCAGGAACCGCTTATCCTCCCGGTCGGCCACTCGAAACGCTCGCCATTTGAAAAAAATAACGGCCCACGAAATGACTGAGAAGACGAACAGGAGCAAGAGCACGATTTTGGAAACCGAGCCCAGTGAGCCCACTACTCCGGTTAGACCTGTTTGAAACATGCGACTATGACCTTTCCCGGCTCTAGAAAGTACTTAGATTCTGCCTACGGTATCTGGCAAACATAGGGGAAATTGGCGGGGCCGACGGGATTTGAACCCGCGACCTCCAGATTGACAATCTGGCGTCCTAACCAGCTGAACGACGGCCCCTCGAAACCCTACTTATAGCGGAAGATGTGAGTGACAAGACTATATCTAGCGGTTGATCCCGTCTAAAATTTCATAATTTCTGTTCAATGATCTGTCCTGCTCCCCTTGAGCCAGCTTTTGCACTGGTAGGCGGAACAGGGATCGAACCTGTGACCTCTGCCTTGTAAGGGCAGCGCTCTCCCAACTGAGCTATCCGCCCGATTTCCTTAGCAACCTTCGCGGATGCTACCAAGTCCACTTGCCCTTGTCAATCGAATCTCGCACTCTTCTTGCATTTTTTGGCTGCCGCCATTCTATTTACATGAATCGTCTCTTCCTGATCATGCTCTTTATCTCGATGCCGGCCCACCCGAGGAAAATATGTGTCATGCACGCGCTTCAGACGTCCCCGTTCAATATGCGTGTAGATCTGCGTCGTCGCAATATTCGCATGCCCGAGCATAACCTGAACAGACCGAAGATCCGCACCACCTTCGAGCAGGTGAGTAGCAAACGAATGCCGAAGCATGTGAGGCGAAATGACCTGTGTAATCCCCGCTCGCTGTGCACGGCGTCGCAGCAACTTCCAAAAGGCTTGCCGCGTCAAGGGCCCGCCCCGCCTCGAAACGAACACATACCGTGAAGCCCGCTGCTTGAGAAGCCGCGGCCGCACCTCTTCCATATACTGCTGCAGCAGCTGTCGAGCCCCCTCGCCCATCGGCACGAGACGCTGCTTCGCACCCTTGCCGGTGACGCGGAGATACCCGACATCAAGATTCACCTGCGCCACTTCAGCCATCACCAACTCCGACACGCGAAGTCCCGTCGCATAGAGCAACTCCAACATCGAGCGGTCACGCAGGTCTTCAGGGGTGGGGACTGCCGCCAGGTCCAACAATGCGGTGACGTCTTGCTGCGACAGCGTTTTGGGCAGTCGAACGCCTCGAGAAATTGGGGCTAGACCAATAGCAGGATTCTCCTCAATCACCCGCTCCCGCATCAGAAACCGGAGCCATCCACGAATAGACGACAGGCAGCGGACAGAGGAGGATCGAGACAACCGTGCCTCGTGTAAGGAACGGAGAAATCCCGTCAATGTCTCCGGGGTGAGAGTTCCGAGCGGCACGACCCCGGTCCGATGCAAGTAGGAGTAAAATTTACTCAAGTCGCGGCGGTAGGCTTCGATCGTATTGACGGAGAGACCACCCTCCACCCGGAGATGGCTCAAATATCGCTCGGCCAGCGGGTCTAGCATCATCTGTGCGATAATAGCCAATCACTCAGATGAACACAACGAACCTCGCGGGGTTTACCTTGACACCCCCGCAGGGTTTCCGATAGTAGTCACGTGCGAATGACATATCCGTCACACCGCCCAGGAGCTCATGGCCCGCCCGTTGGTATCCCTGTCTTCACATCGCACGTCCGTCCTTTCGGTACGCTGGTGCCATGCGCTTACACTGGCTTGGAGCGTGCTCTGGACAGTCCCCGGGTTCGAGTTCAATCCCCCGGTCTATGCAGAAACAGGACCCGCTAGCCCTGCGAACCATCCAACGCTGAACCAGGCGAAGCGCCTGATCGACGCAAATCAGGCCGAAGAAGCCATCACCATACTCCGTCGTTTTCTTGCAACTTCTCCGAAACCCGACCTGCTCGACGACACTTATTTACTCCTCGGCGCAGCCCTGTACAATGCTAAGCAATACGGGGACGCCTTAAAATACCTCCAGCAACTGCAGACCGAGTTCCCCAACTCCGAGGTGACGGACCGAGGCAAGTTGATGCAGGCCCGAACCCACGCGGCGATGGGCAACATCGACCTTGCCCTGCCGATCTTGACGGGCCTGCGCAATCTCTCAAAAGATAACGGCACTAAACGCGAAGCCCTGCAGCTGAGCGGTGACTTCTACGCGAAAAAAAAGGACGCTACCCGTGCCATTCGGGCGTGGTTCGATGAGATGGCCTTGGGAACCGAAAACCAAGCGGAAGACGTGCGGACCCGCATCCGCGATCTGGTCAGCGAGACGTCTGACAAGAAAGTCCTCGAGCAAATTCGAGACGCCTTCCCCCGCAGCTTTCCTGGCGATCTTGCGTCCCTTCGACTCATAGACCTCTACACAGGCCGTGGAGAAGAGCACCAGGCCATCCGGAAAATCCAGCAATTTCTCGTGAATTTTCCGATGCACCCGCAGGCAGCGAAAACCTCGGAACTCCTCGCCACACTCCAAGCCAAATTAAGATCCAACCAGTTTTTCATCGCCGCGGTCCTGCCGCTTACCGGGAAACTCGCCCCCTTTTCCAACGAAGTCCTCAGCGGAATTCAACTGGCCGTCGAAGCCAACAGAGACCGGGCAGGAAGCGCATCGGTCGGTCTCATCGTCAAAGATTTCGAATCCGATCACGCCTCGTTTTTGGACGACTTCTCCGAACTGCTGAGCACCGATCGCCCCCTCGCCGTAATCGGCCCGCTCCTCTCGAAAAATCTGCCGGTTATGGCTGAACTCGCCGAGCGAGCCCACACCCCCCTGATCACGCCGGCGGCGACCCTCCCCAACGTCAGACGACTTGGCAACTATGTGTTCAGCACGGCGCTCACGTATCAACTTCAAGCCAAACGAATCGCGGCCTATGCTATCAAGGAACAAGGCTTCAGCCGATTCTGCATCCTGCATCCAGACACCACGTACGGCCGCGAACTCGCCCGACTGTTCGCCGAAGAAGTGCACCAACACCAGGGGGAAGTAATCGCCATCGAATCCTACAATGAGGGCGAAGCCGACGTGAGCGCGCAGCTCAAACGCATGAAGGCGCAGGACCTCAAGAGATATGGCTTGTCCGTGCCGGTTGATCAGACCAAACTGACCGGGAAACTGACAAAGCTGGACAAGAAGATTCTTTATACTCCGGGCTTCGATGCGATCTTCATTCCGGGCCGCGCGGCCGACGCCGGCCTCATCACGGCCCAGCTCAATTTCCACGACATGAAAGTTCCTTTCCTGGGCGCGAATGGATGGAACTCGCCGGACTTCGCCCGCACGGCCGATTCGTCGATCGACGGAGCCGTGTTCGTCGACGGCTTCTTTGTCGACAGCCCCAACCCTGCCGTGCAGGATTTTGTCGACCGGTACAAGAAACGGTTCCAAACGAGCCCGACACTCTTTGCCATGCAGGGATACGATGCCGCGAAATTCGTGATAGATGCGGTTCGAAAGGGCGCCTCCTCTGGCGAAGCCGTCCACGATCAACTCCTGACCCAGCCGGACCTCTCTTCTCTCGCGGGGCCGGCGGCGTTTGGACCCGATGGGACATTGAATCGGCCGCTCTTCCTCATCCAAATCAAACGAGGCCGATTCCTACAGCTGAACTGAGAAAGCCGACCGGATGAACTCCTTACCGCAGATCCTGCACACGATTTCCTACATGGCGCTCCCGCTCCTCTTCGCGATGGTGTTGCATGAGTACGCCCATGGCTGGGTCGCCGATCGGTGCGGCGATTCGACCGCCAAACTCCAGGGTCGGCTCACCATGAACCCGCTGGCTCACATCGATCCGTTCGGGACCGTCATCCTGCCGCTCCTCTGCCTGGCTATGCCGGGCGGATTCTTTCTCGGCTGGGCCAAGCCGGTCCCCATCGACCCACGCTGCATGGGCCGACCACGTCGCGACATGGCACTCGTCGCGGCGGCGGGCCCGGCCATGAATCTCGCGCTGGCCATCGGCAGCGCCCTCCTCTTCGCGCTCCTGCTGTTAATTGATCCCACGATTGGGAACTACTGGTCCAAATCAGAAGACACCAGTCCCTCAGGCACGTGGTACACGATGCTCCTCCTGCCGATCGCCGTGATGGCGGTCTATTCCGTCTTGATTAACATACTCCTGATGCTATTCAATCTGCTGCCGATTCCCCCATTGGACGGCGGGAGAATTCTCACGAGTCTTCTCCCAACCACCGCGGCGGTAGCGCTCATGCGCGTGGAACCCTACGGCATGTTCATTCTGCTGGCGCTGATCATGTTCGACCCACAGATCCACCTGATCCATGCCGTCACGAGCACCTTGACCCATAGTCTGTCCAATACGATTCTCTCCACCGCCGTCGGTCTCGGAGCAGGAACCACGCCATGACTACACCCAGAAAGCGAGTCCTCAGTGGCATGCAGCCGAGCGGGCTGCTCCATCTCGGCAACTATCTCGGCGCCTTGGAAAATTGGAAAGGCCTTCAGAACGAGTTCGAGTGCTATTTCTTCGTCGCGGACTGGCACGCCCTCTCGTCGAACTATGCCGATACAAGCCGCATCCGAGAATTCGTCCGCGAGTTGTTAATCGACTGGCTTGCCGCGGGCATCGATCCCGCGAAAGCCACAGTGTTCGTGCAATCGCGTATCCCGGAGCATGCCGTCTTGCATCTCTTGCTCTCGATGATGACTCCTGTCTCCTGGCTCGAACGGAATCCGACCTATAAGGAAAAACAGGAGGAGATCAAGGAGCGCGATCTCAGCACATACGGATTTCTCGGCTATCCGGTCCTCCAAGCCGCGGACATCCTCCTCTACAAGCCGGATTTCGTGCCGGTGGGAAGGGACCAGCTTCCACACCTGGAGCTCACCAGAGAGCTGGCCCGCCGGTTCAACAGCCTCTACAAACCGGTGTTCCCCGAACCGATGGAGCAGCTGACCAAGTATCCGAAAGTGCTCGGCACGGATGGCCGGAAGATGAGCAAGAGCTACGGCAACACGATCAACCTGTCCGATCCCGAACCAGTCGTGCGCCAGAAACTCAAGACGATGGTCACTGATCCCGCCCGAGTCCGTCGCCACGACCCAGGTAATCCGGACCTCTGTCCGGTGTACGATTTTCACAAAATCTTTTCATTGCCGATGATTCAGGAGCAGATTAATACCGAATGCAGGACAGCCGCCATCGGCTGTATCGATTGCAAAAAACTCGTCGCTGATCGAATCGTGGAACGAATGACGCCAATGTGGGATGCGCGCGCGCGCCTGAGCAAAGATCCCTCGCACCTGAACGACATCGTGACAGAGGGCAGCCGCCGGGCCGGCGAAGTCGCCAAAGCGACGCTGCACGACGTGAACGAGGCGATGAACATCTAATGGGGTGGGAGATGAGGAACGGCAAGGTGTGGCAAGGAGGGCTCGTACTATGTGCCCTGGTCGGAGGGCTTTCGGGCTGCGGAACCTGGATGCATTCCGACAAACAGGCGGTCACGATTTTCACTAACCCGCCGGAGAGCGAGGTCGTCATTGACGACTATCTGCACCTCACGGCCCCCGGCACCGTGACCTTAAGCCGTAAAGGCAACCACCTCGCTCAAGTGAACAAGGACGGCTATGAACCGACCTCGCTCGGCATCGATCGCACCTGGTCCTGGTGGGTCGTCGGAGATATTGTCGGCTGCCTCATTATTTTTTCACCGTTCTGTATCATGCATGATATCGACCAGGGCGGCTACTATACGTTCGACGACAAGATCTATCTGACGCTTGATCGCCGCGCGGCATCGGAGCCAACCTTATCGAAGTAGCCCCGCAGGCCGACTCAGTCCTGTTTCTGCGCAAGCAGGTTGAGCCACCGCCCCTTGCGCTCCCGGTTGGCCACCACCCTCAACTCAAGAATATTCCATCCGGCTCGACGAACCGCGCGAGCAAGTTCCTCTTTTCTCCAGCGAGCGAAATAGCGCCCCGGAACCCATCCCTCCGTCACGAAGCGGCTCTTCACGCCATAGGTCACCGTCGCGGCGAACAGACCGCCTGGACGGACAAGCCTGCACAGATTAGTCAGGATGCGACGGGCATCCGCTTTCGGAAGATGCATCAGCGAGGCGGCAGCCCAGAGACCGTCGAACGACGTCGCCTGAAAGGGGAGCTGGCGGAGATCGGCGCGGACCAGCGGCAATGAAGGATATCGACGTCGTCCCGCTGAGAGCAACGCATTCGTCCGATCCAAGCCCACAACGCGATACCCGCACTGATCGAGATTGCCCGCATCCTGGCCTCCTCCACAGCCGAGATCCAACAGGCTCGCATCGGCAGGGAGACCCTTTAGCCATTCGGCCAACAACGGCGATCGGCGATGCCGTCGCTGGCTCCAGCGGGCGACACACTCCTTGGCCGACCGTTCGTACGCGTCGATCGTCTGCAAGACCAGTTGAGTTGTGCTATCGTGAGGCACGATGAGAGCAGCCTTTTATACTGCCAGTGGACGGACGATGACCGCACGGACGTTGGTATTGATTCTACTTGGAGCGAGTTGGGGCACCGCATGGGCAGCCGATCCACCCTGCGACAAGTACCCCGTTGCCAAGCAGACCAAGTGTGCGGCGATCTGGAAGGCGCTGAACCAGGAAGACGGCCCCTCGATCGCGCAATTCGGGCTGGCCCAACTGAAGCGGCGCGAGGAAGGCAAAATCAACGCCGAGCAACACCTGGCTGAAAACATGACATTCATCAAACAGTCCACCCAAAAGCGCCTTGAACGGCTCGATGCTCGGATGGAGAAAGAATAGCCCCTCACAAGTCTTCAGCCTTCGGTTGTCCCGGTTGTCCCAACACACGTCCAGCGGAGTTCAGCAAATCCCGTCCCACGATGATCGGCGCCTTGAAGTGAATCGCCAGCGCGATTGAATCCGACGATCGGCTGTCGAACACCTTGACCTCATCACGAAGTGCCACAGTCAGCGAGCCGTAATACGTCCCCTCTTTCAACGTAATGATCGTCTGCGTCACGTGACCGCCAAACGCCTCGAGAATCGTATGCATCAAATCGTGAGAAAGGGGGCGTGAGAGCTTCTCGCCGTTCAACGCGCCTTGAATCGACACCGCGACTGTCAGATCGACGAAAATCGGGATGGCCTTGCCTTCGGCCTGCAAGAACACTACTGGACCATGATCGGAGAAACGGACCTTCACTTCTGTGATCGTCACTGGATCGGAAGGATCCGGGCTGCCACCGTCCGCATGGACATTCCCGGGGCACAACCCGACAAGGAGAACACCCGAGAGGACTAGCCGACTGAACATCGCCATTGTCACACCTCCTGCAGCAAGCTGTCAGGCTGCGGAAAAACCATGTTGGCGCGAGAGACCTTCGGTGGTTAAGCCCACAGAAAAACCCTCCAGCAGGATGCTCAAAAAGTTCGTCCAGCAGGGCCGCAGGCGAGTCGAAACCGGAGGCGTACCCTCCGGGGTACGTTGAGGATTTCGATGAACCGAGAACGAAGCCGGCGGACTTTTTCAGCATCCTGCTAGACGCGAATAAACTGATTTGTTTCTTTCTCCAACCCGATTTCGGTCTCCGGTCCATGCCCCGTGACCACGATCGTAGCATCCTCCAAGGTGTACAACCGCTCTCGAATGGATTGCTCGATGGCCTCGAAGTCTCCGCCCCAAAGATCGGTGCGCCCGATACTGCCGCGAAAGAGCGTGTCGCCGGCCAATACCAAGTTGTCGCCCGGGAAATGAAAACTCATGGACCCGGGGGTGTGACCGGGCGTATGGAGTGCGACAGCGGAAACTTGCCCGACCAGCAGCTTCTCCTCATCCTTCAACCAATAATCCGGCAGCGGCACCGGCACATAGGCCACGCCAAAGAGTTCACATTGCACCTCAAGCATTTTCCAGAGCTTCAGATCGTCGTGATGCAGGCACAATGTCGCCCCTGTCGCCCTCTTCATTTCACCTGATGCCAGAAAATGGTCGAGGTGGGCATGGGTATGGAGGATATGCGTGACCGTCAGACCCAGCTGCTGCACCTCGCGCAAGATCCGCTCGTGAGCACCGCCCGGATCGACCACGATCGCCTGCTTCGTCACCGGATCGCCGATGATCGAGCAATTGCAGCCAAGAGGAGGGACAGGAAAAGTTTTTCGGATCACGGTCGGCATTATGGACGCATGCTACCGCCAAGCCCCTCAGGGCGCAAGCAGCGGCCCTCCTTCTGCTTCTACCTGTGCCTGAATAGTCCAGACGACTTCCGTATCAAGCAACGTCCAGCTTCGTCCTTGGCGGCGAAACCACACGAGGAATCCCGCTCCGGTGTCGTCGGGATGTAGGGCTTCGACATACATCAGGGTATGATCGTTGCGAAGGTGTCGGCCACGCCAGAGAAGGCCAGACGATCCTGGACCGACGGCGCTTGAACCGGTCTCGCGCGAGCCACTGTGACTGGACGAGCCAGAGACACCTCCGGCTCTTCGATCGTTTCCCCCGTGGTGAACCGGCAGCGAACAGCAAAGTGAAACTGTCCTTCGGGCCTGCGTGGTCGCTGGTTGACCGAGTTGAATTCCCGGATCAGGTCCGGTGGCAGTTCGCCTTCGAAATGCCCCAGTTCCTGAAAGGGTTCGCTCATCCCGGCTCCCTTCTGATCCGGAGCGGGACGGAGCCGCGTCATTCGTGCGATCACGACCAACTGAGTTGCTGACGTGAGAAACTTGCTCGTCACCACCTGGTCGTAGAGTGCATAATCTTCAGCGGAAATGACGCCGGCCTTCTGATTTGAATCCGCCACCGCTCCCGCCGCCCCCATGAGCAACACAGCCATGATGATTACAACTGTCGTCGAGTCATCATGCTTCGAGCATAACTGGCGGAACGGATGAGGGTCAATTCCTGGAATCTGGCGTGGACAAGTCGAAGCGAAGCGTGGATAATCGCAAAAATTAGATGGAGGGTTGTGCCGTGCGAAACAAGATTCAATCGATCCAGTGGCCCTTGTGGACCGGAGTGATCGCGCTCTGTTTCTTAACGAGCAGTTGCAAACCCGACGACTCTCCGTTCAAAGCGGAAAATGAGTCGCTCCGCAAGCAACTGGCCAAGCAGGAGTCGGTGGTCAGCTCGTTGCAGGACGGGAACAAGGTCATGCAGCAACAGATCGATCTGCTGAACCAGGAGCTACGCGACGCGAAGAAATCGGCCGAGAGCGCAAAGGCCGAGACCAGAGCCGCCGCCGAAAATCTGGCGCTACAAGTAGCCCAGGCAAAAAAGCTGAGTGCCGACGTCCAAAAAACCGCAGCGGCTCAAGCGGCGCAGAATGTCCACGTCGAGGAGAAAGGGACCCAAACAGATGACATCCCCCGCCCCTTGAGCACCGTTGCCAAGATTGCGGAGGAAGCCCTCAGTCGCCATGGGTACCAAGTCAAAGTGAGTATTAAGACCGATCAGAAAGCGGTCTACGTGACGGAGCGGAAAGTCTCCCCCCCTGCCTCGCTTGAAGTCGCCGGCTCACGGAATCAATACGTGCTGTCGCTTCACGCGCTCCCCTCGAATGTCACCCGACTCAGCGTCAAGGCCGACTTCGAAAAACTGGCCCAGGGTGGACGGATCCTCAGCGTGAGCGCGGAGGAGGTCGCGGAAATTGAACGGAGCCTCATCCGGGAAATCAACAAGGCCCTAGCCTCCCCCAGCAAGACCTGATGCGGCACTATCGCACCTGGCTCCCAACCTTGCTCTCCCTCCTCATCGTCATAGGAAGCCCGCGAGACGTGAGGGGCGGATCAAAGTCGTCACCGGAACTGGCGCGCCATTTGACCGCGATCGCGGCGCTGGCCCAGCCGTCACCGATGATCACCATCCCGGCTGGTCCGTTCTTGCTCGGCAGCAAGCGTGTGGATGACGATCCCTATGGGAACTGGACACAGTTCGACGATACGGAACTGCCGCAACATCGAGTCTGGCTGGATACCTATGAGATGGATCGCGATGAAGTGAGCCTCGGGGAATACCTGGCATTCTTACAACAGCGAAAGCTCCATCCATCGGACGAGCTGCAGAAACTCATCTGGCACGTCATCACCATCCATTCCGTCTCGGACCAGACCCTGACCCGGTGGCCCGCGCTCTATGTCACGTGGGCCGAGGCGAAAGACCTTTGCGTGGCAAAGAGCAAACGGCTTCCGACGGAGGCTGAATGGGAAAAAGCGGCCCGAGGATCCGACGGCGGTCTATTCCCCTGGGGTAAGACTGCCCCCAACCCCACACTCGCCATGTTCGGCCAGCATCACGTCCATGAGATCCCCATTCTTGCGGCAGTGGATTCGCTTGAGGCCGGCAAGAGTCCCTATGGCCTCCACCATATGGCGGGAAACGTCGCCGAATGGGTGCAGGACTGGTTCGGTTTCGACTACTATGCCTATATGCCGGAGCGCAATCCGCCTGGCCCGGCCAGCGGGCGCTACAAGAGTGTCCGCGGCGGCTCGTGGAAGAGTAATCAGATCATGCTCCGGACGGCGACCCGTGGCGGCTCAGCACCGGATCAACGCTCAGCCACGATCGGCTTCCGATGCGCGCAATCATCGACCGCCACTCCCCGCTAGTGCAGCGCAAGAATGCTCCCTTTCCTTGGTGCGGCGAGAGCCTCGTGCTAGCATTTCTTTCCTATGCCTCTGTCAACCAGCGTGCACGATCTCCGGACCCTCATTCGCTCTTGTCACCCCCTGATCGTCATCGAGACGGTGGAAGAGGAGCGGGTACTGGCGTTGCTGCAATCAGTGGCCGCCCAGGAACGAATGCCGCTGTTCGAATGGTCCGTCACCAGAGGACTCACCCGCGCCGACGACGGTCCTAGCCTGAACAAGATGACGGCCACACCCCTGGCCTTGCTCCAACACCTCAACGGGCTGACCGTGGAAGGAGTCTTTTGGCTCAAAGATCTCGTCCCGCATTTGCTAGAGGCCGCTGTGGCGCGCCAGTTGCGAGAAGTGAGTCATCACTTCGGCCGGTCGCGTGCCACCTGCGTGCTCACCGGCCATCCTATCGCCCTGCCGCTCGATATCGAAAAGATCGTCGTCCGGCTCGACCTGCAACTACCGGATCGAAACGAACTGCAATCCATGCTCCAGAGCGTCCTGCAGTCGCTCGGCTCCAGAACCTCGACCCGTCGTGCAAGGTCGACCACCGTCGTGCAAAGTATCCTCAGCTCCATCGGCGACTCCAATGCGGCAGACCAGAGCCCTTCGGCAGACGAGCGTGACGCCATCCTCCGGGCTTTACAGGGGCTGACGCTCCATCAGGCGCGGCAGGTCATCACGCAATGCGTCGTCGAAGACGGCACACTCTCCGCCGACGACGTGCAGACGATTCTGAGGCGCAAGGTGCAGGCGATCAAGGATGGCGGCCTGCTAGAATACTATCCGCTCGAAGACAACCGGTTCGAGTTGGGCGGATTCGTCAATTTGAAATCCTGGCTGGAACGCGCGAGTGTCGGTTTCACCGCAGAAGCCAGGGCGCTCAATCTCACGCCCCCCAGGGGAATCATGCTCGTGGGCGCGCCAGGCTGCGGTAAATCGCTGGCTGCTAAGGCCATCGCGCGGGAATGGCAGCTTCCGCTCCTCAAGCTGGACGCAGGCCGGTTGTTCGATAAATTCGTCGGTGAGTCGGAGAAGAACTTCCGCAAGGCGATCGAGATGGCTGAGACGCTGTCGCCTATCGTCCTCTGGATTGATGAAATCGAGAAAGCGATGGCCGCGGGGGGCGGAAACGGCGAGGCCGATGCAGGCTTGAGCCGGCGGCTGTTCGGCGCATTCCTCACTTGGCTTCAAGAGAAGAAGCAGGAGGTCTTCGTCGTGGCCACCGCCAACAATCTTTCGTTGCTCCCCCCCGAACTCCTTCGCAAAGGCCGGTTCGATGAAATCTTCTTCGTGGACCTGCCGGACGACGGCGAACGAAAAGCCATCTGGAGAATACACCTCGGCCTCCGCAAGCAGGACAGCACGAAATTCGATTTGGTCAAGATCGTCAGTGCCAGCGACGGCTTCAGCGGCTCGGAAATCGAACAGGCTGTGGTCGCGGCACTCTACCGCTCCCTCCATCAGAAAACGCCGCTGACGACCGATCTTTTAATTGAAGAATTGACCAACACTGTGCCACTCTCCGTCACCCGGCGTGAAGAGATCGATCAGCTCCGGGAGACGGCACAAGGCCGGTTCGTCAACGTACGGTGAGGCCGATGCGAATCCTCTTCATCATGGCTACTATCGCGATCATGGCGCTCGTGGGCTGTACCACGCCACCGGCCGAACGTCCTCGCGCATCGGCACCGGAGGCGCGCCCCTGTTGTCGATCCGTTGAACCCGCACCGAGCCGGACCGCAATTGTGCGGACAGCGGCCAAGCTCGTGGGCGCCAAAACGATTGAGAGCCAGGGCCGGCGCATCGCCTACGACTGCGCCGGGGTGACCCGCGCGATTTTCCTCAAACACGGGATCGATCTCTATAGCGGTGAACCCATCGACCCTCACGCCAACGGCGTCCGGATCATCCATGCACACATACGGCAACAGGGCACGTTCCACCAGGGACCGGTTGTCCATCCAGGCGACCTCGTGTTTTTCGATAACACCTGGGACTTCAACAGAGACGGCAAGGTGAACGATCCGTTGACACACGTGGGAATCGTCGAACGACAGGAACCGGATGGCACCGTCGTCTTCATCAGTCGCGTAGCCGGCGCCGTCGAACGCTACCATATGAATCTCGCCCTCCCGCACGTCCACAAAACCGCCGATGGCCGAATCCTCAATGACTATCTTCGCCGCAAGGATGTCATCGACCCAGCCGATACCGGCTACCTCACGGGGGAGCTTTTTGCGCAGTTCGCCACTCGGATTGGACAGTAGAGGGATCGTCTTCCGTTCGTGTGGCCTCTCCCCCTAGGCAAATTACCAACTCGCGCTATACTTCAAGCATCTAGTCTGTTTCATCGCACTTATTCGCTCTGAATACTGAATGATTCAACGCAGCGCAATGCACCGTGCGGCATAGTCCAAGGAGGGACGATGGGACAGACAGCAACCTATTGCAGCGACTGTTACAACAAGGTGGGACGGGCTCAGGATGCTCAGATCAAAGCGGCGGAGAGCGACGGCAAGGTCCCGATGACAAAAGAAGGAACCTGTTGTTCGTGCAAGAATGCCACAGTCGTGGTCTATTTCGAGGGATAGCACGGCCTCTCGCATCGACGTGGCGACTCGCATCGTGCGATGGCCCTGCTACACTTACCGTATGGCGACGTCGTCACCTTCCACTCCGACTGCCCACACCGATCCTCTACGCCGCACCATGCTGGAGGTACGCCAGAAACTCTTGTCTCTCTATAGCGCGTTGATTGTAGCGGAGCAACTCACCTACGAACGCATCCACGGCCGCGTCGACTCGACGGACGAGCTTCTCCGATTGGTGCTCAACGATCCCTGGTTCACATGGCTCTGCCCCGTTTTGGATCTGCTGCTCCGGATCGATCAACTCCTGGGCGACGACGCGTTTGACATCACCCATGAAAACGTCGAACACCTTGTGGCCGAGGTGCGCACCTTGACCCGCCCGTCGATTGAGGGCGACGGATTCGAGCGCGCCTACTACGAGGCCCTTCATCGAGCCCCTGATGTGGTGCTCGCCCACTTCCAGGTCGCGCGAGCCCTGCAGGCAAAAGCCGCGTAACTCCATCCGGCGCTAGCCACTCAGCCTCTTACCTCCTCCCCTCTTCACACGACACTGCAGCACACGACCCAACATGCCGATATTCATACAACGACCGATATCGACCTCTCGAAAAAAATTCGAAGGTCACCATTTTTGAAATAACCTGCTAAAATCATTTCATGGCGCCTGTATCTCAGAAGACCTCGACCAGACAATCCTGCCCCCTCCGGAAGAAGCTCCTCGACGTCCGAGGCGGCCTCTTGGGCCTGCATAAGGCCCTCATCCTGGCAGAACAAGTGACCTATGAACGCATCAATGGCCGTGTCGCGTCAACCGGTCAACTGCTGCAATTGGTGTTGAACGATCCCTGGTTTACCTGGCTTCACCCCTTATCTCAGCTGGTGGTTCGTATCGACGACCTCTTGGATGACGAGTCCGAGCTATCGCATGTTGAGGTGGAACACTTTCTGATAGAAGCCCGATCCCTTATCCGTCCCTCGGAGGAAGGAGACGGTTTCGAACGGAGCTACTACGAAGCCCTTCAGAGGGAGCCGGACGTCATCTTCGCCCACGTCGAAGTGAAGAAACTTCTGACCAAGATCGCTGCGTAATCCTCTCCCATTCCGGCGTCTCATCTGGTTCCTGCCCTCTGTCACCGCTCCAGAAAATAACCCATTCCTCCTGATCGAAGTACGCCGTTGATCCTGCCCTCTGAGCCGGGTGACGGCTTGAAGCGAAGCTACAATGACGCGCTGCAGTGCAACCCATGGCGTCCTCATAGCCCTCTGTGAAATCAAGAAACTGCTCGCGCCATCCGTCCCTTAGAGCACGGCTCCGGCTTTCTGAAACACTCCGGGAGCAAGGAACAGGTTACCAGCGACGACCTGAGGCAAGGAGAGAAGACACTTCGGCGACAGGCAGCGGTTTGGCAAAGAAATAGCCTTGTCCGTATTCGCATCCGAGCGAGCGGAGGATCGTCAGGTGTTCGGCAGTTTCGACCCCTTCGGCGATCACCTGCCGCCCCAGCTGATGCGCCAGGACGATGATGATTTTCACGATGGCGAGCGCGTCGTCATCGGCCCCCAGCCGCCGTACGAACGACTGATCGATCTTGAGGAACGTAATCGGCAACTGATGGAGATAGCTCAAGGACGAATAGCCCGTGCCGAAATCGTCCAGACAGGTTTGGATCCGCAAAGATTCGATTTGTTTCAGCACCTCGGTGACCGCTTCGGGGTTCTGCATCATGTCCGATTCCGTGATTTCGATCTTGAGGCTCGACGCATCCACGCCCGTAGCCACCAAAGTATCGTTGACGAGCGCCGCCACATCGGCGTCCGCAAAATGGCGGAGCGAAACATTTACACTCACGGTCAGCGGACGAACCTGTGGAAACTCAGCGTGCCAGGCCGTCAGCTGTCTGCAGGCTTCTCGAAAGCTCCACTCGCCAATCTTCGTCATCAGCCCCAATTCCGTCGCAATCTCCAGGAACACATCCGGCCTGGTAAGCCCGTACTCAGGATGCTCCCAGCGAAGCAACGCCTCGACCCCGGCGACATGGCCTGACTTCAATGCCACGATCGGTTGATACTGCAGCCGGAACTCCTGCCGCTCCAGCGCCTGACGAAGATCGGCTTCCAGCTTCAAGCGGGCCATCGCCTGCTCATGCATGACCTTATCGAAAATCACGAACCCCGTCCGGCCGGAGGTTTTCGCCTGATGCATGGCGGTCGTCGCATCGCGCAGGAGATGTTCGCCGCTTTCATACCCCATGTTGCAGCACGTGAGGCCCATACTGGCCGTGAGAAATATCTCCCGGCCCTCGACCGTAAACGGCGTGGCGAATTCCTGCTGGAGACGATCGGCCACTCGCATCGCATTACCGACGGCTTTCAGGTTGTCCAGTAGGAATGCGAACTCGTCCCCTTCCATCCGGGCCACCGTGTCGGCCGAACGCACGCGACGCAGAATCCGTTGACTCACCTCAATCAGCAAGCGATCTGCCGCCGCGAGTCCCAAGCTGTCGTGGACGACGCGGAACCCATCCAGATTGAGATAAAGCAGGGCAAACAGATGGCTGGATTAACGACGGGTCTGCTGGTAGACCCGATCCAACCGGTCCAAAAACAGCGCGCGATTTGGAAGGCCGGTGAGCGAGTCGTGAAACGTTTCCAGGAACAGTCGCTGCTCGGCCTGCCGCTTTTCTTCGATCAACCGTCTTCTTTCAAGCGCCTGTGACACGGAATGACCCAGGCGGGCCAGGCGGTCTTTCAGGAGATAGTCGGTGGCACCGGCCTTCATACATTCCACCGCCATATCCTCGCCGATGCAGCCCGACACGACAATGAACGGAATATCGAGCCCCCGCTCTTTCATGAGACGTAGCGCGTCGCGCGCCGTAAACTGCGGCATGGAGAAATCCGAAAGAATGAAATCCGGAGGCTGGTCGAGTTCGCGAAGATAGTCGGCTTTGGAATCGACACGGCGGAAGGCCGGTTCGAATCCGGCCTCACGGAGCACGTCGAGAATCAGTTCCGCATCATTCGTAGAGTCTTCGAGTAGAAGAAGGTTCAGGCTTGTTGGCATCGCCATTCAGCGCTGGTACAACGCTGTGCCTTTTCCCTTTAAGGGTTGCGCGAGCGGCAACCCCGCTCACAATATTCGAGCAGTATAGGACGAGATCCGTCGCCGACCAACGAAATGTTAAGAATCGTGCATCGCGGCAACAAGAGGGAACAGAGAAGGGGGCGCTAAATGTAGGCTAGACCGGTACGGAAAATATACAGGCAGCCTTTCCCTGTGTTTCAGACGCTCGCCTCCTTCCATGGCAAACCCCTTGCGTCAGACAGACCTGAGAGATTGTGCTTCCTTAGCCATCCTCGTGAAAGCATGCTTGGCAGACCTGAAAACTTGAGTCTCACCGCTCATACCCGCAGCCACGGCTCAAATTCTCCTCACCATTAGCGATATACACTATAGTGCCAAAACGGAGATTACGATGATGCAACCACGATGTCGCCTTCGAGTGCCAGTCGTATACCCGCCGGTATCCAAAGCGATAGCGCGAAGATGTGGTCTTGCTCGACCTCTCGCCCACTGGTTGTCGTATACGCAGCGACATCGCGCTGAATGCGGAGGCCTATCTCGCACTACAGATTGAGATTTTTCAGGAACGAAGCCCCCTCTTGTGGAAGTCTCGGTGGTTCGCTGGCGTAAAGACGGCGACTACGGAAGAGAGCTTCTCCGGCACAGTCAGGGAGACCGTGAACGAGTCACAGATCATTTCGAGACCCTGCCACCGACGGAAATATCTGCCCATCCCGATTACGCGACGTCGACATTGAGCGTCGTCAGCTCCTAGCCCTCATCTCGTGAGAAAGGCGCGATCCGAAGCTCGACGTTCGGAATCGAAGGCCGAAATGGTTTCCTCGCAATCTTCCTCACATTTCCAAAAATACGAAGGCGGTCGGCCCCAAAGGACCGACCGCCTCGTTTCGAGCGTATGGCGCCCGCGTGACGCTACTGCTTAGTGCTTCTCGCCCTTGTCACCATCTTCTTGCTTGTCGCCATGCTTCTCCCGATCCTTGTGCTTCCCACCCTTCTTATGCTCGCCATCTTTCCGATGCTTTCCGCTCTTGCCATGCTTTTCCTTCTCTCCTTCGCCCTTGGGCGCTTCCACCGCTGGAGCAGGAGCGGCTGCCGGAGCCGTAACCTGAGGAGCCGGTGCTGCATCCGGCGCTTGGGCCAAGGCACTGGTAAAGGCGTACAACACGGCGGCGGCCGTCAAAGAAGCCACTGTTCTGGTCATGCTAATCCTCCCTGGGTTAGATACGAATGATGGGGTGGCAACCACCCCTGGCCTCTACCATCGCAAAGCCAATGCCACAGTTACGTCAGAAATCTCCTCACATTTCTCAAGAAAATAGAGGACCAGGCCCTTCTTTGCGACAGATCCGCACAGTGGATGAGGCAATTTGGCTGGCTTACCATCCAACCCGCCTCAGTGGCCAAGATTGCTACAGTCGCCCTTCATCGAGTTCGATCATATCGACCCAGGTGGAGACGGGGGGAAGGGAGTTCGCAGGTACGCCGCGCTTTGTCGCCACTTCCTGCAGCCGCCCCTAAAACCGTTGCCGCGCGCCATCGTCCTCCGGCTTAGCCCCCAACAGATTGCGGGTAAAGAGGCGAATCTCCGCAGCTGTCACTTTTTTCCCATTTGCCACAACCCACGCGAGCAAGTCCTCATCCGGCCCGCCCGCCAGCACTCGCTGCTCGAATGTCTTCGGATCAATCCGTAGAAACTCGACTAAGTGCTTATCGAACCCCACCGTAATGTAATTGTAGTCCTGAATCTTGCCTGCATGCCGCAAACGAATCTTGTCGATAAACCGCCCCAAATGGGCAATGCCGCCGAGAAGAAATTTTGGGCTACGCGGATAGACGTGACTACGCATAGACTTTCGTGTCAGCGACAGAAGAAATGATTTCCAATTCTATTCTCCTCAACACCAGGACCTATGACCTTGTTTGATCGACAGTGGGCGGTATTGGACTCGGAGGTGGCGAACCTTCCGGCTCTTTTTCCTTCTTCTTCGCCTCTTCGAAGTTTTTCAATCCCTTGATCATTTGATAAAGGGGGCGCACATTTCGCACAACACACAAACCAGGGAGCTGTGCTCCTGTTGCTCGATTTGGAATATATGCGGAGACAATTCCAATGGCTTGAACTTTATTGTCTTTGTTAATCGAGAATGCAGGGCCACCACTTACCCCATTAATGGCAACGCCATCGACAAAGTAAAAGTCCTCTGCTGCCGCCCAAGAGGAAGTGTTACCGGAAAAAAAACAAAGACTCGCAGATGCTATGGCAGGAAACCCCATCCATCCAATCTCCACTCCAACCTTGAGGTGCTTGTCTTCAGAAATTATTGGCAGAGGGTCTTTCGGAAATGGTAATTGCCCACCACGTATGACAATTGATGCAACATCACGACTATAATCGATGTCTATAATTCTGTCAGGGTGATTAAGGAAGATGGTTTCGCCTGACTTGAAATGCTGTATACGAATCGGCTGTTCCCAATAATGCGGGAAGTCAATTACATGAGCAGCAGTCGCAATCCCGAGAAGAGAATGATCTGCGGTGGTTGCGACGAGGAAACCTGTTCCTGAAGCCTGTGGCGTCGTGATCTTAACAACATAGGGTTCTACTTCTTCAAACGCTACGTACCACGGAGTCTTTTCAGTTTTAGGTTTAGCCATGATCTAGCCTTACATCAGCTACTGTTGGTTGGTATTAGAACCGAGGCGATTGAGGGTACTGCGAGTGCCAATCTACGTCAAGTCAGCATTCCTTCCAATGGCATATAAATGCAGGAAGGGGAAGACATTCTCCAGGCCGCTCAAAAAGACTTTCCAGCTAGGCCTCAGCGAACGACAGCCTGAGGCGTACGGTTCTAGGTACGTTGAGGGTTTGAGCGAAGCAAGTACGCCGCTGGAAGGATTTTTCAACGGCCTGGTTTGGCAGACTTGCCGGCGTGGAGATACTTGTCGATCCCTGCCGCCATCTTTCGGCCTTCGGCGATGGCCCAGACGATGAGCGAGGCGCCGCGTTTGGTATCACCGCCTGCAAAGACGCCGTCGAGGTTGGTCATGAAGTGGTCGTCCACAGACACCGCGCCGCGCTGATCGTACTTCACGCCGAGGCTGTCGAGGAGACCGTTCTTCACCGGGCCGGTAAAGCCCATGGCGAGCAATACAAGATCTGCATCCATTTCGAAGTCGCTGTTGGGAATCGGCGTGAACTTGCCGTTCTCGAACTTCACCCGATTGGCATGAAGCTTCGTCACCTGGCCATTGTGGCCGGTGAACTTGGTGGTCGAGACACTCCACTGACGATCGCAGCCCTCTTCGTGCGCATGCGAGGTACGGAGCTGCATCGGCCAGAGCGGCCAGGGCGTCGAACCAGCTCTGGTCGGCGGTGGCTCAGGGAGTAATTCAAACTGATGCGCTTCGATGCAGCCCTGACGGTGGACAGTGCCGAGACAATCAGACCCGGTATCGCCTCCGCCGATAATAATGACGCGCTTGCCTTTTGCCGTAATCGGCTCGTCGGTGACGGGAATTCCAGCATTTCGTTTGTTCTGCTGGATCAGAAATTCCATCTCGAGATGCACGCCCTTGAGTTCACGGCCTGGAATCGGCAGCTCACGGGCCTGCTCTGCGCCCATGGTGAGGCCGACTGCGTCGAACTGCTTCCGCAACTGTTCTCCCGTGATGTCTGTTCCAATCGTCACGCCAGTCTTGAACTCGACGCCTTCGGCCTTCATCTGATTCAGCCGACGGTCGATGACCCACTTTTCCATTTTGAAATCGGGGATGCCGTAACGCAGCAGGCCGCCGATGCGATCGGATTTCTCAAAGAGGGTGACGCTATGGCCCGCGCGCGCGAGCTGCTGCGCCGCGGCCAAGCCAGCCGGGCCTGACCCGACGATCGCGACGGTCTTCCCCGACTTGGTCACGGGCAGGATCGGCTCGACCAGGCCTTCATTGAAGCCACGATCGATGATGTTCCACTCGATGATCCGAATGGAGACCGGATCTTCGTTGATGCCGAGCACGCAGGCCCCTTCACACGGCGCCGGGCAGAGCCGGCCGGTAAACTCAGGGAAATTGTTCGTGGTATGGAGTGCCTTGAGCGCGTCGTTCCACCGGCCACGATAGACGAGATCGTTCCACTCGGGAATCAGGTTCACGACCGGACAGCCCGTCGACCCCTGGCAGAAGGGCACGCCGCAATCCATACAACGGGCACCCTGAGTCTTGAGCTTATCTTCGGAGATGGGCTCATACATCTCCTTCCAATCGAGCACGCGCAGCTCGACCGGCTTCCGCTTGGGGCCCTCGCGGGCGTATTTCATGAAACCTTTAGGATCACCCATTCTGTACTCGTCTCTCGTCTTTCGTATCTCGTCCCTCGCAAAACGCTTCACG
>JAGXAR010000093.1 GCA_018971525.1 Nitrospirota bacterium
GAAAGCGCACGGCCTTGAAGGCCGTCTGTCCGATATCGAGCCCGACACATTCAGCAATCATCGACAACTGCCTGTGCTCCTCATCCTCATCGCGAGGTCTTCGCGTCGGTCAGCACCATTAAAGAGCCACTCTCGCCTGAGCGATCGGCCCAGCCAGCTTGAACGTCAAGGGGGTCCCGGGTTGAAACGGCGGCAAAGAAAGGCTCGCCGCTTTTTGGGCAAACCCGGCGCCGGGAACCACTGTGACCGTGAGATCTAGAAGGCTCTGCTGCAGCGGCTGCCGCAACGTCACACGCCCCTGGGCCGTAAACGATCCATCCACGCCGTCTCCCTTCAACTCCGTCACATCACATGCCGCGTCGCGGCAGGCAATCGCAGCCTGTATGCGGCTGAACGTAAGCGACGGAACCGAGGAGGTGCCGGCAGCGATCCGTTCGACGAGAAGGTCCTTGATCTCGACCTTCACGGTCCCTTCCCCTTTGAGGGCAGCATTGGCGCCTTGTGCGCTGTCCCATCGATGCATGAAATCTCCCTGGACTGTCCCTCGGCTCACGTAGGGTTTCAAAACCGCCGCAAGATCTACCTGCTGGAGATGGCCTTTGACGGCAACAGGACCCCCTAAGGACCATGAGGCCGCTGTCAGAGATCCCGTGGCTCGTCCGGCACCGACCTGTGCCACTCCCGGTAACTGGACGGCATAGTCTATCACCAGTCGCCCTAAAAATGCCTGAAAGACTCCAATGGTTGTCCGCACGGCTTCAACTGGAATCGCTCCGATCATCGGTCCAGCGAAGACGACATCACGCCACTCAATAGCAGCGGGAAGGCCCACCGACCAATCCGCGGCCCGCACCTCCCATCCAGTTGCCCGATTGAGTTCGGTCAACAGGCGGTTCTGAAGCGGGCCATAGGGAAAGGTCAGGAACAGAAATACGATAAAGCAGGCCATCGATGCCAGCCCCCAGCCCAGGGGACCTTTCAGCTTCAGCGTCTCAGGCCAGGCAAACCGCCACGTCATCATGATGCCCCCACCGCCACCCACTGGCGGACGGTTTGGAGTTCTGCATTCTCTTGGAGCAGCGTCAGCTCGATCAAGAGCGCTTTCGGAGCCCCCGATCGCCCGCGACCATCCCACTCATCCACCCAGAGAAGACTTCTGCCGTCGTAATAACGCACGTTGAATGCTTTGACCTTGGTGGCCAGCTCGACTTGCTCGACGGATTCGTCTGTCAGACCGTAGAGATTCCTTCGTACGAATCGAAGGAGGCGGTCACCTTCTCTGGTGTAGACGATACGAACCAGCTCGGTGTCTTTGGTCGACTCAGCCCCTCGAAACTGGCCCATAGTCAGAAAGGCTACCGAATCGGCCGGCTGACCGTCCTGCTGGCCGTTGAGCCCCATCCAAGGAGCGGTCGTGCGAGCCACACCGACCGACAGCTCATCGGTCATCACGCGCAACGTGCTTCGAACAACCTGCTCATGAGCCGAGTTTGCTCGTGCCGTATCGATCGCACTGGTCGTGACATAGAGCGATCCAAAGACCAAGGTGGCCATCATGGCGACCAGGGACACCGCCAGCAGGACCTCGACCAACGTAAAACCGCCCTCAAAGCGCGGGGGAGCTTGTCGAAAAGACATAGGTACTGACCTCGACCATTTCTTCTGTTGTCCCTCGCGGCCACAGAACCTGAATTTTCACTTCCTTTACGATCGGCAATGGCGTGGGGGAGACAATCTGCTTCCAGCGATAATTCGGAGGGCGATTCGTCTGTTCGGCAGTGGCTTGCGATCCCAGGGGGGTCGGCTGAAATTCTCCGCCTGTTTCCCCGACGGGCAAGAGCATCCCCAATTCCGTCGCGATCAACTTTTCCTGAGCGAGGATCGTGGCAGTCCTGAGTTCATTGGCTCTGGCATGGAGGTCGAGGTCCCAATTGCGCAGCCCCAGCAAGATCGGCAGCGCCAACGCGAGAATGCCGAGGGCGATCAATACCTCCAGTAACGTGAATCCCTGTTCACTCCTCATAGTGATACTCTGCTCTGACACAGCTTGCTCAGGGTCGGTGTGATTATCTGACTGCCACAGCGGTCTCCAGCAATGGTCGCACACGGTCTGGAATCGTGAGCGGCTTGGGGGGTTCGATCCGCTCATCGCTCATGCGGATCGCTCCTGTGACCGGCTCAATGGCAATGGCCAGAATGTTGTTGCTCGCATCCACCAGATGGATTGTGGCCGGATCGATCCTTCCAGTGGGGTAGAAGAAGAGGACGACCCGACCAGATTTCTTTTCCCCCTGCCTCACCAGGATATCTGAAAAACGAACGGATTCCGGGAGGTTCAACGGCGTGGCCCAGGTGGCATCGGTCGGTACCTTTTCCTCGTTCCCATCCAGGATCATCGGCCAGTAGACCCCTCGGTCCGTATCAACGTACAGGCGGACCGTCTTCTGGGTCAACATGGCCATGCCCTGAAGGGATCGCACGGTTCCGACCATCCGCCGGCCAACAGAGGCCAGATTTTCCTCCAGCGAAATTCGAGGCAGGACGATTCCCAGTAAACCGACGAGCAAGAAGAGCACGAGGATAATTTCCAGGATGGTGAATCCACGTGAGGACATCAAGGCGTCGGGCGTCAGGCGTGTGATGCAGGACGAGCGTGAAAGGCCAGACGTGCGCAGCCGGTGTGCTTCACCGGATGATGAAGGACTATCCCGCAGGAGGCTCAAAAAGGCTGTCCAGCAAGGCCGCAGTGAGTGAGGTAGGTTGAGGTCTAGGTCAAGGTTGAGCGAAGACCAGGCTTTCATCATCTTAGCCTCAACCATAGTCGTAACCTCAGCCTTCTCCGAGCTGGGGGACGGTTTCAGCATCCTGCTAATCCTTGTCCAGATTCCAATTGGTGATATCCGCGTTGATCCCTTCACCGCCCACTTCGCCATCGGTCCCGAGGCAGATAATCTCGTAATCACCTTTCTGGCTGGGACTCAGATACTTATAGGGGTTTGCCCAGGGGTCTTCCGGAAGTTTTTGAAGATATCCGCCGATCTTCCACTTCTTCGGGATCACCCCGACCGAAGGTTTTTCGACCAAGGCCTTCAATCCCTGTTCAGTTGAGGGATAGACACCGTTGTCGAGCTTGTAGAGCTGTAAAGCCCCTTCGATATTCCGAATTTGGACTTTTGCCGCCGTCCGCTTGGCATCATCGGTTCGCCCCATGATGCGAGGGACGACCAAAGCCGCGAGGATCGCGAGAATGGCCACCACGACCATGATCTCGATGAACGTAAAGCCGGCGGTTCCACCGCCGGCGTGAGGCGTGAGGCGCGAGGCGAGGGAGCCTCGATGCCGGCGTTTCCTGCTCCATATCGTCCACATGCCTTCGACCTGCTCTCTTCCACTCATCGAATACCTCCCGTTAGACTCATCACGTATCACCGTACCGTGATGATCAGGCTACTTTTGCTCAGCCTTGACCTCCGCCTTAACCTTCAGGAAAGCCGGCGGAGTGTTTCAGTCTCCTGCTACCGCACCATCTGTCCCATCTCGAAAATGGGCAACAGAATGGCCACTACGATAAAGAACACCAAGACGCCCATGACCAAAATCATAATGGGTTCCAGTAGCGACGTGAACCGCGTAATGACCCGATCCACCTCTCCATCATAAATTTGTCCGATTCGACGCAGCATCTCCTCCATTTCACCGCTCCGCTCACCGACCGCAATCATGTGGGTGACCAGCGCGGGAAATTCTCCGCTGCGCTTCAACGGTTCGGCAATCGTTTCCCCTTCGCGAATATTCTGTCTGGCACCCTCAACGGCATGTTCCAGCACACGATTGTTCATGACGCGCTTCGCGACATCCATGGCATCCAACAACTGCACACCGCTCGCCAACATAGTGGCCATCGTGCTCGTGAGCCGCGAGATGGCGACCAGACGGGCGACCTCTCCGATGAGAGGGATCTTGAGCAGCCATCGGTCGGCCGTGGACTGACCGGCTTCCGTCTTCATGGCCCGACGCACCGCCCACACAATCAGAAACACCCCGCCGAAAATCGCCGCCCAATAGTCCGCAAGAAAATGGCTGATGCTCATCAGCACGACGGTAGGCCAGGGAAGGGCCTGCTTCAAACTCGTAAAGACGGCGGTGATTTTCGGCACGACAAAGGTCATGAGAAAAAAGAGCACCGAGACCCCGACGATCAACATCAGGGCAGGATAGAGAACGGCATTCGTTACCTTATGCTTGAGCGCCAACTGCTTTTCCAGAAACTCTGCAAGGCGGAATAAGATCTGATCCAATGCCCCGCTGGCTTCACCGGCCCGCACCATGTGCACGTAGATCTGGGAGAACTCGCGCGGATAGCGCTCCAGCACCGCGCTATAGGACGCTCCTCCACGGATTTCTTCGCGGATGTCGGCCATGAGGCTCTTCACGGATTTCTTTTCGGATTGATCCACCATCACCCCGAGCGCCTCGACCAATGGCAGACCAGCCACGAGCAATGTCGCCAACTGTCGGGTCATCATCGCCACATCGTTCGTGCTGAGGGCAGGGGAGCGGCCGATCCCGGCGGAGGATCTGCCGGGAAGACCCGCCGCCGGGCCGGCTGTGGCAGAGCCCTGTTCCACCATATCGGTGGGAAACACGCCGACCTTGCGCAGTTTCACGCGGGCAACCTTCGGACTCTCGGCATCGATGATGCCGGTCGCGGCCCCGCCGTCGTTCCGATAACCTTTATATTGATAGACGGGCATCCTGCTAGATCTCGACTTCCTGTTGGGTCACCCGCATCAACTCCTCGGATGTCGTCACCCCGTGAAACACTTTCTCCGCACCTTCATCTTTCAACGTCACCATCCCTTTCGCCATCGCCGCTTGGCGAATCGACGCCGAGTCTGCCTTGCTACCGATGAGGCGGCGGATCTCATCGTCCAGCACGAGGAGTTCAAAAATGCCTGTTCGGCCTCGATAGCCGGTTTGGGAACAGGCCGGGCACCCGGCGCCTCGATAGAATGTGGGGCGCACCCTCGGCGGGACGATACCGAGTCGAATCAGTTCTTCATCGGTCGGGTGATAGGGCTGCTTGCAGTCCGAACAGACCTGCCGCAGCAAACGTTGCGCCAACACGGCCACTACGGAGGAGGCGACGAGAAACGGTTCGATGCCCATGTCGATCAATCGTGTGGCGGCGCTCGCGGCATCGTTGGTGTGGAGGGTGGAGAAGACCAGATGTCCCGTGAGAGAGGCATGAATGGCGATCTCGGCGGTTTCACGGTCGCGGATTTCGCCGATCATGATGACATCGGGATCTTGCCTGAGAATCGACCGCAGCCCCGCGGCAAACGTCAAGTTGATCTTGGGATTCACTTGCATCTGGCCCACGCCGAGCAGCTGATATTCCACCGGATCCTCGACGGTAATGATGTTCTTGTCCGGCGCATTGATCTGAGTCAACGCCGCATAGAGCGTCGTCGTCTTTCCACTCCCGGTCGGCCCGGTCACGAGAATGATGCCGTGGGACAACTGGATCAGTTGTTGGATGATCCCCAACCGATCCTGCGAAAAACCCATCTCCGACAGATTCAGGAGACGGTTCTCTTTCTCCAACAGCCGCAAGACCACCCGTTCGCCGTGGGAGGTGGGCAGCACCGAGACACGCAGATCGACATCCTTACCCGCCGTCCGAATCCGAAATCGCCCATCCTGGGGCAAGCGTTTCTCCGCGATGTTCAGACCTGCCATGATTTTCAATCGCGCGATAATACTCGCCTGCAGATGTTTCGGGGGTGTTAAGACGGGATAGAGCACCCCGTCAATGCGATACCGAATAACCAGCCCCCGTTCGAACGATTCGAAATGAATATCGCTCGCTCGCTGCCTGACCGCTTGGAAGAGCACGGAGTTGACTAACCGGATGATGGGAGCTTCGTCTGTGGCATCGAGGAGGTCTTGCGGTTCATCCAATTCGTGAGCAATTTGGTCCAGGCTCTCACTGGCCGCGATATCCTCCATCACTTGCTCTGCCCCTGCAGGACTCGCCGCTTCGTCGTATACACGATTCAGGCAGGCCAGGAGCGACAAGCTGCTGGTCAGCACCGGTTTGACCGGAAACCCCAGCAACAGCCGAAGGTCGTCCAACGCTGCCGTTTCCATGGGATCGGTCGTCGCCACAACCACAGATCCCTCCTCTGTCTTGAGAGGGAGCACCTGATAGCGGCGGGCGAAGTGGATCGGAACTTTCTTGACCCATTCATGGTCGACCTGGCTCACATCAAGATTGGGGAGCCAGGGAAGTTCAAATTGAACGGCAAGCGCCTGGAGAAGTTGATCCTCGGTAATCGCCCGCAGCCGAACCAGGATCTCTCCGATGCGCCCCCCTTTGGTCTGCTGAAGATTGACCGCCTCGAGCAATTTGGCTTCGGACAAGCCGAATTTCTCTTCGAGGATCGCTCCTAACAGCGGCCGACCGCTATGTTCGTCGTTCATCACAGCACACCCAATAGTGGATTGTTCATCCCCGGGAAAACCCATCGGCCTCAGGACAAGGCCACAAGCCTTTGGAACCTAAAAAGAATACGCTCTACCGGATATCCCTGACAAGGTCACGAAGCCCCCCTCCAATCCACCCTGTCAATGGGAGGTGTGCCTTCTTGACCCTGCCTGCATAGAGGCTCCAGAACAACAGCCAGATGTCGAAACCTGGAAGGGCTGCAACAGATGAGGAGACAGCGGACTCAGCGGATATCGAACGTCATCGCGGTTCGCTGATTATTACGCAGAACATCAAGCTTGACCGTCTTCTCGTTGCGAAGCTGCTGGAAGAGCGTGAGCATCGTACCAGGATCACGAATGTTTACGCCATTGACCTGCTGGAGGACGTCTCCTTGCTTCAAACCAATTTGGTCATAAAAACTGGAGGGCGCGATAGAGTCGAGACGGAACCCATTCATCGCTCCATTCACCACGTAGGGCACGGCCCTCGCCTGGGATAATAACTTGGGCAGATCGCCCATTGCCTGTTCAACGACTCTCCGATCGAGCACGGTGCGCACGGGACTCCCCGGCACTGGAACTCCTGCTGCTCCCGCTGTGACCGGGGCAGCCGGGGGCTTCTCGGTCTGCGAGGCGGCGAGTCCAAGGAACTCCTGTTGGTCGCCCTGACGAACGAGCATCCCGTCCCGACGGATTTCGCTGATCTCACCCACATCGGGTATCTGGTCGTGCAACCGGAAAAAGAGTTGGCGTTTGCTGGAAAGCTCTTCAACGATGGCCGAGACCCCCCCACGATCGCCGATCACCACCCCCAGCAGGAGGAGCTTCGACGACAGATTTAACGGAGCACGGGAAGGTGGCCCGCCGGCTACGATGCTCGGACTGAGAGGATCAGCCGGCAGGGGAAAGAGTCCGCTCGTCCGAATCTGCTCAACCATCGCGGGCACGGAAGCCCTCACCTCAGCCTCTCGGTCGGAAGCCGGTGATGGCCGGACCGGCCCTATCGGAACAGACAAGGCCTCCGCAATGACGGCGTTGATGATGTGGGCTACGAGAAAGGTGCCACACAAGACATAGGCGAATATGATGCCCCGACGCATATCCATAGTTTACGAGACCGACTTCAGATAACCATTCGTCCCATTCGGGAGGACATTCTAGTGCGGAGCGCAGGTCCTGTGCAAGAACAAGCTGCTTCCCCTCCGACGCGAGCCGGCAATTCGTGCTGACGACGTGTACCGTTGCACTATCAAAAACAGAGGCATTCCTGCAAGCGTGCAAGCCCTCGTCCCGTCTGTTTTGCTTGTCTGCTTCATCTGGTTGGTCTTGTTCGACCAAGCAAACGAGACAAACAAAACAAACCAGAGCAACCAGATAAGCTCGCCCGTCCCGCCCATCTCCCCTGAGCGAGGCATCCGTGATGGCAGCAGACATACGCATGGAGAAGGTTGGCGGAGGCACAGATTCAGGCCCGGGAAACGATCGAAACCCTATCGGATGTGGACAACAGGGCGTGATCGAGACATAATTCAGCCACTTCCAACGCAACCGAAGGAGTGGTCTTGTGAAAAAAGCGCTGATCAGTGGCATTACGGGCCAGGATGGGTCGTATCTGGCAGAGTTTCTTCTCGGGAAGAACTACGAGGTGTACGGCATTATTCGACGATCGAGTTCGTTCAATACGGGACGGATCGATCCCATTTACGAAGACCCGCATGTTCCGCATCGACGACTCAAACTGGTGTATGGCGACCTCAACGACGCGAGTTCGCTGAACCACATCATCCGAACGGTCCAGCCCGATGAAATTTACAACCTGGGAGCACAAAGTCACGTGCGTGTGAGTTTCGATATTCCCGAGTATACCGGCGAGATTACCGGGCTCGGAACGATCCGACTCCTGGAAGCCATTCGGGAGTCAGGATTGAAACCGAAGTTTTATCAAGCATCGTCGAGCGAGATGTTCGGCAAAGTGCAGGACGTACCTCAGCGCGAGACCACACCGTTCTATCCCCGCAGTCCCTACGGAGCGGCGAAGGTCTACTCCTACTGGATTACCGTCAATTATCGAGAAGCCTACGACCTCTTTGCGTGTAACGGCATTTTATTCAACCATGAATCGCCCCGGCGCGGCGAGACGTTCGTGACGCGCAAGATCACGAAAGCGGCGGCACGGATCAAGCTGGGCATTCAGAAGGACCTCTTTCTGGGCAACTTGGACGCGAAACGAGACTGGGGATTCGCCGGAGACTACATTCAGGCCATGTGGATGATGCTGCAGGCCCCCAAGCCGGAGGACTACGTCATCGCGACCGGAGAGACCCACACGGTGCGTGAGTTCTTGGAGGTGGCGTTTGGTCGCCTTCAACTGGATTGGCAGAAACACGTGAAGATCGATACAAAGTACTATCGCCCCACCGAGGTGGACCTCCTGATAGGCGACGCGAGCAAGGCCAAACGGGATTTGGGATGGGAGCCGAAGGTCCGTTTCGAGGAACTGGCCAATATGATGGTGGATGCGGATTTGGCCGCCGAACGTGAACGTCTTGATGGAATAGGGAAGAGAGGCTGAGGTTGACAAGAAAGGCTAAGGCTAAGGTTGAGGCTAAGGGAATGCGACTCATTGCTTCCGAGCTTGGCCTTAACCTCGACCTCAACCTTCCCCTGGGCTTCGACCCGAACCTTCTGCTAAAGCTGAGGCCCAGGAGTGTTTAGTTCATTCGAGGATATGCCGGTTTGGCAAAAGGCAATGGAGTTGGCCCAGAAGGTATTTTCACTAACTGAGGGTCTTCCGAGAAAGGAAGATTACGGGTTGACTTCGCAGGTTAGACGATCTGCTCTCTCGGTTCCTGGGAATCTTGCCGAAGGATTTGGCCGTCAACATACAACGGACAAACTGAATTTCTATTACGCGTCTCGCGGATCACTAGCTGAAACGAAGAACCACCTCATCTATGGACAGAAGGTAGAGTATTTCAAACAGAGTGAATGCCTACTTGCAATAAATCTAATCGACGAAATCTGGAAAGAACTCAACGCATTGATACGTTCACTTCGCAGGACGGCTCAACCTTAACCTTAACCTTGGACTTCATATGTCATCTTTCTGGTCGAACAAACGGGTCGTCGTCACGGGCGGAGCCGGCTTTCTTGGGTCGTTTGTCGTGGAACAGTTGAAGACTCGGGGCTGCCGGGACATCTTCGTCCCCCGCAGCACCGACTACGATCTCGTTCAGATGGACGCCGTGAAACAACTCTACAGCGATCGAAGCCCCGATATGGTCATCCATCTGGCCGCACGGGTCGGAGGGATCGGCGCGAACCAGGCCAACCCGGGAAAGTTTTTCTACGACAACCTGATGATGGGCACCCAGCTCATAGAAGTCGGCCGCCAACAGGGACTGAAGAAATTCGTGGCCCTGGGCACCATCTGCGCCTACCCCAAATTTGCCCCCATTCCATTTAAAGAAGACGACATCTGGAACGGCTACCCCGAAGAGACCAATGCGCCCTACGGTCTCGCCAAGAAGATGATGCTGGTGCAATCGCAGGCCTATCGCGAACAGTACGGGTTCAATTCAATCGTGTTATTCCCGGTCAACCTCTACGGCCCTCGCGATAACTTTGACCTGGAAACGTCTCACGTCATCCCGGCCTTAATACGCAAATGTGTGACCGCCAAAGAAGCAGGCCACGCCACACTCACGTTGTGGGGAGACGGATCTCCGACTCGAGAGTTTTTGTATGTGGAAGACGCCGCGGAAGGCATCCTGCTCGCAGCCGAACACTATGACGGAAGCCTACCCGTCAACCTGGGGACAGGGGAGGAAGTCACGATTCGCAATCTCGCCACTATGATTGCCGCGGAGGCCGGTTTCACCGGACAGATCGTCTGGGACACCACCAAGCCCAACGGGCAGCCTCGACGATGCCTGGATGTCAGCCGGGCCAAGCAACTCTTTGGCTTTCAAGCGAAACATAGACTCCGGGAAGGACTCAAGAAGACCATGCAGTGGTTTGCTGCCAATCGCCACAATCTGCGACAAGTTACCTTCTAGCTCATGCCATCCTCCCTCGTCGGGCGTGATTCTGGCCAGCCAAGCTGGACCGAGCGAGACTAATTGGAAGCGCGATCTGGGGGAGTTTGATCCGTCGCGCCCGACTTGCTTCTCTCGCAAGCCCCGCCCATCCTGCGTATCTAGCAGGAAACTCAAAGAGTTCGTCCAACAAGGCCGCAGCTGTGGAAGAAGGTTGAGGTCGAGGTTAAGGTTGAGTGTCGATCAGATTCTTTTTTTCTCAACCTTAACCTCAACCTGAGCCTCATCTTCAACCTTCCCACCAAGGCACTGGGAGCACATTTGAACAGATCTGCATACAACTGAGCAGTGTTCCCTCTCTCACGCCCATGGAGAGAGGCGCAAAGACGTTGAAACATAACGAGTTCGGAAACCGCCTTGAATGGTCCAAGACTTGCGAATTCAAGGCTATTTGCTTTCATGCCCTACAGGAAACACGAACGTGAATGAAACCAACGCCTCACCCATGACACAAGAGAACCATCCAGCCTCAAGCCGGGCCTCATTGGAGAATAAAGACAGAGCCCCAATACCGGGGAGATCTCCACAAGCCAGTGAAGCCACCGCATCGACCGACGCACCGGACGGACACGAGTCATACGAACGGGGAACGGCGCTCAAGAATGCGGGCCTCTTTAGACAGGCAGCCGAGCATTTCGAGAAAGCCGCACAGGACCCCGCATATGCGTTGAAGGGTTTCGCCCAAATGGGCCTCAGCCTCAAGAAGAGCGGAAAACAGGAAGAAGCCGTCGCAGCCTTTCGCCGAGCCCTGCAAGTGCCCTCGACATCATCGAAAGAACAAATACAGATCCTCTATCTCTTAGGGAGAACGTTCGAGTCACTCGGGCGCATGCCTGAAGCGTTGGAGGCTTATCGATGGCTCCGCCGTGAAGCCCCGCAATATCGAGATGTCGCCATGCGAATCGAGTCGTTGAGCACGAGACGGATGCACCGCGAGAACCGATGAGAATAAAAGGACAGTCTGTGAGCAAAACAGGCGTTGTAGATGTGGCAGGGCCTTCTCGCCCTCATGATTCATGAAGGTTCGTCGCGAAAGCGTGCAGACGCAACGCGAGACGGGCATTCGGAGATGTGAAGCCCTGAGGCACACTCATGAAGTCTGTCGAAGGGCTGAACGGCGAGACTGCCCGTCACAGCCGCGTATCCGAGCTTGCAGCAGAAACGTCATGAATAATGCGGGACAGGAAACGAGAAGTAGCGGTCCAGCAACACCTTTCTCAGTTGTGGGATCCGAACAAATCAGTTAAGTTCTTCTCCATCAGGCTACACGATCTCCGGTCGAAATTAGGCTTCGTTTCCTGCCTGGGCATTGAAAGTGACTCCTGGCAATTTGTACATTGATCTCCGGTGCACCGTATGGCGTTAATACTATCAATAGTACCGTTGCTCACTTAATTAGTAGTCACACACCCACATGTGCGGAATCGCCGGAATAATCTCAAAAGAACCTCTCCAGCGAGAACACGCTGACCAGGTTGCGCGCATGAGCAAGGCCATGCTTCACCGGGGTCCGGATGGAGCTGGCGAATTTTCTTCTCGGCACGTGGCTCTCGCACACCGGCGGCTAAGTATCATCGACCTCTCGCATGGCCAACAGCCACTTTATAACGAAGACTCCTCGCTCGTGCTGATCGCCAACGGGGAGATCTACAACTTCATCGAGCTGCGCTCTCAACTGCAAGAACGAGGGCACTGCTTCAAGACCGGCAGCGATTGCGAAGTCATTCTCCATTTGTATGAAGAACAGGGAGGAGACTGCGTCCAGCAACTTCGAGGCATGTTCGCCTTTGCGCTCTGGGATACGCAGCGTCAGCGGCTCCTGCTGGCGCGCGACCGCATGGGGGAGAAACCGCTGTATCTATGTGAACAAGGGGGCCGACTGCACTTTGCCTCTGAGCTCAAAGCGCTGTTACGCACAGGCATTATCCCATTCCAACTCGACCCGCATGCCATCGACTGCTACTTCCATTATCAGTACGTCCCCGAACCAATGACGCCGATCAAGGGTGTACGAAAGCTTCCGCCTGCAACGGTCATGACGATCGGCATCAACCCCTGGCATGTCGAAGAACGGTGTTATTGGCACATGGAAGATGCCCCACCGTTAGAAGGAGACCCCGCGAAACTTATTCGGGCAGAATTGGAGACCATTAGTGAATTGATCATTCGCTCAGACGTCCCGGTGGGTATTGCACTAAGTGGCGGATTGGACTCCAGCGCGATTGCGGCACTTGCGGCCAAGAAATACCCCGGCAGCATGCATGCTTTCAGCGTCGGATATTCGGGACGTCCATTCTATGATGAGCGAGCAGCCGCCAAAGCGTTGGCAGATCACTTGTCAATGCCATTTCATGAAATCGAGATCAGCACGGGCGACATGGTGGACGGCTTCTCGGAATTGATCGGCTGGCGAGACGACCCCATCGCGGACATATCTGGCTACAGGTACTATGCCGTCATGAGGGCAGCTCGTGAGCACGA
>JAGXAR010000201.1 GCA_018971525.1 Nitrospirota bacterium
GATCTCTCGTTCGAGAAAATACTGTTGCAGGCAGAAATGATGCTCCGCCGTCATCGCGGTCTGATAGCCGTGGTGGAGGCGTCGAATCTCTCGCCGGCTGTAGCTCCGGCGAGGATTCTCGAGGGCAGGGTCAATGGGCGTCTCCTGCCACTGGCCGAGTAAGGCGTTGACCGCCGTTTGGAAGTCTAGACCTCGGAGGTGTATCACGAGGTCGATCCCGTCCCCATGTTCGCCAGTGCCGTAATCGATCCACTTCCATGCGCCGTCTTTGTAAAACACTGAAAACGAGGGATGCCGATCCTCACGAAGCGGCGAATGAAACAGGGCTTTACTTCTCCGTGCGTAGGCGGGTTGATGGCCGTGAGTATGGAGGTACGCGATCAGATCAACCTGTCGGGCACGGGTCAGGAGGGCGGGATCTAATTTGGGCATAGGTCGGGTGGATAGGCACTTGCGACTTGTTGTGAATAGTGCAAGGCGTAGCGATAGAGCTCATCGCGAAAATCAAGCAAGAGCGATTGCGTATCGGTGGTGTTGCAGACCAGATAATCGATCAGTCGTAGATCCAGCAGTTGGCCCGCCAGCGAGCACTTGGCGGCATGTTGCACATAGTCGCCGGCTGGCATGAACGGACCGGTGCGGCACGAGGGATGACTTGTGACAATCACCAGGCGGCTGGCCTGGCGCGCGAACGCGTCCCGAAAGATGTTCTGGATCGATGGGCCGATTGGGCAAAAGGGATCATACGCCATGTGCAGATACGTGAGGACCTGTTGCTCTCGGTCGAGGAAGAGCACGAGGCTCTCGCCTGGCGTCAGGCCCGGGGTGATCTGCTGAAGACAGCGCAAGACATCCCGTGGACTCCCGATATGGGAGCCCTCGAGTGCCGGTCCAGTTCGATCTGCTGCTGGCCGCATGGTCCGATCGTCCTCCAGAGACAGAGGGTACACCCCTCTTTCTGGAGTATTACGGCCCGTCGGCGTATCGGCGTCAGTCATGATCACGGCTGACCAGGATGCGTCGGGTCGGCCGATCGACCATCAAGGTATCGAGCTGCGCCTTCACGGATTGGAGGCTGGTCGTGACGATCGATCTGTAGTTGCTGTCTTTTTTCAAGGACTTCGGTGTCACGCCGTCCAGCGTGTTCTTGAGCTGGGCGACCAGTTTTTCGAGCTCGGAATCCTTGCTCACGTTCTGGCCGTCGAACTCATTGAGAAATCCCAGGAGATTGTTGATGGCCGACGGCATCAGCTTCTTGGGCTTGCCGTCTTCCTGTCCGCTCAAGCGGTCAAGCAGATGGGTGACGAGGCCCTGCATCAGCTCCCGGAGGCCCTCTCGGATATCCTCGCCGATGGTCTTAAACTTTTCCGCCATTTTCTCCCGTTCGCGTTCGGCCATGGACTCATCGACTGCGCTGAGCACGCCGGGCAAATCGAAGGTCATGAATTGCATGTCGAACCTGAAGCTGTCTCGGATTTCCTTGACGGTGGGATATTCGTCCTCCTTGAACTGCTCCATGAGCTTCTGCCTGGCATCCTCCTTCCGTTCGGGATACACGCGGCAGAAATCGTCGATGAGGGCGGCGCGTCGGACACGGAAATCGTCCGCGAGATGGGAGACGCGTTGCAGGGCGCTGGCCGGCACCAGGGCCATGCCTCGGCCAATGTCGCCAGGCAGATCGAACTGATGCAGTTCTCGGCGAATTTGGCTATCAAGCCGATGAATGGCTTTGTACTCCGGGCAATCCATCAGCAGCTTGGTGGTGCGGAACATCCTTTGATCGGCTTTGGATTTGAGCTTGATGGCCGATTTGCGCTGTAAGCCGATTTTATGAAGCGAGAGCGTCATGCACACGGCTTTCGCAAACACATCTTCGGCGGTGAGATCGCGGATCACGGGGACAGAGACGGTGGCAGACATGATGAACTCCTCAGAGCAGGTGAATGCGTGATGTTGAAATACTACATGCGGCGGTCGCGGCCAGTGGTTACGCCTTGGCTTCCTTCTGCTGGATCATCCGCATCCGGCGGGTGCCGGTGGGGGCCGAAGGCTTGTCTTCCTTGTATTCCTTATTGAAGGGACCGCAATAGCTGGCGCACAGGTAAGCCCCGTTCGCGACCGTGTACAGGTCGTCGATGGCCGCTTTCGCGCTGACCGCCACGGGGACGATGTACTGGGCCGCTTCCTCAAGGGGAATATTGAGCCGCCACGCGATGTCGGCGCATTGACGGATCTCCGCGCCGGTCCATTGATGCGCCGACAACGGCGCCGTCGAGTCAGTCAGTTGATATTTCTCCAGGTAGATTTTCCAAATGGCCGCCCGCTCCTCCTGGGTGGGCAAGGGGAACATGAAGGTGCCCAACCGAAATCGCCGGCGCAGCTCGGGTGAAATAGCGGCAATGCTGTTGCAGGTCGCCAGATAGAGCGCCGAGCCATTCGAAATCGTCGTGATGACCTTCAAGGCTTGGCGCATGTTGTGTTCCGACGCCCCGACGTTGGCACTCTTCACGCCGCCCAGATCAAACTCCAACGTGGGAATCCCCGCTTCGTGTCCG
>JAGXAR010000094.1 GCA_018971525.1 Nitrospirota bacterium
CGGTGCTGCCAAGTGGTGAGCCGGACGATCAGGACGACGAAGTCCATCTTGGCGCAGAGGCATTTGTCAGGCTCGCGGCCTGACGTAACCTGGCCGTGCAACCCCTCGATACGTATGCGGCATACGCGAGGGGGAACGTGCGCGAACCCTCTGGAGAAGAGGCATGGCGTCCATTCTGGTCATCGACGACGAGCCGGTCATTCGCTCCCTGCTTCGTACGGTCCTCGAGCGCGCCGGGCATACGGTGACCGAGGCCACGAACGGACGAGAGGGGCTAGCCCTGTACCGGCAACAGCCGGCGGATTTGGTCGTCACGGAGATTTACATGCCGGAATTGAACGGGCTTGACGTGATCCTGGAGCTGACTCGAGACTTCCTCAACGTCAAGGTAATTGCGATCTCAGGGGCACAGGGTGAGCAAAAGAGTGTCTTAAATGCGGCCAAACTGTTGGGTGTCCGTCAGACATTCCAGAAGCCCGTTAGGCTGGAGAAGTTCCTTACCGCTGTGGAGTACGAATTAGTCCACTAGTCTCGGGGGTGGCCGAGGGGGAGACTCTGGCACCGACTGCACGCTTCCCCATGAGCCATGCGCACTGGCTCTTGCCCATCGAACATCGTTCTTCCTAGAATGGGCCTCCTCGGAGGCTCTCATGCCCTTCTCGCTTCGTCCCTACGTCGCTCCCCCGTGCACTGCTCCGTCACATACAGCACTGGCCCGTTTCAAGGCCACGGCACCGTGTGGAATCTCTCTTGTACTGGCTGGCGACTCTCCGGCGATCTACTGATGCGACCAGGAGAAACCATCTCTTTGACCGTCACGCTGCCGCAGCTCCCGACCTCAACACACCACCCTCGCTGTTGCAATTGCGGCGTGCTGCTTATTCCCTGTCTGACTTTTGAAAGGTAGGTGGAGTGATGTGGCTAGTCATCTTCGCAGTTATCTTAGTCGTGAGCGGTGCGACAGTCGAGGCAGCGGATATCCCTCAGTACATACACGATGCCTATGAGGCGTGTAATGACCGCACCGGAGAGGTTCAACGATGCCGCTCCCTCGCTGAACAGGGTAATCCTGCTGCGTCTTACGATCTGGCGGAGATGTACGACAAGGGGAAAGGCTTCCCGCAGGACCATCAGGAGGCGTTGAAGTGGTTTCGACTAGCGGCTCAAAATGGCGCCCCATCGGCGCAGTTCAATCTGGGTACGATGTATCTCAACGGGGTCGGCGTCCCACAGAATTTAGTTCTGGCGCACATGTGGTTCAACATCGCGGTGACATCAGCGGAGCGTTATGATTTTGTGCCAGGAGCAGTGCAAGCAAAGGAGTTGCGAGACTTTGTGGGTGCACGAATAACTGCAACGCAGCTTCAGAAAGCGCAAGAGACGGCACGGCGCTGTTATGAAACTAAGTTCAAAGAGTGCGGCTAGCTGTTCATTCCTACTGCTTACTTTGGTATTCGCTTGTTCTTGGGCAATTGGCGCCGACTTCTCCGGCCAAGTCGTCTCCGTCCTCGACGGCGACACGATCGAAGTCCTGCACAACCAACATCCTGAACGTATTTGCCTCAACGGAACGGACAGCCCTGAGAAAGGCTGGCCTTCAGGCTAGAAGGCGATGGTTGAGCCACAGACATCGGCACAGCCTCATAGCGAATGTTGACAGTTGAACAGTGACGCCTCCCTCGTGTGTGAGGCATTCTACCCCCATATCTGCCGGCCCGTTGTTCCCTTTTCCCACAATAATCATTCCGTATTCATCACCGTCGCTGAATGGCTCAGTATGTAAGCCACTGAATTACCAAGCACATGTGCGATCGATTCTCTCTACCCCGACCCTGTGCCACAGTTTTTGCACAATAAAACATTGACTGAGCATTGGTCCGACCAACGAAGAGAACCTGCTGATGGAAATTCGCGATCTCCTCAAGGGTCGCCACGATGCGGCAATCTCGTTTTTGGCATCTCTCCCAGCGGCAGGAGGAGATCGCCCAGTATGAGCCCGCACCGTCACATTTGTGAATGGAGGGAGCTATCATGAGGCGAATCAAGACACCGGTTCTGGCATTGAGTCTGCTAGCTTTCGCCGGCACTGCAGGAGCCGTCGAGTGGAGCGCGATTTGTTGCGACGGCGGCTATGAATACCGCCATCCGAGCGCCTGGGAAAAAGAACAGCAGCGGGTGAAGGATGAACTGGCGGCAGCACAGAAGCAGCTGGCCGATCGCGAGCGGGAGCTCGCCTCCCTGCGGTCCAGCTCCGGTGATGCCCTCCGATCGGCCCAAGCTGACCTCGACCGGTCCAAGATGCGTATCGCGGAGCTTGAGCGGGAGCTCGCCTCCCTGCGGTCCAGCTCCGGTGATGCCCTTCGATCCGCCCAGGCTGACCTCGACCAATCCAAGACGCGTATCGCGGAGCTTGAGCGGGAGAGCGCCTCCCTGCGATCAGGGGCCAGCGATGCTTCCAAAGACGCTGCCGGATTGGCCAGTCAGTTGTCCGTGGCGCAGGGAGAGCTGGATCAGTCCAAGGCTCGGTCCGCCGATCTTGCGCAACAGCTCGCCGCGTCCCAGACAATGGTCGCGAGCCTCCAGGCTGGGGCAGGAGACAAAGACAAGCTTGCAGCCGATCTTGCTGCGGCCAATCAACGGATAGCCGCGATGGAGTCCCAACTTGCGAGTCTACAGGCGACCAGCGAAGACAAGCGCAAACTAGTAGCGGAGCTTGAGGGAAAGTTGGCTGAGCGGGACAAAGAACTTGCCGGCCTTCGCGGTGAACTCTCAGCCGAAATGGCCAAGCTGAAAGAGGCTCAGCGCGGGCTTGTCCGAGCACTCCGTCCTCAGATCGAGAAGGGCGACATTACGGTCGACCTGAACAACGAGCGCCTCTTGATCAACCTGGCCTCCGGCTATCTGTTCGGTTCCGGCCAAGATGAACTGAAACCGGCAGGGGTTGATGCGCTGAAGCAAGTCGGAGCGGTCTTGAAGGATTTCCCCGAGTACAAGGTGGCGGTGGACGGCCATACTGATAACCGACCGATCCGCATCTCATTGAAGAAGAAATTCCCGACGAACAAGGAGCTGTCCGAGGCTCGTGCTGCCACTGCCGCGAAGGCGCTGGCCGATGGCGGGCTTGGCAACGCGACAACGACTGGATATGCGGACACCAAGCCGGTGGCGCCGAATACGACCGATGCAGGTCGGGCCAAGAACCGCCGCGTCGAAGTGCGCGTCACGAGGTAGGAGGGTCGGTCTGTCGTAGTTGGGGCGGGGGAGTTGCTGATCACTTTCTCCACCCGTGATGGGCAGGACTCGCCATCACATTTTTAATGAGGAGAGCTATCATGAGGGGGATCAAGACAGCGGTTCTGACATTGAGCCTGCTGGCTTTCACCGGCACGGCAGGAGCCGTCGAGTGGACGGCGATCTGTTGCGACGGCGGCTATGAATATCGCCACCCGAGCGCCTACGAAAAAGAACAGCAGCGTCTGAAAGATGCCATGGCGGCAGGCGGGTCGAGCGACACGGGCAAGGCTGGCGCCGAGTTGGCCGCGGCCAATCGTCGCATTGCCGACCTCGAAAAGCAGTTGGCTGATCGCGATCGGGAACTGGCCGGTCTCCGCAGTGAATACTCCGACGAGATGGCGAAACTGAAAGTAGCGGAGCGCGGAGTGGTCAAGGGCCTTCGTCCTCAAATCGAGAAGGGCGACATCACGGTCGATGCGAACAGCGAGCGCCTCTTGATTAACCTGGCCTCCGGTTATCTGTTCGGTTCCGGCGAGGATGCGCTGAAACCGGAAGGCGCGGAGGCGCTCAAGCATGTCGGATCGGTCTTGAAGGATTTCCCCCAATACAAGGTGGCCGTAGACGGTCATACCGACAACGTGCCGATCCATGGCGCTCTGACGACCCGGTTCCCGACGAACAAGGAATTGTCGGAGGCTCGTGCGGTCTCTGCAGCGAAGGCACTGGCCGATGGAGGACGCGCCGACGCCGTGACGACGGGGTATGGCGGCAGCAAGCCGGTTGAATCGAACAGCACCGCTGAAGGTCGGGCCAAGAACCGCCGCGTGGAGGTTCGCGTCACGAAGTAGGAGAGTCGGTTGAGCGTAGTTGGGGAGGGGGAGTGGTCGACCACTCCCCCCGCCCGTCATAGAAAGAGATCACCAGGAACGCAGTCCCGGCAATCGTCATAACTAGCACGCATTCGTGCTTGCGAACATCCGCGCCATGTTCTCTCGATCAGCATGTGCCACGCGGACGGAACCAGATCGGGTCATTTGCATTTAATCGGAGGAGGATTACCATGCGGTTAGCATCCATTAGTGCGGTTGTGATCGGTACCGCAGTCGGCCTCAGCGCTACCATATCCCTTCATTGTCCCGTGTGGGCGCAAGGAGTGCCTCCAGCTACGCAGGGGACCAAGCCAGCTCTTCAGGAGGCCGCGCCAGCTGCAACGCAGTCCATACAAGGGGCCACAGGACAACTCAAGACGGACACCAGCAAGACCAAGGATGACGTGAAAGCCATGGATGTGAACAAGGCCCAACAGGACGCTGGTCAGGTGAAGAAAGATGTTCAGGGTCTAGAGGATACCACCAAAGGTCTGATGACGAGTCCGTTTGGCAAGTAGACATCGACCATGGGATATAGTTTCGATACCACCCGTAAGCGCTTAGGGGACAAGAGACCTCTGCCATGAACCTGTTTCCCAAGGAGGAGAGATCATGCTGAAAGAGTTCAGAGAGTTCGCTATGAAGGGCAACGTGGTCGACATGGCCATCGGTGTCATCATCGGCGGCGCCTTTGGGAAGATCGTGTCCTCGCTGGTGAGCGATGTGTTGATGCCTCCCATCGGTTTGATGATGGGAAAGGTGGATTTTTCCAGTCTGTTTCTCAACCTGTCTGGCACACCGCAACCATCACTTGCAGCCGCCAAGGCGGCCGGGGCGCCCACGGTCAACTACGGGGTGTTTCTCCAAACCGTATTTGACTTCATCATCATTGCGTTCGTGATCTTCGTCCTGGTGAAACAAGTCAACCGCTTCAAGAAAGAACCACCAGCCGGTCCTCCGACGACGAAGGATTGCCCGCAGTGTTTGTCGACGATTCCCATTAAAGCAACGAAGTGTGCGCATTGCACATCGAACGTGTAAATCGCCTGAACACATCAACACGCAGTGGCGGAAAGGGCGGCTGAGACGGTGGGTTGATCCTTACCCATTGCCGACGTGGGTCTACAGGAAAGCCAGGCGAGGGCAATCACTCGGCTTGTCTCACCTGGTGCCCTGCTCCACAGGGATACAATCCCCGCTGACAGGAATACGCCGGTTCGTTTGTATTCTTCGGCAACGTCGAAGATTGGTGAAGCGGTGACACAAGGGAGTGGCTCACGCGCACGATACTGTTGATCTCATCAAGATAGCGCGATTTCTAAGACCTTATGGCGAGACGATGTGCCAAAAAGACAGTCGCGGGGATACCCATTTGCCTTGCGATCCTGATAGGGGCGCTGGGCGTCGAATCACTCTATGCCGGAGAAGAAGTCATTATCCTGGGCAAAGGCAAGACACCGACTCTTGCGGAATGGGACAAACCGGTCCACTTTGGGACGGGCAATTGGAAAGTTGTGGATGACGCAGAGAATCAGGCCATCAAGTTACGGACCGAATCGTCTTCATTCGCCTTGGAAAAGAGCATCACGGTGGATTTGAAACAGACGCCGTATCTCGAATGGGAGTGGAAGGTGACGGTTCCGCCGGCCGGAGGAGATTTTTCTTCTCCCGACACGGATGACCAGGCTGCTCAATTGCTCGTCGTCTTTCCCAAGACGTTCTTCGAGCGGCGGAAAGTCATCAGCTACATTTGGGACCCGACTGCGCCGAAGGGGACCATCGCGGCCGCCGCCGGTCCGCTTTACCTCAATGTGAAGGCCATTGTGGTCGAATCAGGAGCCGGTCAGATCGGCAACTGGTTGCTCGAAAATCGCAACGTCGTCGAAGATTATCGGGCGCTCTTTGGGGAAATGCCTGAACGCGCGGTCGCCATCCGTATGCAGATCAACAGCCAGCACACGAAATCAGTTGCCGAAGTGTTCTGGAGAACAATACGATTCACTTCTGAATAAGATCCGCCACCTATTCTCTGTCGCCACATGGTGCTCGTCCCTTACATCGACGTGCTGTCGGCCGCATTCTTGATGGGATTCGCGGCGGCCGCGCCGATGGGCCCTGTCAACATGCTGGCCATCCGCCGTGGGGTGATCGGCGGGTGGCGCCATACCATGGCCTGTGGAATGGGCTCCATCGCCGGCGATCTCATCCTCTTTTCTGTGGTCCTCCTCGGGGGTGACTACTTCCTTCCTGACCTGTCGAACCCGACGTTCCGGGCTGTCCTGGCGGCCACGGGCGTCATCGTCCTGTTTCCGCTGGGGATCTATTTCCTGTTCCGCGCCGTCAAGGAGCCTCTGCGGGCCTCCTCAATAGAAATTACACCCGGTTGGCTGTCGTTCAAACCACGACAGAATTATCGAAGCCACGCTGATAGTGCCCCTCGCGTCAAGAGCGTATAGGTAAGACATCTTGAGGTGTAACTTGTAAGACAGTTGACGGGCTGGTGCGGGCTTCTCGCCAAGTGAACGGATGTCACTCCGGACCAAGGGAGGGAGCCATGACGTACAAATCCACCCAACTTATCTCACGCATCCAATGCTGCCGGCTTCAGCAACAACTCCACTCGGGCACGCGCGAAGAACGCGCAGGCTGGCGGGCGGAGGAAGCTGGCCTCGTGGATGCCTTGCGTGGCAGAGATCGGGCAGCCGTCATGCGAGCGATACACGGTTTGCAGTTTCCGCGCTATCAATGCGGTCTCGAGGATGGACAAACCCTTCTCCGCCTCAGCACGTCACTGCCCAGTGGCATGACACAGAGAGACGGACGGAGCCAAGCCCCGCTCAAGACCCCAATCCGGGTGGCCAGTGGTCTCTCACACGCCCCTCGGCCACGGCAGGTGGAGCCGCGTCGATGACCTGCCCCTGCGGTGACGGCTTGGTGGTCCCTGAGTCCCTGCTTGATCCTCAGGAAGTTCTTGTCTGGCGGGTACATGAACGAGGTGGCAGATGTCTCGTCTAGTACTGGTCGCTCAGGCCACTCGTGAGGCGCCTCCCGCTCCGATACGAGAGACGTGCATCGCGCCGACATGGCTCCCGGTCTGTTGTGTCTGCGGACTCATTCGAGACGAGACCGACTCGTCTCCTGATCGTAAGCGCTGGGTCACGCAACAGACGTATCGACAGACCCATGGCGTGAATCCGGCCGAGGTCCCTCTCACGCACACCTACTGTCTGACATGTTTCACGAAGGCCCGCGAGACGGTGACGCAGTACTTCCGTGAGAAAGGTGACACTCAGGGCGGTCGAGGATCATGAGCCCACACCGCACTCGTTCCTGGAAACCGCAGCGCCTATTTCCGAGACGTCTGGTGACTTCGTGCCGCACCATCCCCTTATCCGAAGGAAGGAGGGCACGGTGCTTCTCGAGTTTCCTGTATTGCGCATGCGAAACGTGTGGGCGCTGCTGACCGTACGACACGCTGCCCTCCGTGGTCAGATGCCACGGAATGTTGGGGTGATTTGCCCCTCCTGTGCGTCAGCGGAGTGTTACCGGACCGGTCGGCGTGGCAGCCGGGACTTCAGCCACCGACTATTCGGGCTGTTCCCATGGCGTTGCGAGGCGTGCAGAAATCGATTTTATCTGCGGACACGGTCCCTTGTCTGAGACCGCCTCGCAGGCGCCTCCCGGTGGCTTGCCCTTATGACGGTGCTTCCATCTTCAAGCACCTGGGCTGTCTCCCCTTACACCAGTCCAGGTCCGCTGGCTCCACACCCTAGCTCTGGTCGGTCCTGTAATTCTGGGTATCGCTACGAGAGTTCCCATCGGTGATGGTCGGTTTCCCCCATCTCAAGAGGGTGTGATCCACGCAGGCTCTCCTAAGATTATCGAGTAGGCCAGGCATGCACACGGTTATCGGCCCCCGCCTCGTGCGTGATCTGTCTCTGTGCTGAGACCTGATCCGGTGAAACAAATACCACACGGATGGAGCGTGGTAGGGTTTCCTCATCCTTGCCTGAATGCTCGATCGCCTGGAGCCGGGGATGCAGATACGGGGCCGCCGCTTTCGCCATCTCGAGCCGCACGGCTAAGTCCTGGTCCGCGTCTCGCATCACCTGGAGCATGAACTCCAGTGGCGCGATCCCGCCCGCGTTCAGCTTCTCGCGCAACGCCGCGTTGATCTTATTCTGTGCCCCCTTTTTGCGACCGGCTCCATTCCGCTTTCCACCATGCATGATGCCCTCCAATCCTTGATTGTTTTTCAAGCGGGACGCTCCCTCTGGATTCCCACTTCACACTCTGGCTCGTGTTTCGCCATCAGTTCACACTTCTGACATGGGCCAGTTCTTCCCGCTCACAGTACTCACCCAACAGATGTCGACCGATGAGATTGAGGAGACTGGTGTAGTGCTTGATGTGATCGTGCCCGACGACGGGGCCACATGGGGTGAATTTGGCTCCAGCGAGGAGATCTCCCACCTTCCAAGCGGAGCGCCGTACTGCAGGGCGAGACTGCTCAGGCGGGTCACCACGTCGTAGAGCCCGATCAATTCGGAGGAACAGTCGAGACCTTTCACGCGCAGAAAGATTTCGGCGGGGTGTTTGTCGTCATGGACACTGAGGTAGAACGTGCGCTGTCCGGCGATCCGGACCTTCTGCGTGATGTGGTTTCGGCGGTTGGGGAGGGCCAGACGGGTGCTCATGCGGCCTCCACCAACAGCTCGATTGTGAAGCTAAGCGGTTGCTCTCTGCTTGTTCCCTGGTGTGACGGGTCCCGTTGGGGACACCATTTACTACGGAGCAGTTTTCCTGGGGAGAATTGAGCGAGGCCCACGTCTCTGGCAGGAGTGGCAGGTAGTTGCCGGTTCCGGTCACACGATATTCCTTTCGATCTCCTTCTCGCACCGCTTCACACCGCAACGGCTGATCCATCAGCACTCGCAGTAATCGCCTGGCCGATGAGATATGACGGTCCGGTATGCCCTTGGTATCGGCAAACCGAACTCTCAGATCCCGTTTGAGCCTGGCTTCAACGAGAGAGGATACCTGGTCTGCAGTAGCCAATTGCTCAAGCTCTCGGACCAAGTCCTCCTTCCGGGCTCCTTCCGCCTTGAGCTTCGCGAGGAGGGGCTCCATCGCCAGACCTTTAGCAATCGCGTCGACCAGGTTCTTTTCGTAGGCTTCAATCAACGACAGCTCGGCACTACCTAGAAATTGATTGCGTCCTAGTTTTTTTCGCGCAGCTCGTCGGTAAACTTTTGCAATACTTTCACTCTGGCTTCCACGTCACTTGCAAACACATCATGGCTTGCAGGTAGTCCTTCGAAATGCAGAGCAGGCGCTGGAGGATTTCTAAATTCTTCCACATGACCAGCATCCATATTCTGTCGCAGATATTGGATTGTGTTGGCGAACCACTGTTTTCTTTCATCAGCAGGCGGCCGCGATGTGGGAGTCGATAGAGCTTTGTCAATGATGCGATTGCCTTCGGCTCGCAACTGAGCCAACTGGTTTCTGATCGCTGCCTTTCTTGTCTTCTCATTAAGATGATTCTGGAGAGAGGCTATCTGGCTCTCTCTTTCTTTTACCTTTTCCTGTAACGCACGCAGCGTCTTCCCTGTATCCTTGCCGATTTCTGTTAACTGAGCAGTGAACTTGTCGAATCTTCGTTCGAGGGTTTCTACGTTTTCATTTTTGGCTTCCAGATCCTTCCGAAGGGATGCTATTTCTCTGAAGAGAGACTCGTTTTGTGTCTTCAGCGGTTGGGAATTTCGATAGCTCTCTTCCCACTGCAGAAACAACCCAAGGAAAAAACTTAACGCCAACGCTGTCAAATACTGCGCTTGACTCACCTTGCCGCCGCCAAGACGCCTTGCTGTCCAGTCGATGAGCATCATCATGGCGCCTCCAACAAGGAGGAACACCAGGGCTTGCAAAGTAAATAGGCCTAAATCGGCGACCCGCTCGCCAAGAGTAAGAGTCAAGAGGTCCTCCACGCACCAGCCCTCTTGTTTGGTGGTATAGCATAGGCCCAAACGCAGTACCGAGAAAACCACCCGTACGCGGGGGATCAGAATCTCCTAAAGTGCCCCCCAGGCCAGCCATTCTGGCGTTGCGGAACACGAGCGAGTGTGGGACGTGCTGGCTAGCCAGCCTGTAATCCCAACATGAGAAGACGATCGTGAACATCCAGATCCAAATGTCCGGGTTAGATCAACCCCCCGCGCCACCGCCAACACCTCCCGCACATCCAAAGTTCTGGACCGGTCGGTGTGGAGTCTTTGTCGAGCTCGAAGTGGGTTCGACGGTGAATCTGATGGAAGAGGAACAGAAACCCTGAGCTCCGTAGCGAGCGAACAGAGTAGACTGTCCCCCCTTTTGGGCAACACCTACTCGGCCGTCTGCACAACCGGGAGCGGGCTCAGGGATTGGTTGAGGCAGTGCAGAGGAAACGCGGGGGTCTTGCCGATCCGGCGGATCGTTTCGGCGATCCGTTCCGGATTGCCCCAGTCGCTCCACAGCACACCGGCCAACTCCATCACCGCCATCCGGTCCGGCAGACGCTCGAGCAGATCCGAAGAGAAATTATAGACCGGCATCGTGCGGTAGGCAGCCTCCAACAAGGAGCGTTCGTCCGAGGTATCCCAGGCCGACACCAGACGCTCGAACAGGGGCATCATGTCGGGAAAACAGGTGTGCCCGGCTTGCCACAGCGATTCCACTGTCGCCGTGATGACGAGCGTGTTCCACAGTCCTCCCGCCCGGAGTGTGGCATCGGCTTGCACCGCCCGAGGTTTTTCGAGGAATGAAGAGACGGCGTGGACTGGATAGTTCGGCGAGCCCTTCAGCTGAGGGCCCCGCTGAATCCATCCGTATTCCGTCTCTCCACGATCGGGCCGGACGCCTAACAGCAGCACGCGCTCCGGCATCGCTTCGACCGAGACCATGGCCTGTCGGACTGTCTCAAGAAATGGGTGCTCCGGATAGATAAAGTGGTCCGATGGAAGGATGACGACGATGGCGTGGGGATCGCGAGCGCGCAGATAGGCGAGCGGCAGGAAGATGCCCGCCGCCGTATCGCAATTGGTCGGTTGCAGGAGCAGTTTACCGATCGGCCGCCCGCGCAACTGGGAACTGACGTCGCTGTGATGGTGGAGAGCCGCCACGACCATGGTGCGCTCCGGGGACGTGAGTGTGGTCGCACGTTCCACTGTGTGTTGAAACATCGACCGGTTTCCGACGAACGTGCAGTATTGTTTTGGCAGGTGGCGGCCCAGCCACTGGAGGATGAGGGGCTTGACTCGCTCTCCTTCCCCGCCGGCCAACACGATGGACCAAACATCCCTCTTCGCTGTGCACTCCACCGTCATGATCCGGATCCTTTCTCCGGGCCCCAGAGGCTGTCGTCTCTCGGATAGGGACCGCCTTTTTGCACCAGCGACACGCCGTATCGAGCACGACTCCGGCTCCCCGTCTGTCCGTGGAGTTCTTTCCGATTCGCTGTGATCACCGAGTCGATCACCTCACCACACATCAGGCATTGCCAGCCGGAGAAGCGGAGTGACGAGCCTCCCGTATCTTCCAACCGGAGGGTCACCATCAGACCATGACAACGAAGGCAGTTCATAAGGTGGCTCCACAGCTCGACAGAGCTCGAGGTTTCGGCACATCCACCCCTGTTCTTCGATAGACGAACGGGGCCGTTCTGCTGTGTCAGAGCAATACAGCGATACAATGAGTGCGGAAGAAGTGTTTACGAGAACGTCTGGCGTTGGAGCGGCGGAGACTGGAGAATCGGTCGCGCCATGGAAGGACCGGAAAACGCGAAGGATGGAACAGCCAGCGGAGCTTCACACCTAACCAACTCACACTGGGCGCAATGAGTACGGCAGTCAAGCAGTATAATGTGGGTCTGAATAGATCAGCGATACCAGCACGTTGCGACGCACGTTGGAATGGGCATGGCGCAGCTGAGTCAAGCGGGATTGTCGGGTCTGTGATAGTTCGACAAATTCAGCAAAAGCCTGTGGAAAGTGCATGAGGCGGGTCGGAAGTACGTCTTTGGCGTCCGTCACCATTGGCGATTGGTCCAATTAATCTCCAGCTCTCGTTGCTTGAGCTCAGTATACAGTTGCGCAAGGTGCCGGCCCTCCGGAGAATCACCCAGAACAACGTCCAGAGGTTCTGTATTGAGGCTGCTAGAGGCGAGTGCGGCCGCAACTTTCTTGGCCTGTTCCGCAGTAGCCACCTCTATCACTATCAACACTCCGGCCTAGCTTTACCGATCCGAGTGCTATTTAGCGGGATGGTGCGCTCGTTTCAGAACTCTTGGTCTTCACGTTGAACTGCGCAACCTTATCGCGCAGCATTTGGACCAAATGCTCGTAGGATGATGAGCGGAGAATTGATGCAAACTGCTCTCGATAGTTCCGGACCATGCTGATTCCATCAACCAGCACATCGTACGCTTTCCAGTCGCCACCTTTCAGCATAAGCCTGTAGTCGAGGGGGATCTCCGTTTTCTTCCCGACCATGATGCTCTTGACCTCCGCATAGTCCCCCTCAAGCCGTTCGTTGAGGAATTTAACCTCTTCGCCAGAGTAGGAGTGGATCTTTTCCACATAGGTTGCCGTCAAAAACTCGGTGAACAGGTCGACAAACTCTTGTCGCTCCCTCTCTACTAATTTATCCCACTGGCCCCCAAGCGACCGCTTGGCCATTTCTCCATAATCAAAGCGTAAATCAGCGATCTGCTTGAGTCGCGTGACACGCTCGTCCGTGCGCTCTGGTTTCTTGAGCTCTTGATCCTGCAATACTCCGAGGGCTTGACTGACCGTGATCCTCATCGCTTCCGTTGGGGTACCTTTAGCCGGCAATGGTTTTGATTCAGGAGTATTCGTAGCCCCCAAAAGG
>JAGXAR010000202.1 GCA_018971525.1 Nitrospirota bacterium
CCGCAATGGTCGCGGAAAAGACGATCTTGAGCCGGAGCGTTCTCATCGAGGCCGAGATGAGAATGATTAAGAAGTAGGCCAGGTAGAGATCGGACCCCAGTTGCTCGGTCGCATAGATAATGCTGGAGGTGATCGCGGTATCGATGAGCAGCAGCACGATCGTGAAGGCGCGGCTCTCGACCAAGCGGACGGGCAGGAGGAATGCGGCGGCGAGGAGAGATAAGAGCCCCAGCACAAGCACTTCCTGGACCGGGCGGGCCAGGATGGGTTCCGGGGTATACAGCACTTGATATGAGAGCACAATGGACACGAGACTCTGCAGAAGGAGGACCTGCGCGCGATAGCGATCCATGCTTAAGTGGGTTCGAAAGAGTCCGAGTGCTTGATCGTTGCTGTCAGTCGCCACTTGCGCAGCCCTCTATTGTTGTAGAAGTCGCATCAGTCAGTAGGTTGCTATGCGGGAACGGCCCTGCACCATGGACGGTGGCGATTACATGATTGCGATTCCGAGAAGGACATTCGATCACATCGAGTGCGTGAGTATGTCGAGATAAGGGGCGTTATATGCTCGTCCATTGTGTTGCCCGGCAGATCAGTGCGCAGCGGCGTGTAATTTGCTCCTTTCAGCATATGCTTAAAAGAAGCAATGCTTTAGGATAATCCACTAATCTAAGCCTGCAATTGTTTTTCATTATCCGACATGCGGGAGCAGCTATCACAATAAACCGAGACAGTGCCGGACTGGCTGGGTGCCCAAGAGCGATCTCCTAGACCATCACTTTAATGACAGGACCAGGCTTGTGTGCAGAATGGAAAACAGAATGATGCTGAGTCCCGGGCCAAGTACACCGGAGAAACAGGAATACCTCAACAAGCTCAGAGACGCTTATCTCTCCAGAACCGACCTCGCCAGCCGGGCCGATCTCCAGGACCTCGAAGAAGGCCGGACCGTTCCTAGGTGAACAGCTGCACTTCACTAACGCGCCATGTCACTCCCCATATCGATGGCTACAACCCAAAAATTCCCATCCCTCATTCCCATAACACTGTGCGGAAAATAATTCAGAGACCTGAACACGCTCGAAGCGTTGGGAAATGCATTTCGTAGTCCAAAAGCCGGATGACTACGCCATCTATTCAATAGGTATGTGGATCAGTCTCCCACCAATATCCTGCACCTGTAATTCAATAGCCAATCGTGTTCCCTTTTCCGCGACGCGGTCATAGACGGGATAGAGGGAATGTTCTTCCCGGCCAAGGCGGACCCCCAAGAAAGTGGTCAATGTCTCGAGATCCCGCGCAAGCTCTACCGCATAATTGAGGTCTGCTTCGATCTTGGGATTGACAGTCTCTAGGCTCGGGTATTTACTGAAAAACCATGTGACTTGCGATGCAATTTGCTCCATGTCCTTCGCAAACGTCTCAAGCGTGGAGTGCGACTCAGGATCGCTCTGTGCAGCGTGCCTCAGAACAGGATAGAGCTCACGATTTTCTCTATCCAAATGATTCTGCAATGCTACCTTCGCCGCGATAAAAACTTCGAATCGTTCACTCGTGGTTAGCGTACAATCCTTAGCTCTCCTGAGAACCTGCTTTATGTGCGAATGATCTACTTTCAATTCCTCAACCAGCCTTGACATATACCCTCCTTGATAATTTGGATGCACAATTATTAGTTACCTAACTAATAACATGGCAGTACTGTGCGGTCCAGACATAGATACAAAGTAGACCGGTAGCGTCTGCCTCCAGGGAGGAACTTTTATTGCTCGATACTGCTAGGGCAGATTGACTCCATCTGCTGAATCGTGAATGCGGTTTCCTAACAGGCGTCTCTGCCGTCATCAAATCAGATGATGTCAGACATCGATTCGATTCAGGATCGCCTCGACGTGCATCATCCTATTGATTGGACGCTGTAGAGACTGAGTCCCGTGACATCATTTTCCATCATTCGTTCACGCTGAACAGATCATCCCCTGCCGCAAATCGGTGAGCTCGGAAAAAGGTCAAGCAAGTGATGGGATGGAGCCTGATGATCTTCTGTGTTCGCGCAACGCGCGGCCTGCGCAGACCCACGAGGGTCTGCGCAATGGGAAAGCAACCAGGCCCCCTCCACAAAACAGAGAGCAAGTTAGGAGAAAAAAAGCGGCCGTGCCAAATTTGGGGGCGACATCCTAAATATGGACAACGACAACCGAACTACGCTCGAAGAGAAACGGGCACATTCTAAATTTTCAGACGGAAGCTACCGATGTCGTGGCTTAAACTGTAAGTGCTAGTGTAGTGTATCAGTAATATCTTTCCAATATTGATTGGTTCTGGTATCGTCTGGGGCATGTGGAAACCAACCGACTCGTTGCCGATGACGGGAGAACAGAAACAGACGTTGGAGGCGTGGATGCGGGCGAAGACCAGCCCCCAGAGGGTTGTGTTGCGGTCGCGGATCTGCCTGCTGGCGGCCGAGGGGCTCTCCACTACCGCGATTGCACAGCGCTTGGAGACCTCGCGTCCCACCGTGCTGCTGT
>JAGXAR010000203.1 GCA_018971525.1 Nitrospirota bacterium
GAGCGCGAGAGCAAGGAGAGCTGGCTCAAGCTCCTGCGCGATCTCAAGCACCGTGGGCTCACGTTCCCGCGGCTCACGGTGGCCGATGGGCACCTCGGCCTGTGGGCGGCCTTGGGCGAGATCCATCCGACCGGCGAGGAGCAACGGTGCTGGAATCACAAGATCACCAATGTCCTCGACGATCTGCCGAAGAAGGCTCAGCCGAAGGCGGGCGAGCTGCTGAAGGCGATGCCGTACGCGGAGACACAGGCCGAATGCGAGCGGCGGCGAGACGAATTCGTGCGGACGTACCGGAGGACGGAGGGAAAAGCGGTCGACACGCTGCTGCGGGACTGGGAGCGCATGGTGTCGTTCTACGCGTTTCCGCATGAGCATTGGCGCCACCTCCGCACGACGAACATCGTGGAGTCGCCCTTCTCCTCGGTGCGTTTGCGCACGGATGCCTCCCGTCGCTATAAGCGCGTGGAGGGAGCCAAGGCGATCATCTGGAAGATACTCCAGGTCGCCGAGAAGTCGTGGAGGAAGCTGAATGCTCCGGAGCTGTTGCCGCTGGTGGCCTCCGGCGTGACGTTCAAAGATGGGGTGATGACAAAGTCAGGAGGCGTAGAGAGCGACGTGAATCATCAGCCGGAGAGGACCGCCGCCTGAACCTCATTTACACACCTCTAGACGGCGACTCACAGGACCTCGCGAAAGCAGGATGCTACTGCAGCATTCACTTAGGGGCCTCGCTGAATGGCCTCCATGAGGCGCGTCACCGCTTTTTCCCATGAAAACCACTCTCGAGCAAGTTGTCCGGCTCCTTCTGTCAATTTCAGGCGAAGATCCGGAGAACTCATAACTCTACGAATTGCCAGCGCCAGCGCATCCGGATCTTTAGGTGAACAGAGGAACACGTTCACTTCATGTTGGAATGGACTTTCCAAATGCTCGCCCCGAGTCGTGATGATGGGGAGTCCGTGTGCAGCTGCGGCAGCGAGCGAACTTCGACTCAGTATGACTCCCTGATCAAACGGCAGCACACAGACATCAGCCGCATAAAGATACATAGACGCCTCTTGACTGCTCGAGCTATATCCCGGCAACCACGTCACCTTGTCAGCAATGCCCAGACGTTCCGAAAGAGACTCCATCTCACGCGCATAGCTCACGACAGACTCTACGCTCTGGCCTAATGCAGTCTTCGCAGTCCCTCGCCCTCCACCGATCATGACGAGCCGCATATTGCTTGCCTGCTTGGTCACAAGCTGAACTGCCTGAAGCAGCGTTTCAACTCCCTTCGTCTGGTCGACGTAGCCAAAGTAGGCGAGAAGAAAGTGGTCCTGGTTCAGCGCCAGCCGTGCACGCCCCTGATCCCTAGCGGTTTGCACATCGGCACACATCGGGATGAGCGGGGGTGGCGGAACCACTTCAGTCTTCGAAACTACCTCAGGCATCAGAGTACAGAGTTGTATCAAGTGACGCTCGCTCAAGACGATAAGCCGATCGCTATCTCGGTACAACGTCCCCATCACATAGTCCACACCCGCACTACCCACTCCGTACTTGACACATTTTCGTATTGCCCGCGTTGCAAGAGACTGCAGCCGGTTTTCCTCCTTGATTGTCTCGAGCTGTGTGATGAAGGACGCCTTCCTCAGCACTCGCTTCACGATCGTCGGTGCAAAGGTAATCATGGGGTGCGATTGATAAATCCACGCAGTATAGATCAATAGCACAAGGTCGGGCTGAATCTTTCTGAGCATGGTTACGAGTGTAAGGGCATCCGACCATGACCAGCTTTTCATCGCAGCATGAATATGAAATGAAACTGACTCTGGAGCACTTTGCCCCTTTGTGGTCAAGAGATGAACGTCCGCGCCTCGAGAAGAGAGGTGCGTGCATAAATGCAGCGCATGCTCTGCCTCTCCCGCCCGCATCGGTGGGAAAGCGGCAGAGATGATGAGCACCCTCATGATAATGTTCTCGCGGTAATCACTTGCAACTCCGGATGCACATCCTATCCCGTTGAAACCAATTAATCCACCTGACGCAACGGGCCGAAAAGATCTCTCATCCCCCTCTCAAAGGCAGAACCTGTGCAAGGGTGGTCAGTGCTCCCCTAAGATCAAGCCACCTGGGTTGATTGATGCGTCCGGTATTGGACGGGGCTTTGGTAGCCCAGGGCACTGTGTGGCCGCCGGTGGTTGTACCAATGGACCCAGTACCGGATGATACGCCGGGCGTCCTCAAAGATCTGAAACGCATGCTGCCAGACACACTCTTCTTTGAGACTCCGAAAAAACCGCTCATTGATGCCGTTCTGTTCCGGCGTATAGGGCGTAATGAACTCCTGCTGCAGGCGGTAGTCTCGACACGTGTCAAGGGTCACCCAAATTTCCCCAGTTATGGTCATCGAAAATTCCCCACCCCGGTTAGGCTGTCGTTGACGCTTCCTCGACCCGCACGAGTCCGGCTTTGAGCTTCTCCCTGAGCCGATACGAATGGCCGCGGATATTGATCGTGA
>JAGXAR010000204.1 GCA_018971525.1 Nitrospirota bacterium
TGCAGGATTTTAAGATGAGTCTTTACGAAGCGATTGAGCGCACCGTGCATCGGTATTGCGTCGATTCCATCATCGGTGTGTCATCGCAGATCGAACGCAAGTACAAGGGCGAAGGAGCAGTCTCCAGAGTAACCTGCATTCGAAACGGCATCGATCTCGAAGGGAAGTCGGCTCAGACCGACAGATGGCGCACACGCAAGGATTTGGGTGTAGATGCTGGCACCTGCCTGATCGGGACTATTGGCCGGCTCACTCCGGTGAAAGGCATTCCCTATTTACTGGAGGCAGCAAGCATTCTCTTGCGCCAGGGGGCGAATGTGAAAGTGTTGGTAGTGGGGGACGGCAGTATTCGGCTGGATCTCATGGCGAAAACGCATGACTTGGGGATCACTGAAAACGTTGTGTTTTTAGGGCATCGAGAGGATACTGATGAACTACTGCAGGCCTTAGATATTTTCGTCCTTCCTTCATTGAGCGAGGGGATTCCCATGGCCCTTCTCGAGGCCATGGCGGCTTCCCGAGCTGTCGTGGCAAGTCGAGTGGGAGGGATTCCTGAAATTGTTGAGGATGGATTTGAGGGGTTTCTGGTTGAGCCGATGGATCCGGACAGTCTTGCGGAGAGATGCCGACGATTGATCGCATCTCCGGATGTCGCCAGAAAGATGGGTGAGCAGGCCAGAAAGCGAGTCGAACGTGATTTTTCCGCGACGGCCATGGCTGATCGGGTCGCGTCAGTCTACAAAGAACTGTTGAGGTCCCGGTGAGGCGATGAATAGTGCGCGTTTTCTTGCGCGGGGGGTGACGCGCGGATCCACGCCGGGACCTAAGTGTGATCTATCTTCTCGATATAAATGCAGCTTGTGACTAACTCTAACCCAACGGTTTCACAACCGAGTCCTCTTCGCATTGCGCTCTTCGGCGCCGGCCGGCACGCCCAGCACCATGCGCGCGCGATCTTGCGCTGTGCCAGTGTAAAGCTGGTCGCGGTGGCAGATCCCTCGGATATCGCCCAGGAGGCGATGAAAAGCATCGTGCCGGGGATCAAGAGCTACGGCACTCCCGAAGAACTGCTGACTGTTGAACAACCTGACGTCGTGCACATCTGTACGCCTCCTGCCTCGCATGCGCCTCTCGCACGAGTGGCCTTGAAAGCGGGAAGTCACATCTACGTCGAAAAGCCCTTTACAGAGCGAGTCGAGGATGCACAACAAATTCTGGATGAGGCGCGTTCGAAAAATCTCCTGGTCTGCGCCGGTCACCAGTTGCTTTATGAACCGCCGACCAGGGTGCTCACACAGTACCTGCCCTCAATCGGTCGGGTGGCCCATGTTGAAAGCTACTTTTCTTTCCGCACAGTCCGGCACGCGCCGGGCGGACGCACCGTGCTCCGTGCAGATCATCAATTGCTCGATATCCTGCCCCATCCGGTCTATCTGCTGCTGCGGGTCCTCGAACAGGCGGCAGAGGACCCCATCGAGCTGGTATCGCTCGAAGTGAGTCAAGCCGGGACGGTGCACGCACTCGTGCGGCGTGGTGGAGTGACCGGGACGTTGGTTGTGACACTTGAGGGCCGCCCTGTCGAAAGCTATCTGCGGGTGATCGGGAAAAATGGGTCGCTCTTCGCCGATTACGTCAGGAGCACCACACAGCGGGCTATCGGTCCAGGTTCGTCGGGTATCGACAAGTTATTGGCTCCCTATCGACAGGCGTGGCAGCTCCTGACTGGCACCACGTCGGCGATGGCGCGCCGTTTTCTCAGGAACCAGCGCAGCTACCCGGGTCTGGCAGAACTCTTTGCTGCCTTCTACGAGTCTGTGCGGACAAAAACCCCTTCTCCGCTGACTCCTGAAAGTTTGCTTGAAACCGTCCGCATTTGTGAGAGGGTGGCGGAGGCTCTCAAGGTTGGGGAAGCAAAGGCCTTAGCTGCCGCGGCGCCGAGATCTGTCGATAGCCGGGGTGTGCTTGTGACAGGCGGAACAGGATTCCTGGGAAAAGAGATCGTGCATGCCTTGCTGAGGCGCGATCGTCCTGTTCGGGTCGTGGCGCGTCGTGAGCCATCGCCCTGGGAACGGATCGCGGGAGCTGAATATATCGTGGCGGATGTGGCGACTGGCGCAGGCGCGGATCTGTTCAAGGGAGTCGATACGATCATCCACGCGGCAGCCGAAACTGCCGGTGGGTGGCCAGAGCACCAGCGTAATTCGCTTGATGCCACTGCGCACATGGTCAGGGGAGCGGCAGCCGCCGGCATTACGCATTTCATCCATGTCAGTAGCCTTGCCGTATTGGCTCAAGGGACTGGCTCGCCAATCAGCGACAATCATCCGCTTGAGCCTGATAGTAAGGGATCGGGGCCGTACGTCTGGGGTAAGCTTGAATCGGAACGACTCGCGGTCCAATTGGGGACAGAACTCGGTGTTGCAGTAAAGGTGGTCCGTCCCGGAGCGCTAGTGGACTA
>JAGXAR010000095.1 GCA_018971525.1 Nitrospirota bacterium
CAATCCCATTGAGCCACAGACATCCTGAGGAGAGTGCTGGTTTCTTTGGTTCTTCTGGTTCATTTGGTTTCTCTTGTTTGTCTGGTTTCTTTGGTTCGATGCACGAAACAAACAAGACAAACCAGACCAACCAAACAAACAAACCAACCAGATAGACCAGACCAACCAGATAGCCACATAAACCAGCTCCGCCCAGCTCAAAATACGTGTTATTGCCACCCACGAGTCTTCAAGTCACAGCCCTCCCATCGCCTCCATCCTCACGCCTCAAGCCTCCAACTTTCTTTCCTACCGGCGTGGTGATTTCTCAGGTGGAAAGAGGTATTCTTCGGCGCGATGTTGGCCTCAAGAGGAGCCTCTTATGGATCATCTGCAGACCGTCATCAAAGACCTCCGAAAGTTCGTTGCAGAACGGGAGTGGAGCCAATTTCACGATCCTAAGAACCTCGCGATGGCAGTAGCCTCTGAGGCAGGGGAACTTCTGGCCGAGTATCGGTGGATAGCCAATACCGATGCCGATAAGCTCACGAAAGATCCAGATCGGCACGCAAAAATTTCTGCCGAAGCGGCTGATGTCGGAATAGCTCTTCTCCTTTTTTGTGACCGCATCGGCGTAGACTTGCTAGATGCAATTAAGCGCAAGATGATAACGAACTCCGAAAATTATCCAGCCGACAAATCAAAAGGTAAGGCGGAAAGACCGGGCAAATGAAGCTCTGGGTCGGGGTAACAGATGGGGACTGGTATCGGTTTCTGAGCCAGCGCCCACACCTCGATGAAGTGAATTTCTGGCAGCCAGGAGGAAACCGAGCCTTCAACGCTCTTTCTCCTGGGGAACTCTTTCTTTTTAAACTGCATTATCCTGAAAACGTCATCGTGGGCGGCGGTTTCTTCGCGACGTCTTCAATTCTTCCGTGCAGCCTCGCTTGGGAAACTTTTGGAGAAAAGAACGGGGCCAGCACATTTGCAGAGATGAGGCGACGTGTTGAAAAGTACCGAAGGTCCTCTCCTGACCCACATGAAGACTACAAAATTGGATGCATTATCCTTGAACAGCCATTCTTTTTAGATAGGTCAGCTTGGATCAATGTTCCCTCGAGCTTCGCCAAGAATATTTTCAAGGGAAGACCTACGACCTAGCCTCGCAGGATGGAAGAAGACTTTGGGAGTTTGTTCAGGCAGCAAGCCGGACACCAGTGGCATCCAATGAGCATGCCGCAGACAACCAACGACCTATGTATGGCGAGCCAATGCTAGTGAGGCCTCGCCTTGGACAGGGAGCGTTTCGTGTTCTGGTGACAGATACATATCAGCGGAGATGTGCCATCACGAGAGAGAAGGCTCTGCCGGTTCTCCAAGCTGCTCATATCAGACCCGTCGCGGAGGGTGGCCAGCATGAAGTTAGCAACGGTCTGCTCCTTCGCTCCGATGTTCACACTTTGTTTGACCGTGGGTATGTAACTGTCAGCCCTGATTTTCAGTTTCGAGTCAGTCGGAGGCTCAAGGAAGATTTCGACAATGGGGAGCACTATTTCCAGCTGGAAGGAACAAGAATATGGGTGCCGCCACGGATGCAAGACCAACCAAAGCGCGAATTTCTTGAGTGGCATGCTGATACAATGTTTTTGGAATAGGACAACCCGGGACATTCTACTTTTCCGGCAGCGCCTGAAATCTGCTTGGACGATCTCAGGCAGGAGAGTCGGCAGAGAGAAAAGATTAGTGGCGGCCATCGTAGGCGAGCGCGTGCGAGACTTCTCGTCCGCAAACGTCCTCATTGCCCAATGACCGATGCGATATTGGTGGGTGAATCAAAATCAGACGTACCGCCATGAGATCGTGGGTGGCTATCTTTGGTCGCCCAAGCGATCAGTGGGTGATCGTCGTAATCCGTTCTATGAGTTCATGCGCGAAGTGTCTCCGGGGGATGTGATTCTTTCCTTCTGCGACACGCGCATTGCCGCCCTCGGCATTGCCCAATCGTATTGCTATGAGAGCCCGAAACCGGATGAGTTTGGTGGCACGGGCATAAGCTGGAGCGCAATCGGCTGGAAAGTGGATGTGCGCTTTCAGGAGCTGTCCAATCGAATCCGACCCAAGGAACATATTCAGGAGCTTCGCCCTTTCCTTCGAGAGAAATATTCGCCGCTTCAGAAAAATGGTAATGGACTCCAGAGCGTCTATTTGACCGAAGTCAGCCCTGAATTTGCTTTATCGTTATTTCGCTTGATAGGCCCTGAGGCGACGGCTGTGAGGGATACGGCGACCGTTCTCAACGGGCTGGCCCCTCTGGTTCTGCAGCCCGAAGCAACCCTGGAGGAATGGGAACAGCGGGTAGAGCGGGCGATTCGCGACACGCCAATACTGCAGGAGACGGAAAAACAATCGCTCATACAGGCTCGACGTGGTCAGGGAATCTTTCGGACAAACCTCCAGCGGATCGAGAGTCAATGTCGGATCACCAAGGTGAATCGGCCTAAGCATTTGATTGCCAGTCACTGCAAGCCCTGGCGCGACTCCACCAACAACGAGCGTCTGGATGGCGAAAATGGATTACTCCTGACGCCTACCATCGATCACTTGTTCGATAAGGGCTTCATCTCCTTTGAAGCCAATGGAAGGCTGATTATCTCGCCAGTGGCACATCGGCAGTCGCTGATCAAAATGGGTATCGATGTTGACCACAGTGTTAACGTTGGGGCCTTTAGCGAAGGACAGCGTCGCTTTCTGGATTACCACCAGGAGAATGTTCTTCGTATGGCTCGGCAAGCTGGAGGATAGGCTGGGATAAGGGGCATTGTGCTTTGTTTTGACCCGCAGTGAGCGAGGACTCCACGTTTACGCTTCCAGGATTTTTTGCGTCGGGTGGGAAGTACGAAGTCGGGCTTATTCGGAAACTACTATGACCTACGACCAACTGGTTGACTTCGTTGAACGGCGGATGCGGATGTCCCACATCTATCAGCCAGTCATGTTGCTGACTCTGCTGCAGCACGGCGACCAATGTTCAGAGAGGGATATCGCCAAGGCTATTTCTGTCCATGATCCGACTCAGATCGAGTACTACGAAGCGATCACACGCAACATGGTCGGTCGCGTGCTGACCAGACACGGCGTGGTAAAGCGAGACGGGAAACGCTTTAGTCTTCTGTCTGCTCAGGCGCTCACAAAGGATCAGCGTGCTGAGCTCCGGCGACTGCTGGAGGCAAAGCTGGATCAGTACGTCGCAAAGCGAGGTGAACGAATCTGGCAGCACCGCAAGCTAGCACTCGGCGACATTTCTGGAACCGTCAAATACGAGGTTCTCCGACGAGCGAGCCTCTGCTGCGAACTCTGTGGCGTATCGAATAGAGATCGAGCTCTCGAAGTTGACCATATCGTTCCGAGGAACCATGGGGGCAGCGACGACGAAGGCAACTTGCAGGCTCTCTGCTACAGCTGCAATGCAATGAAGCGGGATCGAGACGCCACTGACTTCCGGGCGTTGCGCGAATCCTATGCCCATCGTGAGAAAGCCTGTCTGTTTTGTACGCGACAAAAGGATGGGCAAATCCCATTGGAGAACGAGCTATGTTTCGGGATCAAGGATGGTTACCCAGTTGCCGATCTCCATATGCTGGTCATACCCAAGCGACACGTGTCAGATTTCTTTGAACTCTATGAGCCAGAGAAACACGCCTGCGTGCGGCTGCTAGACGAAGCAAAGCGCAAAGCGAAGGCGCAGGATCCCACCATCGCCGGCTTCAATGTTGGTATCAACGTGGGCGAAGCCGCAGGCCAAACCGTTCATCATTGCCATGTCCACCTGATTCCAAGACGAACGGGCGATGTTGAGCAGCCTCGTGGTGGTGTGCGAAACGTCATCCCAGGTAAGGGAGCATATTAGAAAGAAAAGATGTCAGGACCCATTTCATAGTCTGGAATCGTCGACGACCTCCGCGCTATCCTTGAAAGAGGTCGCGTGCACAGGCGGGAATGACCAGGAGAATGATTATGAAGATGCTGACCATCGTCTGTCGGGAGCAATTTGAAGATGAGGTGCTCGTCGTTTTCCACACTCTGGGAATTACCGGGTACACGGTGATCCATGGGGTGGGCGGCAGCGGTGAAACGGGCGCGGTTTCGGTGACGCACACCGGCTACGATCGTAACAAGCTGCTCCTCGTGGCCCTCGACGATGACCGGATGGCCACACTCGTGCAGGCCGTGAGGGAGTTGCAAGCCAAGCTGGTGAAGGAGTCCTTGGGGCACCCGGTCCCGTTCAAGGCGTTCCTCCAGCCCTGCGAACCCATCGTGTAGCGCGGCGCTGAAGCCGGGACGGGCGGGAGCAGCCAAGAAAGTTCTGAGTTTTGGGTTCTAGCGTCGGGGTCGGAAGTTGGTTCAAGGTCAATGGTATGAGAAGGAGGGTTTCGATGAGACGCATGGCATTCGTCGTTTGTCTTCTATGTAGCCTGAGCTTTGCAGCATGGGCGGACAGCCTGTGGAATGGCACGTGGGTCCTCCGCGAGGCCCATCCGGGAGGGCAGCTGACTATGAACGTGGAGGAAGTGGGCACCGGATGGAAAGTCACCTACAAGGTTGTCGGCCCAGGTGCTCCGGGGGCCAGCGACTCCTTCCTCATGACGCCCCTCGACGGCAAGGACGTTCCTGTCTTGATCGACGGCAAGCCGTCCGGCCAAACGATGGCGATCAAAAAGCTCGATAGTCATCACACGGTCAACGTCACCAAGTTTCAAGGCAAGGTGATCGGAACTGCAAAGGCCGAGCTTTCCACCAATGGCAAGGTCATCACGATCGAGACCGAGTATCCGGACTCGAACCCCGGCGCGCCGGCAGGAAAGCAGACCGCGTACTGGGACAGGAAGTAATAGGTTGCTCAGACCGCTCGGAAACAGACCTGCGGCAGCTGAGATCGGTATGTGGACAACCGAATTGTACGCCCCTTTACGTGAGGGTCCACTCGATTACGGGGAAGAGAACCATCGATGCAGGCGAAAGAGGGAGTCATCAACATCCTGAATAAGATTCTGTCCGCCGACCTGACGGTGATCAATCAATATTTCGTGCATGCCAAGATGTGTGAGCATTGGGGCTACGAACGGCTGCACCACAAAGTCCGCGAGCGCAGCATGGATGTGATGAAGGATGCCGACACGTTCATCGGCCATATTCTCTATTTGGAGGACGTCCCAAAGGTGCACCGTATGACCACTGTGCATCTGGGAGGGACGGTTCCCGAGCAGCTGAAGCTCGATCTCAAAGCTGAGCAGGACATGCTGACGCTGCTGAGTGAAGGGGTGCGGCACTGTAGCGAGGTCGCCGACTTCACGACTCGTCACATGCTTGAAGACATGGCCAAGGATGCCGACGCGCATATCGATTGGATTGAAACGCAGATGGAAACCATCAAGCGGGTTGGCCTCGAGAACTATCTCGCCGAACAGGTCGAGAATGAACGCTAGCCTGCGGAGGCCGGCGATGAATCGGCCTTCCACCGGGAGGAATGAGGAATGGGGGAATGTGTTGGGGCAGTTCTGAGTTATGAGTTCCTGGTTCTGAGTTAGATCGAACGGGAAGCGCGGGAAATGTGCGACTCGCGTGAGTGCAAGAAAAGGTTTCAGGAATGTTTTTCATCCTTCGCAGTTTAGAAAGGATGAGGTGAAGAGTGGCGGCTCAAGACGGACAAGGGAGGCCGTTACTTTCTTCCTGCCAGTAATGCGATCAGCGCACGCGCCTTGTCGTCCAGATTCACCAACACCTCATGAATGCGAAATAGCAGCATCACCATCTCGCACAGCACTCTCCAGAGGATGTTGCCGACGCCCAGCAGTGTCAGTCCTCCGATGAGGAGCGCGTCCCGGTTGGCCTCCGTGTACTTGGGAGCCACACCGGTGAGGACCAGGATGACCATCAGAAGTCCGCCCAGGGAGATGACCGCTGCGCCCATGACGTAGATCACTTGGATGAACGTCGGGCTGATGAGCGTCCCGAAGGAGAAGAATCCTCTCCGCTCGTGCGTGGCTTCGATCGCGTGATGGTCCGATGCCTCAAGTCCCTTGTCGTTCTGCAGGCTGGCGCCGCATCCCTTGCAACGCTGGGCCCCGGTGGGGTTCTCAAAGAGGCATTCGATGCATCGCATACAGGTTCTCCCTGAGTCAGTGAAGGGTGAACGTGACGGTCTGATGCAGAGGGATGGCCGTGAATGCTCTGTCCGGTACTTCAGCTGTCGGCCGGTCCGCCTGTCGGAGCGGATGCCGGAGAGGGCCGTGAGCGCTCGCGCCAGTGGCCCCATCCGATGCCCTCCGATCTGAATCAGGCAGGTGCTGCCAGGCTAGGCCGGTCCGTGGGGAGCTGTCAAGGATGAGGATCCGACAGGGGAGCGGGGTGGGCGTTCAGATCGATGTGTCCGCTCTGTGATGTCGGAAGCCCGCCGTGCCAGGTTGAAACTGCAGTCCGACGGCAAATCCGGCAGGGGAGTTCTGCTGATCTTGGCGCAGCCTCAGCAATCTTCCAGGGGCGCTTTGGCGTCCTACCATTCGTCACAGTCCGGAGGCGGCGAGATTTGAACCCTCCAATGCTATCGAGACTATAGGTCCTGATCCTGCCTCATTGTTTCGTTCTCAATCGTTTAGAGTAGAGTCAGAGGTAGGAGAGGACAGGACCAAACACGATCGGGCACAATAGTTATGCCACAGTTTAGCCACAGCCGCACTCAAAGAAGGGTGGGCCAAAAACTCTAGAAGCGATCGATTGTCACCACCTCGATTTTTTATGGGAGATACGCGTATCCTTCAGACGGTTCAAAACCAATGATGCTGAGCTCGATACACTGTGTTTGCCAATGAGCGACTCTAAGCCAACAGGCATCTCAACAAGCGCAGACAGAGGGGGAGTTCAAGGTGACCGGGACACCGGAAACTCATAACATTTCTTCTAGTGAAAGGAGAGACATCATGTATACGTTGCGTTCGACAACTGTGGCGATTGTGACGGCGTTCTTGCTGGGATTCGGAGTAGGCGGATTGTGTTTACACTACGCCCAAGCTCAGGGACTTTTGGGTTTGAGTGGTTCAGTGAAACAACTCGGCACCACCCTCGCCGACATGAAGAAGAATGTGGATGCACTGCAACAAAATATGGCCACGTTCACACAGGTAAAAGACCAATTGAGCGCCCTGGCTTCCCCGAGCGAAAATCCGCTCCTCAAAGAAGGGCAATCGTTGAAACAGGAGGGGGAGTCCTTGCAAAAGATGATTCCCGGGCTTGGCCAATAGCCGAAGGGCCATCAGGAGCGAAGAGAACCAGGCGTCGGGTTCTGCAATGGACCATCCTTCAAAAAGTTGACCGCCTGACGTCGCCTGACTGTGGGGTTGGAGGCCCAGGTATGATTTGTGTCGATCAGCCCAACGCGACGCACAGACTCACAAACACATAGAGTTGGTTCAGCAGAATTCCGGCCTGTTGAACCTGTGATGTCATGCCGATTTGCTCATAACACGGTCGTGAGGATGTCCCTCCGTCTTGCGATGCTGATCGGGCTGGTGGCGGTCGGATCGCTGTGTGCGGGAAATGAAGTCATCGTCTTGGACGCACTCAAGCAGATGCGCTCCTGGATTGGGACAAATGCATCCTCTCAGAAGGCAGCAGTTGGCAGGTCATGGACGATGCAGGGGATCCGGTCATCAAGTTACGGAGCGAATCGTCTTCGCTGTGCTTAGATAAAAGCATTGTCGTCGACTTGAGGCAGACATCGTATCTTGAATGGGAATGGAAAGTGACCGTGCTGCCCAAACGAGGCAATGTTACTGCATCGCTCACCGGTGACCAGGCTGGTCAGTTGCTTGTCACCTTTCCCAAGACGCTCTTTGAACGCCGGAAAGTCATCACCTACCTCCGGGACTCCACAGCTGCCAAGGGGACCATGGCAGCTGCCCCGGGACCGCTCTTTCTCAATATCAGGGGTATTGTGGTCGAATCAGGAGACAATCAACACAGCAAATGGGTGCTCGAAAAACGGAATCTCCTCGAAGACTTCCGAGCATTGTTTGGGGCGACTCCCGAACGCGCGATCGGCCTCCGGATCCAACTGAACAGTCAACAGACAGACTCAGAGGCAGAAGGGCTCTGGAAGACAATACGATTCACTTCTCAGTGAGACGTTATCCTTGAACTCAAAATCACTTGTTTTGAGCCGGCCGTTGCCAGGAGCGTAAACGGAAGGATAATGGGGCGTTGCGATGACCGTAGAGACAAAGGATTTTGATCGCGGTGCTTTTTCATCCCGGAGCGCCCGGGACATACGGACTGAGGTGTCGACCCTTCGCAGCTCTACAGCTATAACGGAATTATGCCGGTCTGTAGAACACGCTGACGCGGAGCCGGGAGGAAGCGTTGACAAGCGATTGAACAACCGAAAGAATCATGCGCTAGCCTGCAGTCCGTCGATGCGTACTATGCCGGTCAGTAGGCTCAATATTTAGCCCCAATTGATCGACGCCTGCGTCGGCCGCTCTGTCACTGAACTTGGCAGGGCGCGTCGTAAGGGGTGTGAAATCAGTCAGATTGTGAGCCGCGCATCTATGCGAACAGTGGGACAACAACGAGCTGCACACGTTCTGAAACACCCCGGCGCCTTCGCCATCCAGACGCTGAAGAGCTTTCGCGCCAATCAGGGGCTGCTCTTGGCCGGTGCGTTGGCCTACTACGCGCTGCTGTCGATCGTGCCGCTGTTGATCCTCACGGTCATCGCGCTTTCGTATGTCATCGATCAGGCGGAGCTGCTGCAGACCCTTGGACGCTACTCGGAATGGTTGGTTCCCGGGCAGTCCGGGGCAATCGTCGAGGAGCTTGGTGTCTTTCTCGATCATCGCGACGTGATGAGTTGGGTGCTGTTGGTGACGATGCTGTTCTTTAGCTCGCTGGCATTCGCGGTCATCGAGAATGCGATGTCCGTAATCTTCCATCGCCGCGGTGCAATCCGCCGGCGCCACTTTCTCGTCTCGGCGGTGATTCCGTATTGCTACATCCTTTCGCTCGGGCTTGGGCTGTTGCTGATGACCCTTGTTGCCGGCAGTTTGCGGGCCATGGGCCAGGAAGAGGTCGAGTTCCTGGGGCGGAACTGGTCGCTGGGCGGTGTGTCAGGCGTGCTGCTGTACCTGCTTGGTGTGTCCGGTGAGATCTTCGTACTCACCTCCATCTACATGGTGATGCCGGTTCGGCGACCGTCGCTGTCGCATGCGCTTATCGTCGCCATCACGGCGATCGCGCTGTGGGAGCTGACGCGCCATGTACTGGTGTGGTACTTAGCCACCCTGTCTCAGATCAGCATGGTCTATGGATCGCTGACGACTGCCATCGTGGTCTTGCTGAGCCTTGAGCTTGCGTCGACGTTGCTCCTGCTGGGCGCCGAGGTGATTGCACAATACGAGCGGATGGGAACATATGCTCAATCCAATTTCAAAGCCGGCCGTTGATGCGTAAGCCGCCTAACAAACACGATGGGATGTGCGGGGCAACGGATTGGGATACAGCCTAGACTGGGTGAAAGTAGGACTGTTGCCATTTGAGAATCGACACTGGCCTATTCAGGGCGCGCGTTCCGCGGGCACAGGAGATCAACAGGCTCCGTCCTACCGGGTTGCATCCGTTCGCTGGTGGGGGTTAGGCTATTTCCATTCTGAAGTTTCCTATGGGAGCTCGGCATGTGGCCTCTGGCGCTGCTCTTCCTTCTGCTCTCCGCCTCCTCCAGCTTTGCCGAATCCGGCTTCTCCGAGAAGTACGAGCGCGGCTCCAACATCTTTAATCCAGCCAAGCTATTTCCGCCGGACAATCCGCTGAACCCGGCACAGAAGTACCCCGCGCCCGATAATACCCCCCACCCCGGGTACCGGTACGATCCGAGCAATCCCACCAGCCCCGCGAATCGGTACATTCCCAGCAACCCGTTCAATCCCGCGAATGAATACAACCCGCAGAGTCCATTGAACCAGGCCAATCGCTATAACCCCGGCACGCCCTTCCGACCGTTGAACCGCTCCCGCTGAACTCGGCTGCGAGAGAGGACCGAGGCGTTCTATTTGTCTTTATCGAGTTTGGGATGAGAAGTGTGTGCGAAGAGAGTGAGAGGAGTGGCCAAGGCTACCCTTTACCGCGCGCATCGAGCGAGCTTACAGATGCTCCCTCCAAGCTCGCTTGTTCTCTCTTTAGGGATAGGGGCTGATTGATCTTCCACTGCGCGCGTCCCATGGAAGGCCAAGGCTAAGGTCGAGGTTGAGGAACTAGCCAAGCTCAAGCCTCAGGCGGAGACCGAGAAGACACCGGGTCGGATTGATTGTTGCTCAACCTGAGCCTCAACCTTAACCTCATTCTGCGAGCAAGAAGGGCACCTGGCCGCTCTTTCCCCATCCTTCTCAGGGCGCGCGCTCCGCGAGCAGGAGGACGAGCAGGCTCCCTTCCTGTTTTACTGCTGAATCGCGGAGAGCAACCATTTCCCGTTCTGGAATCGCATGAAGGTCCAGACTTCGCTCGTTTCACTTGGCGTCTCTTCGCTGCCCTCGACGAGATAGCCTGGTTCTCCGTGCTGCTTCGTCAAGGACACGGTATAGTCGCGGGCGCTCCAGCGGAGTTCTGCCGTCGCGTACTGCGTCGCGCCTTCGGTCCAGGCTTCCCGGACCTCGGCCCGTAGGAGCACCACATCTTCCACATGATTCTCGATTTCCTGACTGGTGTTTTCGGCCAAGGCGGTGCTGAAATAGGTCAGCATTTCCGGCGTGACGCACCGCCGCAACCCGGCCAGGTCTTGTTTGCTCCAGGCTGTTTGAATATCGATCAGCAGTTGCTGAAAGGCCGTCTTGTCAGCGGGGGTGACTTCCATATCAACCGTCGCTGTCCGTAGGATCGTGGGGGAAGGGTCTGCCGCCAGAGTGCCGCTGACTGCGCTGCTCCGCGTGATCCCTGAAAAATCAGGAGTGGGTGACCGCCGTACTTTCAGAAAATAATAGAGCGTCCCGGCTCCCAGGAGCATGAGGATGAGGAGTATCCCGGCGGAGCTGGAAGCCCCGGCTGCCTGGCCCGTCTCGCCGAGAGCCTCACCTGCTTCGTTGGTTTTCGCACTGCTCTCCGTCGCCCCGAACAGCATATGGCCGAGCCAAGATCCTGCGATGCCACCTGCAATCCCGGCCAATAAGGGATTGCGTTGCAGAAACGAGGGCTGCGTGGCAGGGGTTGGCTGGGTAGTTGGAGTCGGGCTGCCGGCCGCTGGTTGCGGTGCGGTCGCCGGCTTTGGTGTAGCCGATTGTTGAATCGGCTGCGCGCCGTTCTGGTCATAAGTGCGTGATCCACGGCTGCCGATGCTGCCGGAGCTTCCACTGGTCCTTGAACCGCTGGAATATCCTCCACCGGATCCGCCTCTGGCCTTTGCAAAGGATACGGTCGGGACCCCGATCAGAGAAAACACGATGGTTGCGGCAATCAGTTTCGTTGTGTTCAAGACAAGCTTCCTTTCTATGGATTTCGCGGGTCGATCAAATCCCCGTCGTCATCTTAGCAGCATTGGTCCCAAGAAAGCGTAAGATTCGAGAACTTCCTGGTGTCAGGACATAAATCGTGGACATTCCACCTTTACGGCGGCGCCTGCCTGTTGCTTGCGCGGTTCTCCCGCTGGGAGGAGGGTAGGAGAGAAAAGCGTCGCCAGCCAAGCCTTCACTGCGCGCGTCCAACGAGGGGAGTCCGCGACCGCGCGTTGCGCGAGCACAGAAGATCATCAGGCTCCATCCCGCTCTCCGTTCCGGGAGCACAGGACCAACGTGGGTGTCCTTCCATTCCTCTCGTGCTGTTCTGCACTCGTTGTGTGTACTATACTGTGCCTATGCCGCTTCGTTCCGAGCTTTCCTTCACTGATTCGCTCACCAGTGAGCAGCGCCAGATCTTCTATGCGCGCCATCGGTTCCTCGCGATTCTGATGATCCTGATCGTGCTCCTCTTCCCGTTCGCCGGGCTCTATGTGATCGGGTTGTTCGGGGCGGTGCTCGGGGTGCTGCTGTCCGTGGCGGGCTATTATCTGACGCCCTATGTTTGGCTTACTGTCGGTAGGTGACGCCTGTCCTGTCGAAGCCCTAACAGGATGCTGAAAAAGTCGCTCTTCTCACCCGCCCAACCCCAGCGCGCCAAGACGCGCTTTTTCCCCTGCAGCGTGCTCGCATCGCTTCTGCCCTTAGCACAGAAAAGGTACCGGAAGTCTTTTCAGAGCATGGACACTCGGCGGTGCCAACATCTCGGCACAGGCAGGCTGTCGAAAGGGATTTTGAACAGCCTGCTAGTCCAGGCGGCCGTCTTTTTCACACGCACCTCCGCGCGATAGCCTGTGGCAGCCAATACCCGGATGAGCACATCGGTCGACACGCCCAGGGTGTTCCCGTTCGCAATGACCGTCACTCGGGTTCTTGACGTTCCGGCACGTTTGGCGATTTCTGCGTGCGTGATGCGTCCGGATTGAATGATCTTTGCGAGGGAGACG
>JAGXAR010000205.1 GCA_018971525.1 Nitrospirota bacterium
TTCTCCGGTGATTTAGGACTCGACCTGTTAACCCGCATGAATGGGAAGATCTCGCACAGGGGACCTGACGGATCAGGGGTGTGCCATCTACCCGAGAATGGAATCGGCCTTGCCCACCGTCGCTTGTCGATTATCGATCTTTCTCCCTCAGGGAATCAGCCCATGTGGGATGTCACCAAGCGAGCGGCGATCGTTTTTAACGGCGAGATTTACAACTATCGTGAGCTGCATCGGGAACTCGAGGCCGATGGTTTTGAATTCAAGAGTTCATCGGACACAGAAGTGTTACTGAATCTATACCTTCGAGATGGCGAGGAGATGCTTTCCAAACTCAATGGAATGTTCGCCTTCGCGATCTGGGACGCGCCTCGCAATAGATTATTCCTGGCACGAGACGGAGTCGGTGTCAAACCGCTGTACTATGCTGAGACCCCCAAGGGCTTTCTCTTTGCGAGTGAACTTAAATCCCTGCTTGAGGAGCCCACAGTCGGGCGTTTTCTGGACCCGGACTCGGTGTTCTATCATCTGATCTATCTATGGTGTCCCGCTCCAAACACAATGCTGCAAAGCGTTAAGAAACTGGAACCAGGACATGCCATGTTCGTCAAACAGGGAAGGCTGCAGAAAAGCTGGCGTTTCTATCAACTACCGCATGATTTGCAACCTCCGATCCAGTCTGTATCGGAAGCACTGGATCAGGTCACAGGTGGCCTCAGGGAAGCCGTGAGGCGCCAACTTGTCGCCGACGTTTCCGTGGGCGCCTTTCTCTCTGGAGGTTTGGATTCGAGTCTCGTGGTCGCAATGGTCAAAGAGCTGGTGCCGGATGCGAAACTGCAATGTTTTACGATTGGGTTTAGGGATCAGGCCTTCGCACGAGAAGGCCATACCGAAGATCTCCCTTATGCTCAGCGAGTCGCCGCTCATCTCAAAGTCGACCTCCACACCGTAACGGTCGGATCAGAAATGATTCAGCTGTTGGAACAAATGCTCTATCACCTGGACGAACCGCAAGCAGATCCCGCAGCTCTTCATGTCTACCTTATCAGTCAGCTGGCGCGCCAACAGGGGATCAAGGTCCTCCTATCGGGAACAGGCGGAGATGATATCTTTTCAGGATACCGTCGCCACTACGCACTTGCGCAGGAACAATACTGGAGTTGGATTCCGCGCCCTCTTCGGCAGATGATCAGTCAGACAACCTCTCACCTTCCGACTTCTCGTGCTATGCTGCGGCGTGTCAGCAAGGCATTCCAATATGCACACTTGGATGGAAATGAACGCATCGCCAGCTATTTCTATTGGCTCCCCCCGGCCCTTGCCCGCACACTTTGCGGACCGGCACTGAGGGATTGCCGCGCCCTGCGATCTGCTTCGTCACCACTGGTTGAAGCCTTACGAGAATTGCCCCAGGGCAGTGACAGTCTGACCAAAATGCTCTTCCTCGATGCCAAATTCTTTCTCACAGACCACAACCTCAACTATACTGACAAGATGAGTATGGCGGCAGGAGTTGAGGTCCGTGTTCCCTATCTCGATCCAGACCTGATGGCAGTTGCCGCGCGTCTCCCGTCCAGCTTTAAGCAGCACCGGACAACGGGGAAGTGGATTCTTAAGAAGGCTGCCGAACCCTACCTGCCTCACGATGTGATCTATCGTTCAAAGACAGGCTTCGGAGCACCAATGCGACACTGGATCAAGCATGAACTGGCGCACGTCGTGGATGATCTTTTCTCAAGCAAGGCCTTTACCCAACGGGGGCTGTTTGATCCTACTGGAGTCCGCCAGTTGGTCGATCTCAACCGAGCGGGCCACGTCGATGCCAGCTACACAATCTTCGCGATCATGTGTACCGAACTATGGTGTCGTATCTTCGTGGACGGCAAGACCATACATTAGCGGAGTGAGATGGGTACCCTTAAACAATCAATCGAGACACTAATGACGATCGCAGAATGAACTTGGCTAAAGCGGTCAATTCAAACAGTTTCCTCTGTTAAGGGCTGTGTTTGATAATCAGCGCCAGGAAACCTTATAGTGTGAGTGACGCATGGATGTCCCAAAGAAGGCAGTACATGATTTTTGGAATGAGGCCTCTTGCGGAGAACGCTTGTTGCTCTCCGAGCACACCAAGGAAGGGTTCGCGCAACAGAGTGCGACTCGGTATCAACTCGAGCCTAAGATCCTATCCTTTGCTCAATTCCAGCGCTGGCAGGGGAAGAAGGTCCTCGAAATAGGCGTGGGGCTCGGCGCGGATCACGAAACATTCGCCGAGCATGGGGCTATCCTCTGAGAGATTCGGCGAAATGATCGACCGGTACTGGGATGGTATAGAGGCCTACTGAAAACCGGAAAGCAAGCTCGCCTCGGGGTTTATC
>JAGXAR010000096.1 GCA_018971525.1 Nitrospirota bacterium
AAGCCGCGAGACAGGATATCTTCGAGTACATTGAGGTGTTCTATAACCGGAGACGCCGTCACTCGACCCTCGGCTATGACTCCCCGGCCGAGTTCGAAGCGAGGACGGTAGTGGCTTAACCAGGTGTCCACGGAATTGGGGGAAGGTCACTATCCGCCTCATTCACCAGGAGGTGTCACATGTCACTCATGTGGGCTCGCCAACACTTTCAACATGCCAAAGAACTCATGCCTGTCGATTCTCCATCCTGGCATCTGGCCGAAGGACTCAAGCAACTGACTGAGTCCCTGGATGTCCGGCTTCGCGAGTTAGAGCGCCACATCCGTTCGAAATCCTAGCGGCGAGCCCGTCTTCCAAAGTGATTCCGATCCATCAAGAGGATGGTTCTTCGGACTCTCCAGTTTTTCTTGGGTTAGCTCGTCTTCGATCGTGTCTCTTTGATATTTGTAAACCGCAGGTAGTCATGATTCAGAACCGTCCATTGAAGTCAGGAGTAGGTGAGACTTGGCGGGCAGTTCAACAATGCCGTATTCCATCGCTGAGATATTCTCCGGCCCTCCCAGATCGGCGTTGATCGCCGCCTGCCATTCCCTCGGTGCTTCGCTCACGTCCCCCAGGCTTTCGATTCAGCTGTCCTGATTGCCGATCGTGTTAAGTGCGCGGTTCAAAGCATAATCCCCATGTTGTCGGTGAGTTTGGTTTTTGGTCAATTCCGAGGGGTTCGTGACCGATCCAATTCAGGGACAGTTACGGGACTCTCTCACTCAGGGTCATTGTAAGTCCTTGAGGCAAAGTGAAACGGGCACTTGTGGGAGGGGGGCGGAGGATAGCGAATCCCTTGCGCGTTGCCGCTGTATTCAACGATTGGTTAAGGTTGCTTTGGCGAGGGTAGTGGCCTGGGAGACCCCTGCAAGTCTGGGGCTGGGCGTAGTGGAGTCTGGGGGGTTGGCTTCAGATGGGCTTGTAGCCGGCTTGAGGCTGGCACATGTCTTGACCCGTGTGGTGGATAGACGGCACGATCACGGCTTGGCGCAGGCGACTCTCCACAGCATTTGAGGAATACTCTCCGGTTCAACTGAGTTCCACTCGTATTCCAATGAGTCGATCGCATCCACATTTCCTTGTCCCATATGTCCTGAGAACCAAGATCCCGCGAGCAACCGATGGCGTCCTTTCTCACAGTCGTATTCTCCTTGTTCCTTACGAGACAAAGAGGCAACCTTCGAGGTCTCGATGTCCACCAGGGCCCACATCTTCACCAGATTTCCTTTGCGGTGAATCGTGGTCCGATCCACGTATGCGGTCATGCCTTGGTCAGTTGTAGCAATCCTTGCCCACTCCCCGTACGCTGGTCCACCTCCACTCAGGAGTATGAGCATTATCAGGAGCAGTCGTTGCTTCATTTCATTCCTCCCGGGTCGGTTCTCACCGAACTTCTGACCGAACCTCTGCATAGGGTCGTCACGGCTGATAGAATTGTCTCTCCGCGTGAGGCGAAGGTCAACAAATAGAACGTATGCGGATCGTGGCCGAGGCGAAAAAGCTGGCGAGGGAGTGGACACCGAAGACACCATACGTCCCTAGTTAAGCCACGCGACTCCGACACACTCACGCCAATCAAGGCAAGCATTTCCCCATGCCCCGCCTTGCGGCTGCATTGTCCGCCTCCTACAATGAGCTTCACTGCGAGGTGCGCATGCCCTTCGCGATTCGTCCCTACCGTCGGTCCCCCGTGCAATCGCACCGTATTCGGCTCTGTGATTGCAGTTATTTCACCAGCCACACGCGGTAGGTCTTGGCCGCTGGTGGTTTTGAGACCTTGAGGATCGCGGTCGCACCGGGATTCATGACGTCATCGCCTGTTGCGGCGCGGCGGGCCGGGAATCGGTCGGTGCGAATCAAAAACCCCTGGTCGTCGTAGAAGTCCACCATGATATCCGCCGATTCTCTCAGTCCGTCCTGATAGTGGGTGCCGAGCCAGTCCAATCGCTTCACGGCCTGATACTGACCGGTGATCGTGCCGATTCCTTCCTCCTGCACGCTGAGAATGCGCAGCGCGCGGTTCTGATCGAGCCCTTCTGCCGACGGTGGTCCGCCTGCTAACTGCGTCCGAATGACACGCGTGCTCTCTTCTGTCTGGAGAAATCCGCGCACGCGGCAGGTCAGGCTCTTCGCGTCGGCGATGTTCTCTGTTTCCTGAGCGGCGTAGCGGTAGTCGGCGGTGATCTCGATCCGACTGGTTTGGAGCTCTTCCGCCGGTGCCATCAGTGGTGCGAGCAGGAGTGCTGCCAGCAGGAGAGGGGCTGTAGGTCTGCGATGCATCGACATGGGGGACCTCCTCAACATCGTAATACGAGAACGGCGGTTATCTGTTGCGAGGGAGCATCCTCAAGCAGATGCTCCCATGCGCGCGGAGGGACCATAAAAGGGAGGACGTTAGCTCTTGAGTCCGGCCACCAAGGCTTGGATCGTCAGCGGCGAACAACCCTCGGCTCGATTATTCACGAGCACGTATGCGCTCTTTCCCTGGGCCACGACCTGCTGGACCAACGCTGTGGTGTCCTGTCTCATGCGAGGTTGTGCAGCGATGATCCGGTCGTAAGGCGCATATCGTTCGACGGCTTTCTCATAGGCCAGCCCCAAGGGGGTGAGGAGCCGGATGACGACAAGGGGGGCGGTAAATGTCTGCTCGAGCAGGCGATGTTGGTCGGAGAGTGGCGGCATGGCCGTCCAATGGTTGTATACGTGGGAGACCTGGTGTGTGCGAAGGATGTCGAGGTAGCGCGATCCCAGAATTGCGGGATTGCGGACTTCTGTCGCGTACTGCGGCCCTGGTGGCAAGGTGTCGAGAAATCGGTCCAGCGCGTCAAGAAAGGTGGCTGGCTCTATGCCCCAGCGTTGAAACTCAAATATGAACGGACCAAGTTTTGTTCTCAATCCTTCTTGTGCCGGAGCCAAGACCAACTCACGAAACGCGCCGGCATCGAGAAATCGGGGGTTAGGCTTCCCGGCTTTGGCCCCGTAGCGGGGAAGATTCGCATAGGCCGGAATGGTGATCTCTTCCCAGACCTTGGAGCAGAAGCGAAAGTGGTCGGGCACTTGCTCGGCATAGTGCGCGAGCTGCGATGCGCTGGCCGGGCGATAGAAAGAATGATCGATGCCGACGGTGGAAAATAACGGCGCTCCGTCGACGGCGTAGCCGGCATATTCTGCCAGCGTGTCTTGGCTGAATCGGCTCTTCGGATAAGTCCGTCGGTAGACCAATCCCTGCCAGCCTTCATAGGCCCAGGAACTGGTGCCGAATCGAACGTGGCTGAGGTCGGTGGACACGAGACGAGGATTATACAGAATTCATCTGTAAGAACAATAGGATAGCTTGACATGCCGGCGGTCTTCACGCAGACTCTCGCTCATGCAGGACCAGACCGAGCAGACTCTTCTTGCCAGACTCGCTGAACGTGTCGGTATCGTGGCTGACTATCACGATATCGCAGGGAATCTACATCTCACCTCTGATGACACCCGGCGCGCCATTCTGACTGCCATGGGCTTTACGGTCGATTCGATCGCATCGCTGACAGAGGCCCTGCGAGAATGGGATGAGGCGCCGTGGCAACGCCCCTGCGATCCGGTGCGGATCCTGCGTGACGGTGAGACGGGATCTTCTGTGTCCTGTTGTCTGGCGCTCGAGGACGGGAAAGAACGGTCCGTCGCGGTGGAGTGGCAGGTCCGCGACGAGGCAAATGCAGTAGTGCAGGAAGGACACGCAGGGCCTGGGCTCTCAGCGGTGGAGGTCCGTTTTCTCAATGGGCGGCGGCATGTGCGTGTCGAGATACCTGCCCCGCATGGTCTCTCGCTCGGGTACTACAATTTGACGCTACGGGCCGAAGGTTTGGTCGGGGGGGTGGTGGGGACGATGCGTGTCATCGTGGCGCCCCGCCAGTGCTATGTCTCGCCGGCGATCGAGGCGAACCACCGGTTGTGGGGACTGGCCTTGCAGCTCTATTCGTTGTCCTCCGATCGGAATTGGGGGTGCGGCGACTTCACCGATCTCGGCCGGATTGTGGAGTGGGCCGGGAAGGGACTCGGCGCCGGAGTCATCGGACTCAATCCGCTGCATGCGTTGCGGAATACTGCACCGTATCACATCAGCCCCTATGCGCCGTACAGTCGGCTGTATCTCAATGAACTCTATATCGATCTCGAGCGGCTGCCGGAATTTTTTGGGTCGGAGGAGGCGCAGCAACAGTTCCATGCTCCCGAGTTTCAAGCCAAGCTCCAGGCGCTGCGAGAGAGTCGGCGGGTGGACTACGACGCCATCGCGACCGCCAAGCGCACCATGCTCGATTTGGCCTACCGTAAATTCCTCAAAGATGCCTACAGCGGAGAGGAGCCGAATCTCCAACCGAACACGGCGCGCGGCTGGCTCTTGGAGCGGTTTATCCAGTCTGAAGGCACGCCGCTCGAGTTGTATGCCGCCTTCCAGACGTTGGAGGAAGAACGCCGGCTAATTCAATCCAAGTCGGCCACCTGGCACGATTGGCCCAAACAATTTCTGACGCCTGGCCAGCCGGTTCGTGAATATGCGAAACGACACCGGAAGCGCATTCGCTTCTTTCAATACATTCAGTGGGTGGCGAACGAACAGCTGAACGAGGTCCGACGGACGGCCGAGCAGCTGGCGATGCCGATCGGGCTGTATCATGACTTGGCTCTTGGTGCCGATCGGAACGGGGCCGAGGCCTGGATTCATCAATCGGTGCTGGCGCTCGGAGCCGACTGCGGCGCCCCGCCGGACGCGTTTGCGCCAGAGGGACAGAATTGGGGTTTGCCTCCGATCAATCCTCACGCACTGCGCTCCAGCGGCTATGAGCTGATGATCCAGCTGCTGCGCAACAATTTCCGATTCGGAGGGGCCATCCGATTGGACCACGTGATGGCGTTCTGCCGTCTCTTCTGGATTCCGCGCGGGAGGCCCGCGTCCGAGGGTACGTATGTGCAGTACCCCTTTGAAGACTTGTTGGCGATCGTGGCGTTGGAGAGTACCCGATCCAAAACCTTGGTGATCGGAGAAGACCTCGGCACGGTCCCCGATTGGGTCAGAGAGCAATTGGCGAAGGCGAGAGTGCTGTCGTATCGTGTGTTCTACTTCGAGCGCGGTGGGGACGGTGCATGGAAGTCGCCGGGCGACTATCCCGCACAATCGCTGGCTGTGGCCACGACGCACGACTTGCCGACGCTCGCTGGATTTTGGTCCGGCGAGGACTTACAAGTACGGGCGGGATTGGGCGCTTTCCCGAATGATGCCGCACGCCATCAGGCCTGGGAGGAACGGCAACGCGACAAGGGGGGCATCCTCAGTGCCCTCAAGCGGGAGGGCCTCCTGCCGCATGGCGTGACCGAGGACCTGGCTACTGCGCCCGCCATGACGACTGATCTCTGCCGGGCGATTCATATCTATCTCGCTCGCACGCCGTCCTGTATTGTGTTGGCGAATCTCGAAGACGGCTTGGGCGAACTCTCGCAAACCAATCTTCCAGGGACGGTCGACAGTCATCCGAACTGGACCCGGAAGTATGCGGTTCGTGTGGCGGATCTCCTGTGTGATGAACGTCTGCGGCAACTTGGGGCCGTCTTGCGTTCGACACGTCCGCTAGGGTAAGACCCTCTAGCAGGATGCTGAAAAATTCCGCCAGCTTCGTTCTCGCTTCCCTCAGAAGCTCGACGTACGGCACAGAGTACGCCTCGCCTCTTCGCTCGCTACGGCCTTGCTGGACGGCCTTTTTGAGCATCCTGCGGGGATATTCTTTTCTTGTCCCAGACGTGCAGACCCCTCAAGTTCTGCTGTGCCGAAATGGTTTTCCCGCAGCCTGCTAGAGATCGCACCATGGTTCATCAGCAGTGCACGTGTCTCCCATTCCCATGTTGAAACAAAATCGCATAGTGTTGGCGATCGCAGGGGCGGTGTTCCTGGCGATCGTCGTTCTTGAAATGGCGGCTCCGGCGAACGTTGTCGGCGCGTACGGTTTTGTGTTGCCGATTCTGTTGGTTGCGACGGTGCGTAGTCGCGGCCTGATGCTCGTGACGGTGGTGGCCTGTATCGTGGCGACCTATATGGGGCTGATGCAACCGACCAAGCCGGGTCGGTTTCAGTCGGCCGTGATCAATCGCAGCGTAGTCGCAGGAGTGCTCCTGGTGGTGGCCTATATCGGCATGACCTGGGAAGAGCGCAAAGCGAGAGAGGAGGCGGCGCGTGCCGCTCTCGCCAGGGAGACGGAAAATCTCCTAAAGGCCAACACACAGCTGGTCGATGCGAAAGACCAATTGAATCGTTCAGAACGCTTAGCCGCGGTCGGGCAGCTGGTGGCTTCCGTGGCGCATGAGGTCGGAACACCGCTGCACTCGATTGCCTGGCACGTGCAAGCGCTGGCGGAAGAGCCGGGTGTCACGCCTGAGATGAAGAAGCGGGTGACAGTTATCGATGAGCAGCTCACGCGGGTGGTTCGGATCATTCAGGATTTGCTGTCCTCAACCAGACAGCGTCAGCCTGAACCGACGTGGTTGCCCGTGGAGCAGGTGATCAGCCCGGCCGCCGTGCTCATGGAACCGGCCTTCCATGCGAAAGAGGTCACATTGACGGTCGAGATTCCCGGGGACCTCCCGCTCGTCTGGGCCGATGCGGAAAAGATGCATCAAGTGTTGGTGAACTTATTAGCCAATGCCTTAGCCGCCACTCCAGCGCACGGAATAGTGACAGTATTAGTAGGAGCCCGTGCGGCCTCGTCCGACGAACTCGACCGCGGCCGTCGGGTGGCCGACGCGATGTCACCTCTGGTGATCACTGTCGCGGTGCGGGATACGGGATGCGGCATGCCGGAGGCCGATATGCAGAAAGCCTTCGAGCCATTTTTTACGACCAAGGCGATTGGCAAGGGTACCGGGTTAGGGCTATTCTTAAGCCGCGAAACGGTCCTGGCCCATGGAGGCAATCTTTCACTCGAGAGCGAGACCGGGCGCGGCACAACCGTCACCGTGACCTTGCCTGGATTGAAGACCGAGCCGACGCGCGTGACAGAGAGGGTCTGATGGAACCAGCAAATATTCTTGTGGTCGACGACGATGCGGTAGCTCGCGAGCTCTTGGCCGAGGCGTTAAAGAAGGAAGGCTATGTCGTTGAAGCCTTCGCCAGCGGAGAAGAGGTCATCGCTCGTGGACGCCGGGGGCGAGTGGATCTGGTTCTGACAGATATTCGTATGGGCGCGGTCGATGGACTCACGGTCTTGCGTGAATTTAAGCGGATGAGCCCTGACACGGCGGTCGTGGTGCTGACCTCGTTCGGGTCTCTGGAAGGGGCGATCGAAGCGATCAAGCAAGGGGCCTACGACTATCTCGCCAAGCCGTTTAAGAAGGAGGAAATCAAGCTGGTGGTCAGTCGGAGTCTCGATCACTCCCGACTCGTCCGAGAGAATGCCCAGTTTCGTGAAGAGTTGAAGAGCAAAGATGAATGGACTCCGCTGGTGGGGAGCAGTCCCGCCATGCTGGAAGTGTATAAGCTGGTAGCTCGGGTGACCGAGAGCAAGAGCACGGTGCTCCTGCAAGGGAAAAGCGGGACAGGCAAGGAGCTGATTGCGCGGGCGATCCATGCGAATGGGCCTCGTCGGGACAAACCGTTTATTCCGGTGAATTGCGGGGCGTTGCCGGATACCTTGCTGGAGTCTGAAATGTTCGGGTATGAGAAGGGGGCCTTCACCGGCGCGGTGGGAAGCAAAGTCGGTCTTTTTGAGTCCGCGAACGGGGGCACGTTGTTTCTGGATGAAATCGGTGAGATGGGGCAGGCCTTGCAAGTCAAATTGTTGCGGGTGATGCAGGATCACGAAGTTCGCCGTGTCGGCAGCACGACGTCGACGAAGGTCGATGTCCGTATCATCGCTGCGACGAATCGAGACCTTGAGCAGTTCGTCAAGGAGGGGAAGTTCCGGGACGACTTATTCCATCGGCTCAATGTCGTGCGGATCACCTTGCCGTCGCTTGTGGAGCGGCGGGAGGATATTCCGATGTTGGTGCATCACTTCTTGCAGAAATGCGCGGCGGGGGCGGCGCATGCGGTGCGCGGGGTGCTGCCGGAGACGATGACGTTGTTGCTGCAGTATCGGTGGCCCGGCAATGTGCGCGAGTTGGAAAACGCCATTGAGCGTGCCGTCTCGTTGAGTCACGGTCCGCTCCTCACACCGGACGACCTCCCGGCGGCACTGCGTCAGACGGAGCTGCCGTCGAAGGAGACCGCCGGAGCGATCGACCGCAGCGATGAGGGATGCTTGACGCTGGAGGAGGTCGAGAAGCGTCATCTCGTCCGCGTGCTGAAGGAAACCAAGGGGAATAAAGTCAAAGCTGCTAAGATTCTCGGCATTGATCGGCGCACTCTCTATCGGATGGCTGAGCGGTTCGGATTGGATCTTGGCGATGATGCCGACGGCGGAGAGAAAGAGTAGGAGAGAGGGTCAAAGAATTTGGAGCGCGTTCTTAATTAATCGCAATTGATTCTCGGCGCTCTGAGGCAGCGCGGTCGGTGAATCTTCCCACCGGGTGAATATCCCGTCCTTGCCTTCATACAGCACGTTCAATCGCAGTCTGCTGCTCTGCTCGGATGCCGAAGTCACCATCGCTTCGACACGGCTTCGTCCTGTACCAAAACGCCAGCGAAGCAAGCAGTCCCACGGGCCGCTGATTTCATCCCGATAGCCGGTTGTCAGGCTCTCGTCATCCTTCCTGTCGACGTCGTAGCCTCCCTCTGTCAGGATCTGCATCACGGCCGTTTTCACCCGATCAGCCGGAGCGGGGAGCGCCACGTCGATCACGTCAGGCTCATGGGGAATGGGAGGCCCTGCGCACGCGGACGTCCAGATGACGAGGAGGGCGAAGCTGAGTATGCGAAGAGTGTGGGTCACTTGGCTTTACTGTCCTTCAATCGATAGACGAGATGGGTTTCAGTCTGCGAGACGCCGTCGATCTCATGAATCCGGCTCAACACCAACTGGGTCAGTGCATCCTGGTCCGACACTTCCACCACCACAATAATATCCGGCTTGCCCCAGCAGGGGTCGATGGTTTTGATCTGCTTGATTCCGGACAGAGCGCGAACCACATCGCTTGTCCGTCCCGGCAGTACATTGATGAGTACGTAGGCCCGATCCGACATAATGATCCCGCCATCGACTGGGGCGTGAATCGTACAAGGCACAGCAGGAATAGCGGGTTCGTTGCCAACGTAGCGGATGCCTGTCGCCCCTGTCAATGCGGGAGGGCCTACAGGCGAGTTGGAGTGCGTGGCGACGACACGCTTAGACTTTTTCATTCATAACCTCATTTCGGGGTGACGAGTACGTCGATGACAAATGAATCACTCACGCTCGTGAGATTAGCTTCGAGGCCTCGAGGGTTCCCGATACGGCCCTCGGGGTCGTAAAGAAAGCACAAGAGCGTCGTGCAGCGGTCGTGGGATCGATACCGCTCCGCGTCAATCCGGAGTTGGTCGGTGAGGTCTTTGGCGGTGAGTCCGGGGCGTGTTTTCTTGACGATCACCGCAAGTCGACTATCGTCCAGCAAGAATGTCGTGCGCGGGGCTCCGCCTGAATAACCCGGCGTCCATTCATCCGTGCCGATATCGTCGAATTGGATCCGTAGGAGGGCATGCAGCAGATCTTGCGCATCGAACTCATCTTCCACACTTAACGTGGCTCGATATTCCCCCCGGAGTCGCAACTGCCGAGCGACAGAGTGAAACCGACGACAAAGTGTCTTGACGAGTTCGAGAGGGTCCGATCCGGCCTGAGGAGACGGAGGTGCGGGCTCCTGGTGCAAGGAGGAGTCGATCGGAATCGAAGGACGCGCCTGCAGATGTGGAGGGCTGGGAGGCGGTTCCTGCAGTTGCTGCTGTGGCCTGGCAGAGGGAATTGGATGCATGATGGGCTCCCGTTCACATCGTGGTGGCTGCGGTGGCCTGCCGGCATGGGACGAAGCTGCCTGCGCGGGCTGTGGAGTTTCTGGTGGCGGGTCCAGGGGCGCCGGGGCGAGCCGAGCCACCGGTTGTAGTGGGGTATTCGACATCGCCGTCGTGATCGGCGCTGGTGAAATCGGTGGTGGTTCGGACAGAGATGTGGCCGGTATCAGAGGCTCCTCCGACTTTCCCGAAGAGGCTGAGGGTGCCGGGGGGGACGGAGGGGGAATCGGTGCTGAGGTGGCTGAGGACAGGTCGAGATTCGTGCTCATGGCGACGGACATTATCATTGGCGGTGGCGTGACCGGTGCCGTTTGCGTCATGGTCACGTGGACAGTCGGGATCGATGCCGGCACTAAGGTCATCTGTGGGCGCGTGGGTATCGGTGGAGTCGCCGCCGGCGCTGGTGGGATCTGTGCAGGAGGCGGTCCTCCTTGCAGGTCTCGTTTCTTCTGCTCAAGGGAGGCAATAAGGGTTTTGATCAGGGCGATACTCTGCTGCGTGTCCTCAGGGCTGTGCATGAGGAGTTTGTGGTGCCGATGCTCTTGGAATTCCGGGGACTTCTCGCCAAACGTGCGGCGAATGCACTCGCGGAATTGCAACTCTGTTCTGGCCCTGGCCGCGTCGAGATAGGGGAAGCCCTCTCGGCCAATGTCTTCCACCTGCGCGAGGAATTCCTGGAGCTTTCCAACGCCACGGGTGAGCTCTTCAATCGTGGCAGCTTTGGAGCGCGAGCGGGGCTGTTCTGAAGTTTTTGCTCGTGCCATGGAGTGTGGGAAAAGTCTAGCCCAGCCTCCACAACCTGGCAAGAAAACATGGGAAAGCGAACAGGGGCGCTAGAAGCGGGTCGAGGTGGAAGATGCGTCTCCGCATTTCACCTGAACTAGTGGCCCGGCTGATTAGGCCGCAACGCCTGCGATGACGTCAACTTCTTCTTCTTGAGCCCCGATCCTGTTAGGGCCTGGCACTCGTGCGGTTGAGACGACTGCGGCCACTCCCTGTCCGCGACGATTCCGCTCCATCACGGGGTCAAGGACGTTTCCGCAGTTGAGGCAGCGCCAGCCCGCCATCCACATACTTTCGGCGCTCTCCATGAGATCGATGAAGTGATCTTTCGCCATGCAACCATGACAACGTGTACAGGTCATGCTGTCCTCCTTGTGTGTCCTCTCTGGACACAAGAGTAACGGGTCGTCGCTGAGTTGGATAGACCTGAAAGAGGTACCTCAAATGAAGGGAGACGTGATGTAGATTGAGGTGGCGAGGGAGTGTGCCGCGTGAAGAGTGAAAGTCAGGACGTATCTAAGTGATTAATGAGCCGTAGAGCGTCGATAGCAGATCTTGGAGTTGCGCCTTAACCGCGGGTTCCATCGGGCCAAACTTGAATCCGAACTCTCGACTTCGCGTCCATCGCACATCGGCGTAGGGGATCTGAATCGGTCTGGCAGATTCAGATCCCCTGCCAATTGTTGGAGCGGGGGCGCATGCCGGTATGGCCTGCATGGGTGTCGAGGAATTCCATCCCATCGCCGGAGAGATCCGTCGTCCTTCCCGTATCCGCAAAGTTCTGTCGGAAGTACTCCACGACGCACGGGTCGGCGGGATCGCTTCTTGGGTTCAATGTGCCTCCCTTCGACAGGGGTGCTCCCCTGAAGATGGTTCGCTTACTCAGGATGAGTACACGCAATCGCGCGGCGGGCAAGCGTATTTGGATTCCTCATCGGTGGGAGGGGATACGCAGGGTCTGCATCGATAGAGATCGTGGCTGGCATGCGCGGCGAACGCACGATGAAGCGCGTGTAGTGCGAGCGCGCATGAAGTGCAGGACATGATTAGGCTGGGAGGATCTGTTGGCCGATAAGCGGCGAGGCGATAAAGGGGCCGACGGCACGAGCGAACTCGGTTTGGTGCCCCCGATACGAATTGAACGTACGACAAACGGTTTAGGAATCAGTGTGAGCTAGGCTCGAAAAAGTGGACGCCTTCAACCTAATATAGAGGTTTGGAGGTGTGGGATGGAACAGTTACCCCGACAGAAGGATACGAAGGAATTCCGTGAGCAGGCCGTGCGACTGGTGCGCGAGCAGGAACTGACGATCCCCGAG
>JAGXAR010000097.1 GCA_018971525.1 Nitrospirota bacterium
CACGATCAATATCCGCGGCCATTCGTATCGGCTCAGGGAGAAGCTCAAAGCCGGACTCGTGCGGGTCGAGGAAGCGTCAACGACAGCCTAACCGGGGTGGGGAATTTTCGATGACCATAACTGGGGAAATTTGGGTGACCCTTGACAGATGTCCCGCTCCATCCTTGCTTCGGCAAGTTCGCGCTTCAATCTTGAAACCTCGGCGTCGAGATCCGTGACCGGTTTGCGGCTGCCGTCCATCCCGGCCAGTGTGCCGTGCCGCGCCTTATACACCCAGTTCGACAGTGTTTGGGCTGACATGGAAAGCCGTCTGGCCGCCTCGGGGATCGTGAGCGCCTGCTCGCTCACCAGTCGTACGGCCTGCTCACGGAATTCCTTCGTATACTTCTGCCGGGGTAACGTTTCCATCCAACACCTCCAGACCGCAATATATCAGGTTGAAGGCGTCCACTTTTTCGAGCCTATCTCAATCACTGTGTACTCTTTTCCAACAAGTTGGCTTTCATTATAGATAGGGAGTCCGAGAACAGCGCGCCGCTCTTCTATGGGAAGCTCAGCAATTTTTTTGACTGGAACAAGGGGACCGACGCAACCGACTAAAATAACAAGCGCAGATAAAAGCAAACTTACAGGCATTACCAACATATATATCTCCCCCCTCAAACTGAAGGATTGTGCTTAAGTCTCTTCATCCCTTGTAACAGACAAACCGATGTTGTTAACAACATCTCACAATCTCATTCTTGTTGTCCGTATTTTTGAACTTATCCGTAATTGTTATAGGGATCGTTCCTCAAACAGCTACACCACGCTTTACTGGAATTTTGGCATCTCGCAAAGAAGTAGAAGAGTAGATGAGTCGAAAGGAAGCCTCCGAAAGGCCGGAGGCTTCCGATGAATACCCTCAGGGCCTGAAGGTATGAGTGGCAATCCACTCTTTGGCCTCACGCGCAAGGGTGAGCAGGGCCTCAAGGTCGTTGAGACCGAATGAGGTGCTATTGCGCCATTCTCCGGATTGATCCTTGAACGGCCGTGAGAAGGTCGTCGCGAAGAACGGACCGTTCTCGCTGACATTCTGCCAGATCGTGGCTTTGATGTTGCCGCATCGTAGCGTGTTCGCTGGTTGTTTGTTGGTAGCCATCTTGTTTCCTCCTTATGTTGAAATGAAGTTGGCTCTCTCACAGGAAGAGGAGAGCCAATGCACATTTCAGGGAGGAAACATGAGGCAGCTGGCGGCGCTGGCGTACTGGAGAGGATCAAGCGGTGGGAGTGACAGTCTTACTGGCGCGAACGGTGCGCCTCGCAGGTGCTAGCCGGCCGGCTGATGCCGGTGGCTACAACAGAAACACGATGGGATGCGGCAACAGTTGGGATGAAGCTTAGGCCGACTGAAAGAAGGGCTGAGAACATCGGACAATCGACACCAGCCTTTTCAGGGCATCACGAAATTAAGCAGAATCAACAGCTTGCTATTAAAAAACGATGCAAAAAGTGACATTTCATGTCATGGAAACTCAATGAGTTACAGGAGTAGGTGCCACTAGTGGCACCTGAGTCAATCGCTATGGTAGCGCTGCTTGTGGCGCGTTCGAGGGTTGCAAGACTCTGCTAGGTCAAGCCGCTAGCCTGACAATTGCCTCTGATCCAAGATGGACTTCGTCATCCTGATAGTCTGCCTCACCACTTGATAGCACCAAGACCTGCTCCTGTCGGGCCAGGCGATTCTGCTCGATCACGGAGTCATACACATGACCGCAATTCATGCAACGCCAGCCTTTCATCCACATGAAGCCTTGGGTCCCCTCAAGATCTAAAAACTGGTCTTCCACCATCAAGCCCTGACAACGCCTGCAGTGCATGACATGGCCTCCTCTCACTTCATGGGTGAACGTTCCGTTCTGGAGAAAGAATAGCGTGAGAAGAGGCGGGGCGACAGACCAGAACGAGGTACCTCTGAAGAGGGATTTCAGGGCAGGGCATGAAGAAATGCCCTGCCGATACGCCAACTCTGGCACGGCAACCCGGGTGATGGGGGGAACTGTCTTGATGAGTCCTCGCTTAGGTAAGCGGGTTCCGTTTCATTGTTCTCTCGACCAAAGGAACCGACCACCGGCGCGTGCGGGTTGACGAGCAGTCATCCTTTCCAGCTAATGTGCCAATTCGTCACGAACGGCACTGAGTAATTTGTCCATTTCTAAAGGCTTTCGAAATGTCTGACGAGCACCTAACAGCTTGGCCACGTTGAGCGGCTCCTCGCTCTCTATGCCGCCGGACATGGCGATGACTTTGACGTTGAGAAAGTTCCTGGTCAGCTCCAACATCAGTTCAAGGCCATCCATCTCCGGCATGACAATATCGGTAATGATTAAGTCCGCTGATCGCTTTCGATACAGCTCAAGGCCAATCCGGCCATTCGACGCTTCCAGGACTTCGTGGCCAGCCCCTTCCAGTGCTCTATGGAGTAGAGCACGTATTGGTTCCTGATCATCAATGACGAGTATGGTCGCCATGAGAGTACCTCCTTGACCGCCCATCCATGACTTCGTTGTGTGGTGGACGCTTCCTCTAGAGAGAAGCATAGAGGACGCCTTGGAAGAGGGGCAGACCAAAAGGGAGTAACTCCGAAGGAGGATGTAGTTTGTTAAGGTGTTGGTCAGGGAAGATTCTGGACCCGGGATCAGCCTTCTAAGCCTTTCTAATACTTCCACATAAACCCTTGTCAGCATGGCTGAATGCCCCGTCTCGAGTGGCTTTTCGCCGGTTCGTCCATTTGGTTCTATTCACATGGAATGGGGTCTGTTTTGGCGTGTTATGCCGTAGAAGGAACACGCCGGGAACACGTAGGGTTTCTATCAAGAAAAGGTTGTTGTGCCACAGTTAAGATTTGGACTGGTAGTTTAGTCAAGTGTTTGCAGGAAACTCACTGAATTTATTCAAAACTCATTGTAGAAGAAGACAGCCAAGGCCCTCTTAACAGAGTCACGAGCTCGTGTACCCAGATGTCCCTTGAGAGGTGGAGACTCGAACATTGCGAACTCATTGACGAATGGGCACACACAAACACGAAACAACCTGTCTAGAATTTAAGTGGGGCAATATAGAAGCAGAACGAAAACCAATCATAGACTTGACCTAAAGATTAACATCCTAATTTCTTTAGAGAAAGCTCCAGTTTTCTGACAATTAGAATAGGGATATACTATGGCCAGCTAGTGGTTTTGGAGGGTCTATGCATGCCTGATGAACTTATACATTCTGATCTGGTTGAAGTAGCTCTTGAGCGTACTTCAGGGACATCATTCGAATATTTTGTAAATTCCTTTTTCCCCGCCATCGCGGGCGTTAACTTCGTACCACTGGGGGGAGTGCACGATGGTGGAGCGGATGCATTTCAAACTCAATCCTTGTGGGCAGATAGCCGAGCGGAGATCTTCTATCAAGCATCTATAGAAAAAGATCATCGGTCGAAAATTCGAAGGACGGTGACGGCCCTGCGAAAAGGGGGGCGTACCCCGAATACCCTAATTTATGTTACCTCGCAGAAAGTCCAGAAATTAGATGCTGAAGAAAGACTTTTGTCCGATGAATTGAAGTTGATTGTTCGGATTCGTGATCGCGCTTATATTGCCAGGAAAATAAACGACTCTTTGGACACGCGGAATGCTTTTAGGACCCATTTGGGGAAATACCTGGATCTACTCAAGCAGATAGGTGCTGCGCAGCTAATCAGTCAATCAGAGCACGTCCGCTCTCCCGCAATTTACGTTTTTTTGAGGCAAGAACTTGATCGTAGATCAGACAATCAAAGTTTGTCTGAAGCAGTTGTCGATAGCCTCATTTTATGGGCATTAGAAGGTACTGACCCAGACCAGGATAAATTTAAGACCAAGGATGAGATAATCTTGTCGATTAAGGAAGCTCTTCCTTTCGCAAGTACGCTTCTTGGAATTCATTTAGACGCGCGGCTTGCCATTCTCTCATCGAAAAGCAATCCAATAGGTCGGGAGATTCGTCATCATCGGAAGGATGATCATTATTGTCTTCCCTATGAAACCCGCATCGAAATTCAGAAGGAGAATGCTGCAGATGAGACACTCCGAATTCATGTTTTAAGAATCCTTGAATCAAGGCTTTCGGATGGTGAACTTATTGATAAGGATATTCATATCGCTGCAGAAATTGCTCTCAGAACTCTTCAGCTGACTTTTGAACGGGAGGGTCTTGAGTTCAGCGCATTTCTGGAAGATAAGCGTGGTCGAGATGATTACCCTACGATTGCCGATCATGTTGATGAAGTCATAATCGAGCGAGGGATTCAGGCACCGGAGGACCAAAGCTACAAGGGAGCCATTCTCGAAGCTCTTCGTTGCACATTTTACAACAGCACCCCCGAAGAGCGGCTTTTCCTGAGTAAGCTCGCACATACCTATGCATTGTTATTCAGTCTTCAGGCTGAGCCGAGAATCGTGCAGTATTTCGAACAAATGGCAAGCGACTTTTATCTCTATGTCGGAACGGATCTGATCGTGCGTGCGCTTAGTGAGCGTTACGTCAGGCCTGACGATCAGCGTCTGCGGACGATCCTGAAAATGTTAGTAGATGCTCGGTCAACTCTTGTCTTGACAGAGCCGGTTCTTACCGAGGTGCATCATCATCTCAAGTCGACCGACAATGAATTTAGGTCTTATTTCGCTCGGGAAGAATCCAAAATAACGTACGAAATTGCCCGGAATTGCCCGAAGATTTTGATTCGTGCATATTTCTATGCACGATTTGACCCGCCGAAAAATGTTGAGCCACCTCACACATGGGCTGCCTATCTTCAACAATTCTGCAATCCAACCCGATTGCATGGTTCGGAAGGTAAGGAAGATTTGAAGCGCTACTTGCTCAGTACTTTTCGAATGAAATACGAGAGCCGAGCAGAAATTGATAGCTTGATTACGCATAAAGCGAAGAGTCAAATGGATCAAATTGCAACTGATCTAATGCCCCAGAAAGCGAGTGCCGAGTTAGCGATGAACGATGCGTTGATGGCTCTCGCCGTATATGGGCGGCGCGAGCGAAGTGGGGAGACCGCAGTGCCAAATGTGTTTGGTTATCGCACTTGGTGGCTTACTAGTGAAAGAACGATACTGAATCACACGCGTGACGTGGTTGGGATGTATGGGGCGCGCTATATGATGCGGCCGGAGTTTTTGTTGAACTTCATTGCAATGGCACCAAAATTGTCGCAGGTTCGCTCTGCCTACCGGTATATCTTCCCCAGCCTACTAGGGATTCGACTTGCCGATCGTGTGAAGGAGGATGTTTACCGAGATATGATGACAAAAGTTAATGAGGCAGGCAACCTTGAATTTGGGCGTGTCGAAGCAATGGTCGCTGGATATTCAGATGATCTTAAAAGCGATTTTCGCAAGGTGTACCATCGAAAATTGTGATGAACACAGTTATTAGCAATCTTTTGGCCTGACTCCCTCAAAGTGTCATGCCCTGCTTAAATTGTCGACAGGTGGCATCGTCAGGTGGAGGCAGGAAACCCACTGAATTTATTCATAACCCATCATAACTTGAGACAGCCGAGTCCCTCGCAACAGAGTCACGAGCGAGTGAACCAGGATGTCCCATTAGACGTGGAGACTCGAAAAGGGCTGGATTCTCTGTAGAATTAATGGCTGGCAATGGTCAACTAGCTGTCCAGAAATTAAGTGGAGTAGTACAGTTGAATAGAAGGACGGCTAAGTCCAAATGTAACTCCCTCAAAGACCTGCTTTGGGTGGTGCTTTCGGGGATACCGAATTCTCATACCACTTGAACATCTCCGAGAAGAAAAACTTTCCGAAGCTGGGATCGGTTTCGGTCTTTGACATAAAGTTGAGGAACTCGTCGGCGTTGCTTAGAAATGCTTCCTTAATGCTGTTCTGAAGCTTTTGTTTTCTCAGGAAATCTATGCTGTGTGTTTTAAAGGCCGCACGCAACGCATCGTCGGTTTCAAGTTTCTGTTTGATCGCATTCACCACGCGGTCTGCTTCCTCAAAAGCGATGCCGTAGTCGGCGTTCAGTCTCTCGACGATAACCTTCAACTTTTCCTTATCCTTATCCTTCTGGCCACGGTGACCATCGTCGGAAGTCACATCAAGCGCCGCGTCCTCGGGGGCAAGAGCGATACTGCCGTTCTGCTCCTCCTGTACGCGATATTTGTCCATGTCCACCATGTCCATCACTTCACGCGGCAGGGTTTGCTTTTCGTACGGCAACTGCTTCAATAGCAGCTTGGCAAAAAGGTAGAACTTCTCCAGCGCAGGGTCGGTGAACGTCATAATCTGGCTGATGAAGCCGTATTGGCGAACGTAACGAGCGGTTTCTTTGCGGAACTTCTCCTTTGCCTCCACTGCCAGTTTGTCGTAATCAGGCTTGCCTTTGTGCTCGGAGCCGAGGTTGGCGTAGCCGGTTTCCACGATACGCTGGAAGAACGGCTGCAACTTCTCCGACGTTACTTTCTGTACAATGAACATCAGCACGAATTGCTCCACGTCGTCCGCCGTAAAAGCGTGCATCTGCTCCAGCGTGTATTTGAGGCTGTAGAGCTTGTTCGAGTCGGTTGCGCCTTCGAGGTCTGTGCGCTGGTAGTAATCCTGGAATGACGCCTGGATAACCTCCTGCTCGTTCACGAAGTCGAGCACCATCGTGTCTTGCTTGAGCGGTGGGAACGTACGGTTGAGCCGACTCAAGGTCTGCACCGCTGCCACCCCGCCGAGCTTCTTGTCCACATACATTGTGTGCATGAGCGGTTGGTCAAAGCCAGTTTGGAACTTGTTCGCCACCACCAGAAGCCGTTGCGCTGGGTTCTTGAACGCCTCGGCAATGTCCCCCGTGCCGGGCGGGTTCATGTTCTCCTCAGTATATTTCTGCTCGTTAATTGTCACCGTCCCAGAAAAGGCCACGAGGACACCGAAGGGTAAGTTCTCCTCGCGCAACACCTCATCGATCGCCTGTTTGTAGAGTACTGCATGGGCGCGCGAATGCGTTACCACCATCCCTTTGGCTTGTCCGCCGATCTTGTGCGCTGTCTTGCGGGTGAAATGGTCGACGATGATGTGCGCCTTGCGCTTGATGGCGAACTCGTGCTGGTCCACGTATTCGAGCAACAGGCGTCGCGCCCTCAGTTTTTCCACCAGCTTCTCGCCCTCGGCCTTCTCGTTCTGAACGAGCTCAAAGTAGGTCTTGTAGGTGGTGTAATTCTGGAGCACGTCGAGGATGAAACCCTCCTCGATGGCCTGTCGCATCGAGTATTGGTGAAACGGGCGGAAGCCTTTCTTAACCGCCTTGTCCGGCGTACCGAACAATTCCAGGGTCTTATCCTTGGGCGTGGCTGTGAAGGCAAAGAATGACAGATGCGGAAGCTTTTGCCTTGCCTTCTGGATGCGTTCCAACTCCGCTTCGATAGGGTCTTCGCTCTCGCCCTCCTCGTCTTTCTGAATCGCGGCCTTAAGCTGTTCCTCGCTCGTCAGCGCCAGCTTGAGGTCCTTCACACCCTCGCCTGTTTGTGAGCTGTGCGCCTCGTCCGCAATCACGGCGAACTTCTTGCCCGGAAGCTTTGCCATCTCTCCGATAAACCCGAACTTTTGCAGCGTGGTGATGATGATTTTGTCGCCGCGCTCCAACGCCTTCACGAGTTGCCTCGTGTTGCGTTCAATTTTCGTCACCGTTCCTTTGATTTTTTCGAACTGCTTGATTGTGTTCTGTAACTGCCGGTCCAGCACCCGACGGTCAGTAATGACTACGATGCTGTCAAATACCGGCTGTCCATCCGTACCGCATAGATTGGCCAATTGATGCGCGAGCCACGCGATGCTGTTGCTCTTGCCCGACCCGGCGCTGTGTTGGACGAGGTAATTGTGTCCGCTCCCGTTTTCCTTTGCGTGCGCAAGGAGTTTCCGCACTACCATCAACTGGTGAAAACGTGGAAAAACGAACGTGTCCTTGCCTGTTTTCTCATCGCGCTCGAAGTGCAGGTAGTTCTGGATCAATTGCAGCAGCGAATCCGCCTTGAGCACGCCTAACTCCGTCCGCCCGTCGGCGTCCATGAAATCTGCCCAGAGGTAACTCGACGCAAAGCGGTCGTGGATGATCGGGTTCTGGGTATCGCGGTTGAACGGCAGAAAGAGCGTCTCTTTCCCTCGCAACTGTGTGGTCATGTAGGCTGCATCATCGTCCACCGCGAAATGCACCAGACACCGCGCCCAAAACGGTTCACGCGGGTCGCGCCGCCGATATTGTGCGATGGCGTGCTGTACGTTCTGTCCGGTGAAATGATTCTTCAGCTCGATGGAAACAATCGGTAGGCCGCTCAGCAGGATGACCATGTCCACCGACTGGTCGGGCGTCTTTGTGGAGAAATGCACCTGCCGCATGATGGCAAAGCGGTTGCCCCCGTAACGCTCTAAATGCTCTTGATTGCCACCGGCAGATGGCTGGAAGAACGCGAGTTGAAGATTGATGCCGTTGAAGGAGACCCCGTTACGTAACACCTCCAGCGTTCCGCGCTTCGCCACCAATGCCGATACCTGTGCCGCCAGCATTTCACGCTCCGCGCCGGGGAACTGCCTCGCCAGCTTAGCCCACTCCTTCGGTTGCGTGGTTTGGACGAACGCCGCCAGTTCCTCCATGTCGAGCATTGTGGCAAGGTCGAACGTCTCCGCCCGGCGTTCGCGGTAAAGCGGACTTGCCGACAATGATGCGACGATCCCGCCCTCAGAGACCTTTTCACTCAGTCGTGATTTGTCCCTGATTGACTCGGTATCGATCGGCCACGGTTCGACCTTCAAATTGGTAACGCCTTGCGCCAGAAGTTCGGGTGACTCCTGATTCCAACGAGCTAGTAGGCGTTCCGCGCCTGTAATCGGCATTCGAAGGGTAATGATGATGCTTCCTTCCTTGATCGTGATGATTTCAACCTCATTTTCCTCCACTCCAGCCAAACGAGCATTCGTTGTGACCATCGCCCGTTTTTCGTTATCTCCAAATTCAGAAAGGTCTCCGCGAACGTGAATCGTCACCTTCGCCTTAACATTTGATTTGCCCGAGACACTTAGTCCCGAACTGTGTCGCCCTTGTTTTGGCTCGACCAATTTCCCCAACTGGAGTGCTTGCACCACGAAAGTGGCAGCGTTGTGCGCCGCCAACTGCTGGTTGGCATCTTTGTCCTGCCCTTTTTTCCCATCAGCCCAATCGCAGATGCCTTTGACGAGAATCCAGTCCATCTTGGCATTTTGACAGGCGGCGTATAGCCCGGCCCCTTCCATCTCTCCGCCGATGGCTTCCGGTTCGATTGAGCGCAAATTCCCGCGCAATTCCAGGCTGTCTACCAGTTTCTCCCCGGAAATCACTAGTCCGAACGAAATCTTCGGGTTCTCATGGTCACGCCTCAAATCCGCTGCTCGGAGATGATTCAACAGCTTCGACGAGGCGTCCACGCGGGGGCCGCGAGAAATCAACACCATCTTGCCATCCGCGCTCGTGCCTACCCGTTGCGGCTCATAATTCATGATATGCTTCGACACGAGCACCTGCCCGATCGCCTGCTTGTCCGGGTTAAGGCCGAAGGCAACCCCAACCATGATGACCGCACCCGGACGCAGTGCCGCGATTGCTTCCTGAACCGTTTGCAATGACGCGCCAAGACCCACACTGCCCATCTCCGACTGCACCATCACCACCATCTGACCATTCACTGACCCGAGATCGTGATAAGCATGGTTGCCTTCGTTGAAGGCAGCGCCCTTTGCGCCTGTCGCGGCAGCGAACGCCTCCAACACCGCTTTTGCTTCATTGCGGTTGACCGTTACTATGAGGATATCGGCGGAGTGGCTCATAATGGACTCAGGGTACGGCGCGCTGGCCGGTCACGCACTCGCGGACCAGCGCGGCTCGGTATTCCGTCAGTAACTCCAATTGGCGGGTGTAGGCGTCGTGGAGTGCGTCGATTCTCGTGTTCTCGTTTTGGATGAAATCGAGGATGTCATTTTGCTCTTCTGGAGGAGGAAACGGCAGGCGAATGTCGCGAACTTTGCCACACTCAAGATGCGGATGTAGTGCTCCTGTGCGCTCGCGCATCAAACAGGTCTGGCCGTATGAAGAAGAAAGCAACAGGCTAAGGTAACGCCCTGAACCATGCACTGGCTTCATTCGAACGATGATGAGAGCATGGCAATTTGTTCCCTCAAACTCTTCGGGCACTAAAGCGAACTGTCCTGTGCAAGCGCCAGTTTGCACAATTAATACATCGCCGGCTTTGAGAATTGAGCGCGGGTGATTATCACTCCACTCCTTTGACACATAGTAAGGCGTGTCAAAAATGATGAAGCCGTCTTTGACGTGAAGCGATTGGATATAACGAACACCTTCGTCTTGAAGGATGTCTCGTGTTGGCCCAACGTAACCGTTTGATACCTTCGACACGGCAACTGCAATCCTCAGACAATTCCAGTGCGTCGGGATCTCACCAAGCTCTGAGATGCCGGAGTCTTTGAGCAGGGCGTTTGGGTTGAGGCCCCGGGTGACGGCCTCCTGGATGAGCGCCGTCCGCTGCTCTCGCAACAGCTCCATCTGCCGCCGCCGCAACGTCACTAACCGGTCTACCTTCTCTGTCGCCTCGTCCAGATACCTCGCAATTCGCCTCTGCTCGGCGGGCGATGGAATGCTGAATAGCATTTGCCCGAGGGAATGTCCGCTCACATGCGGAACTCCCATTCCCACAGTGGTTTGTTGTAGTTCGGTCTGAGCGGACCGGCAGGCATAAAAAAGAAATCGGTGTTGGACTGACCGTGGTCTCAGCAATGCCGATGTTGAAGACACAAGCCCACGCTTTCCGACCAAAAACTCACCAGCATTAGCACCATCCCATAGCAGAATTATGTCGTCGTCCTCGGCAACCACAGCGTTGCGTTCCTGTCGGGCGTAAAGTGTCGATGCAGACGCCTCTCCTCGAAGGAACTCCATTGTCAGATACGGCAATCGCTCGCCGTTGTCAGGCGAGTCAGACAACCCAGCAGGCTGCTTCCCCTTCTGCCAAGTGACGAGATACTTAAGCCGCTTGGTCTGCCAGGACGGCACATGCGCCGTTTTCATTCCTTCACAATCTCCCGCAGCAGGTTTTCGGTTTTCTCGTCCAGCTTGAACAGTTCTGCGGCGATATCGGCGGTAGAGCGGAGCGGAGTGTATTCGTAGAAGTATTTGGTGAAGCTGATTTCGTAGCCCACCTTGTCCTTGCTGCGGTCCATCCATGCGTCGGGCACATGCGGCAGTACCTCGCGGCGGAAATAATCGTCAATGTCCTCCTTTAGAGGCACGTTCTCGAAGTCGCGCAGTTCGGAATCAGGCATGGGCTGGCCGTCGTCGTCATTCACAATCTCGGCGCTTTCATCGCGCACACCGAGCAAGAAACGGTAGGTCTTCTTCAACCCGGCTGGAATTTTCCACGGCAGCAGCTTTGTCAGCGCGGCGGCGAGCTTCGCGTCATCCTTCCAAGGCGCCTGTTTTTCCAGCTCATCAAGCGCGGCGGCGAGCTGGTCGCACCTGTCGCCCTTAAGCTTGAGACATTCCTTGTCGAGCGCGAAGGCGCCACGCTGTTCGGGCGTGAGGTCGTAGCGCAGCCGGAGTGGGCGCTCGACGCAGACCTTGGTGTAACCGAAGTCGGTGGCGTCGAAAATCTTGCTGGTCCGTGCTTCCTCAAACGCTTCGTAGATGCTGAGGATGGCGACCGACTGGTCCTCAGTGATTTCGTAGCGCTTCTTGCCGAGGTTGCGCCGAAGCAGAGTGCCAAAATCCTCCCCGTTGGCGTTGATGAGCTGCACCTTGCCGCGCCGCGCATTGGGTTTTCGGTTGTTGATGAGCCAGATGTATGTGGCGATGCCGGTGTTGTAGAAGAGGTCGTTAGGCATGGCGACGATGGCGTCGAGCCAATCATTTTCGAGAATGTATTTGCGGA
>JAGXAR010000206.1 GCA_018971525.1 Nitrospirota bacterium
AAGAAACCGCAGGTTTCCAGCAGCTTCTCGATGCCGTTCAGCTTATCCCACGCGAGCTCGAGCTTCATCCCGTCCGGCAGTTCCCCTTCCAGCGGGATTGTGACGCTCACGTAGACATTGCAGTCTCGCGGCCGCACGCCAGTGCTCTGAATGAGGCGCGTATCCCGGGCGCGGAGAAAAAACTCTTCCATCCGCTGGGCGTCCCGATACGTCGTCGAGCCTTGTCCGGCATGGTTCCGTAATGCGACATAGTGTTCGAGCGCCGGTTCGATCGTCGGCGACGCATGCATTGCGAGCTGAATGGTGGAGGCCTGCGGCAGATCCATCGAAAAGAGACCGGTCAAGCCCTTGACCGCGGCCGTCCCAAGCCCGGTCAACGGCGGCATGACCCACACGGCGCCGACGCGCCCATCGGTGAGGCGATAGACTCCGCGCTCGTCGTCAAACGCCCCGTAGTTGAGAAAATCGCTCAGCGGAAATCGGGTCAGCCCATTGCGAAAGAAGCTGAACGGAATGGCCATGAAGACGGTTCCTCTCTCTCCGGATGACAGTGCGTGTTACGGGAAGAGCTTATCTCGTTGCTGCTGCATGCGTTCCTGCAGTTGCTCTTGATAGGCCTCGGGATCCATCCCCGGCGGCGGACCGCCATAGGGAGACGGAATCGGCGCCGCATTGGTCGGCTGCTGCTGCGGCAGCTGAGACTGCAATTGGCGAAGAATCGCCGTGGGGTCTTGGGACGGCGACGGAATCGGCGGGGTCGCTTGCACCGGTAGGGCGGACGGCACGGGCGTCATCATCGGCTGACCACCGTTCGGCCCATTTTTCCCCGACGTTTGGGCCTCCACCATCTTGCGCGACATGAACGGCGCAAAGACCGAGCCGCCCGAACCGGCTTTATCCATGCCCTTCGGCTTCCGCCCATATGTCCAATCCGCCGGCTCCACGATCGCGTAGACGAGCGACGCCTCGTGCAGAAAATTGCGACCATCCCGCCAGGGCGCGATCCAGACGCCCATCACTTGCGGCGGCTTGATGTTCGGTTGACCCAATTGCATCTCCGTCTGTCCCGCCACCGCCGCGACGCGATCCGACGCCGAGGAGCCCACCGACAGGGCATGGTCCCCATTGCCGTTGTCATCCTTCATTTTGGTGAGCTGTTGATGACGATTCGCATAGATCTCCGTGGTCGGTCGACAAAAGGAGCCCTCGGGATAGCCTTTACACCCGAAGTCGCTTTTGTAATGGCCGCAGCCCGTCAGGCTAAGCCCGATGAGCGTCACTCCCACGAGACCGGCATGCTGGCGCGAGACATTCATCATAAGACTCCTTCTCCTGAACTCCCCTCCAACCGAATTACTGCGTCAATTGCTGAGCCATGCTTGGAGCCATACCCAGCATCGACATCAATTCGCCGGCCGATTTCTTCCCGGCCACCGTCCGTCCATCCGGCAACACGATATACGGCGTGGGCCCGCCGCCCAGCTGGCGCGCTAAGGCCAAATTCGCCTCGATCGGCGCCTCACACTGTTTCGTGTCCGGGACCGCTTTACCCGCGAGCGCCAAATCCAGCGCCTCGACGCGATCCTGCGCACACCAAATGTTCACAGATTTTTGGGTCGCACCTTTATGGATCCGCTCGACCGGATGCAAAAACACCGCAACCGGCACTCCGCTGGCCACCAGCTGTTTCACTTCCGGATGCAGCTCACGGCAAAACGGACAGTCGGGATCATCGAAGACCAGCAATGGTTTCTTTGGCGCGCCGGCGGCCATTTCAGTCGGTGTGTACACGATCGCATGATCGAGTGGGACGGTGTCGAGGAGCTCACGTCGCTTCCCGAGGATGAAGTCCTGTGTCAGATTCTTTTGCGATTTGATGTCAAACAGTGCGGCTTGGGCCAAGAGATACTGGCCGCTCGGATCCACGAAGAAAATCCGTTCGTCCTTGTTGAGGGTGAACATGTACAAGCCCGGCATTGGGGCGGGCTGCCAATCCCGAATGATAGCGCCCGGAAACGCTTTCATGACGGCGCTCCGTGCGGCACTCGATTGCGGATCCACGAGATCCGGATGCGCAAATCCTTTCGTTTCAAACAAGGCCCATAACAGTCCGCATAACAGCATGGCCACCACACCGAATTTCTCTCGCCCTTGCCTCGTCATAGTTCCTCCTCTTCCTTCCGCACGTTACTGCGGCGCTTCCGCAATTTCACGGCCCTCTGTCACAATTAATGTTCCCTGACGTCCCGCATCGATTTCGATGATCGGATAAATTTCTTTGGCCAATTGGGTGTAGTCCC
>JAGXAR010000098.1 GCA_018971525.1 Nitrospirota bacterium
ATGGAGCCGGCGATCCGGATTGAACGGACGACCTGCGGTTTACGAAACCGCTGCTCTACCAACTGAGCTACGCCGGCCCTCGCGCAAGACTTCACAACTTACACGGGTTTTTTCCCAGCCTCAAGGGGTTTTTCTTCAACGACAGATGAGAAATAAGACTTTCCAGGCCCGGCGCTCTGACTGACTCAGCCGTGGGGAAGCACAGCCTGGTGCCAATGGCCGTTATTTGTACCGGGCAACGGGCTGCAACCTGACCGAGGCCCCCTGGCCTGGCCCGGGGAGGCAGAGGGGCTCCTGGTCGTTATTGTACTGCTCCTGAGCCACCTTGAGCACCTGCCCCTTGGTATAGGCGCAGAGTTCGCCCGCAAGGATGGTGCCGTCCTTATCGAGGTCTGCTGCACCGCCCAGGCCTTTGAGCAATTGATACGTAAACAGCCCGTGCCGGCCCGGGTCATAACCATGGGCCTCCTGGACTGCCCGGTTGCCGACCATCCACATGATCTTCTCTTTCCCGCTTCCCTCCTGTTCCCACAGGGGGGCAATCATACCTGCTGCCTCATTGCCCGGTGCGAGTTCAAGCGAGAGATCGAGCATCACGACGGCCCGATGAATCGGCAGCTTCGTCAAGGATTCCTGCAGCCGGCGAAGCGAGTAGAGGCGCGCACCGGATGTCGCCGTGCTGTCGAACAGCATCAGCGACACCGCGCCGGTGGTGGCCTCGACCACTCCTCGGCCCGCGATCGAAACATACACCACGGTGGTGGGGTCTACCTGCTTGGGCAGCCACTCTTCCAAGACCTCGGCCAAGTCGCTCTTGAGGGCATGGGTTTCAACGAGGGTACGCACGCGCTCGGGAGGAATCCCTCCGATCGATTTGAGGTACGAGGCCATGACCTCCGCATCTCGCGCGGCGTACTTGACCCGGGCAATACCGCTTTCTCGAAACTGGCTAACCCCGACGGCAATGCCCACGGCCTTCGGTTGTTTGAGTAGGCCTGTCCGCTTCGGCAGCTGATCGACATCGACCGGCAACGCCACAGCCTCCATCGCAGACTCAGGCTTCATCGCCACCAGAAATTTCTTAGCGGACGGCAGCTGGACCGATGGAGACCCGGCACGCAATATCAGCAACACCTCCGCCTGCACGGCGACTTTGATCGTACCGACTTTGCCGTCCAACGTCACGCGTTTCACCTCGCCAGGCTGAAGATCGCCGACGGAGACCACGCCGGGGATCCGCTCGATCAGGGGCGGCGTGACGGCAACCGACAACTCGACAGCCCGTGCAGTTCCAGGCCCTTCATTCTTGACTTCAATTTCGATCGCGACGGCTTCACCGGTGTGGAGCACCTGATTGCGATTCTCGTCGCGGATGATCGCCCGAAATATCACCATGGCAGACTCGTCCACCGGAGCCGGCAGAGGCACGGCTGCCGTCGACTGTTGCGGGGCCGTCGGTTTCCCAGCTACGGGTGTCCCTCCGCCTGTGATCGGAGACGGCGGCGGGACGGTCGCCTCGGAGCCACCGGCCTTGCGTGCTTCGGCGGCATCGATAATCTTGGTCGACGTCCCGAGGTGTTTGGCCATCCCATCCGTCACGATGCTCATGGCCTCTTGAGCAATCTTATCGAGTCCCTTCACCTCACAGGAGGACTCGGTGACATCCACCTCTCCACGGCCGATGCTTTGAATCTTCTTGCTATAGAGAACCGTGCCGTCGGCAGCCGTGTAGGCGAAGTCCAATCCCACGGTGACCGTGGCCGGATAGCTCTTGTTCGCCTTTCTAGTGACAGCCAGATCGACATGGGCCAGGCCCAACGACGCATCGACATAGCCATCCGGCGCAGACGAGGTTGCGGTCTCGGCCGTCAGGACCTTTTCGAAGACGCGGCCTGTTTTCCGCTTGAGCGTTTCCTGTAATGGAGCGGCGATCGGCAAGAATTGCTGCTGGCCGCACGCGTCCTGATAGGTGAGCTGCGCCGCGGCGATACTGGGGTCGGGTCGAAGTTGGACGGTCAGGGGGAGATAGTATCCGATGGTCGCGCCGTCTCGACTCGAAAAGAGCGAGCAGCTCGTCAACATCGCAACACACAGCCCCGCGACAACCCCTGAGGCTGCACGACACAGGAAGGAGGGACGCCCTGAATCAATGACCTGCACAATCATTCTTATACAGAAAAGCATTCGATGAGCACAACCAGCCGCACCAGACAGGTCGTTGACAGCCCCACAGCCCTCGGCTAAGTTCACGCGCATGACTGAACCTTCTTCGCCGGAATCAGAAGCGCCAGCGCTCCCGAGGTTTTCATGGTCGGCCATCAGCCGACTCATTCGCCTCCAGAACCAGACCGGGACCTGGCTGCTCATGCTCCCGACTCTCTGGTCCTTGGTTTTGGCCGCTCGCGGCATGCCTCCGCTTCACTTGGCAGCCATCTTCGTCATGGGGTCCTTTGTGATGCGCAGCGCAGGGGTCGTGCTTAACGACTTAGCGGATCGATCGTTCGACCGACATGTGACGCGCACACTGGTACGCCCACTGGCGTCGGGTGAACTCAATGCCATCCATGCCCTGCTAGTCGTCAGTCTCTTCCTCTCGCTGGCCGGAATGCTCGTGTTATTCCTCGACCCACTCACAGTCCTCTTGAGTCCGATCGCCATCCTTTTGGCTTGCCTCTACCCCTTTGCGAAACGCGTCATCCACGTCCCGCAGGCCATGTTGGGTATCGCCTTCGGCTGGGGCACCGTCATGGCCTGGACCGCCTCGCGGGGGGCCATCGAAGCGCCGGCCTGGTGCCTGTTCGCTGCGACAGTGTGCTGGGCGATAGGATACGATACGATCTACGCGCTTCAAGATCGGGAGGACGATCGCCGGATCGGGGTGAAATCCTCGGCGTTGTGGTTCGGTTCGTCGACGTGGATTGCCGTCGGCACGGTCTTCTGCGCGATGCTGATGCTGCTGGGGCTCGCAGGCCGGCTCGCCCACATCGGCTGGATCTACTATGCAGCGCTCGCCGCCATTGGAGTATGGTGTCTGAGGCAAGCTCTGCAGCTCAGACGGGCCGTGCCGGCTCCCACTGCCTTCCACATGTTTCAGCAACATGTGTGGGTAGGGGCCGCGGTCTTAATCGGGATGGTCGCGGGATTTCTGCTCTGAGTTCAGCTCGCCGGCTTGTCCGTCTGGACATCCGACTTCGTCGCGCGCAAGGTACCTAGGTACATCGTCACAGCCTTGGCCTCAGCATCGCTGAGCCCAAGCGCCGGCATTCTGGTTTCCGGCTTCATCGCCTGCGGATTCTTGACCCACCGATAGATCCAGGTCCCGTTCAATCTGAATCCTGCGCGGTCGAGCGCCGGCCCGACCTTGCCGCCCACTTCGCCGATGCTATGGCAGCCATTACAGCCATACTTGTTCGAATAGAGACGCTTGCCGAGTTCCACCATCTCCGCAGCCTGCTCCGGCTTCACGGTGAGATCGGGTCGGGCTACGTTCACGCCTTTTCCTGGTCTCGTCGCGAAATTATTCAGCGCAACCTGCGCAGCATCGAGTTCCTTTTTCGCCTGCCCCATGGCTGCCAACTCTTTGGCATAGGAGGATTCGTCCACTTCGACATCTTTCTTGAGCGCTTCGCTCTTCTTTTCCGCTTCGTCGCTGGCTTTCTTCTCGGCCGCCTCATAGGTCTGCTTGGCCTGGTCGAACTTCCCTTGGGCTGTTTGGAGCGCCGCAGCCAACTCTTTCTTCCGATCCTCGACTTTAAACTCCAGCTTCATACCATGGAGGCCGCGGACATAACCGACGATGGCCCAAATTTCGTCTTCAGACAGCGTGTACTTGAAGGTCGGCATAGTGGGCACGGCAAAATCGTCGTCGCCGATCTTGTCGCCACCGGGACTCGTATCCTTCATGTCGCGCGAAATCGTATTGAAGATATCTTCGTCCTTGAAGGTGCCCATCTCTGACTTGTTAGAGAGATCCTTGGGCTTCGGATCAGGCATCGAGGACCAATTAAATCCTTCGTTCTGGCGTCCGTTCTCACCGTGGCAGTGCATGCAGTAGTGGCTGTAGAGTTCATGCCCCTTCTGTTGCTGCTCGCTGGCACAGCCCCCGGCAACCATGGCCCAGACGCCAACCAGTCCACCCAACATTCCCAATACTTGTAGGCGAGCCGCCTTCATGCTGAATGCCCTTTCTTTAGCTTGCGGATCAGTACGAACTGGAATCCGAGAGCCAGGCCCACGGCGAGGAGCGCATAGTAATAGCCGGAATAGTCCGGTGGCGCCTCTGCGCGGAAATACCACCAGGAGGAGACCGCTTTCTGCGATCCTTTCTCCTTCAACTCGCCGCTTGCGTCCTTCTTGCCGTCCCAGACGGCGAATGCGATATTGATGAAGCCACCTGTCGCGATCTGTGTATCCTCTTCCGGATGTTCGGTGGCGAGGGGCCTGGTGAAGACCACTTTCCATGTGCCGTTGGCATAGACGCCTTTGGCTTTCACGTCCTGGTGCCCCTGCACCTTGAGCGTGCCAAAGCCCTTGGCATTCATGTCCACGCCTTTGCCGTCCTTGTTCTTCCAAAACCAGATATTGACGGGGCCGCCTTCGACCTGTGCCATCGGCTGGCCATGTGCAAAGTGGGCTTTCTTGTCTCCCACCATGAACTCAATCGCGGCTGAATCGTCTGGGTCTTCAGTAGGGTCAGCGTACTCCAAGAGAATGGCGACATTGGTCCCATCATGCAGGGCACGCACGGTCAGATCTTTGACCGTCGCTTCCTGAATGCGGTTCTGCCAATGGACTTGAGGCGACATCGGAAATGTCGCCGGGGTCGCGCTGCCCCACACCGCCGAAGAGGGATCATCGGCAGGCAGGGTGCCCTTCACCATCGGAGCGCGAACCGCCACGCTTTCTTGCGCGAAACCGATCGTCGTGCCTGCAAGCACGCACACAATCCCGACCCCCGCAATGGCGCAGCCCCACTTCATCTGTTGCATTCCCCTGGTCATACGAGCCTCGTGCTTGTTCGATTCACCCTCAGCAATCCGTCCTGCTACTCCCATGTACGCGGAGATTGATGAGCGCCATCGTACTCGCCCATGATGATTTTCCAGATCCATTCGTCAGGAAGTTCGACTTCCCAGCGGGGCATCGCAGATTTCCATGGCATCCCTTCGATCGGGAGGCCGACGCCGCCCTTTTTGATGCGCCAGAAGAGATAGCTTTCCTGGAGCATCGCGATCGTCGTTGGATCGGAGAAGTTGGCCGGGGGAGGATTGAATCCCCGGGCCGCCGGGCCCTTCCCATCGAAGTTTCCGCCGTGGCAGGGGGAACAGAACGCGGCATAGAAGCCCTTCCCCTGCTGGATGGCATCTGGTGTCTTTGAAACCGGATTCGACAAACCGGTATATTCGCCTGGCGGGGCCGGGTGAATGGTCCGGTTTTCGGCAGGGGGCGCATCGCTGGTGGCCGTGCTGCTATAGGTTTGCCAGCCGACAATCAAAGGGAACAGAAGCAGAACCGCGTAACGCAATACTTGCAACCCGCCAATATTCTCTCCCGTCAGGAACCGTTGGATCGGACCCCAGAACGCATCTTTGGACTCTCCGCTCAGTGTGGCGAAGATCACAATCCCCGAGGTCGTCAGCATCAGATAGAGAAAAATGAGACTGGATGGCAGCGGTGCCGAGCCAGGGATATTGGGCACGATAAACTTCAAGATCGCATAGACGATCCCGATCAAGATGACTGGCTTGAGCAACGAGCCCCCCATACGTTCCTCCTCAGTGCGCCTGCGCCACAGCTACTGGATCTGACTGAGCTGCCTTCACCGGAGCGGCAGGCGCCTGTCCCGGCGCTTCCAGTTCAGATACATTGACAGAAATCGGCTCTCCGCTCATCTGCTGCAGGAATGCGATGACCGAGAGAATCTCATTCTTAGACAACCCAATAGGATTTTTATTGATGTAGGGCATCCTGGCCGGATATTCCTTCGGCACGCCTTCATGGCGATAATCGAGGTAAATATAGGCCTGCGGCTGCGTCAAACTTTCAAAAATAAACTCACGGCTCAGCTTGGCTCCGATGCCCTTCAGATCTGGACATCGGGCCGATTCGCTGGGGCCGATCGTATGGCAGAGCGCGCATTGGCCCTTACTAAAGAAAATTTTCTGCCCGATGGTCGCCATGTCGGTCGGCGTTTTCACCGTAGCGATATCGAACTTCTCTTCGACGGGTGGCAAGGAGGCCATCTGGGGGACCGACAATGCAACGAGCGTGAAGAGCCCGAGGACGATCGCGACAAATCCGATGACCCGAGCGAACTGCGCTCGAACGAAGAGGAGGATCAGAGTCCCGCATCCTATAACCGTGAGACCAATCAACTGCAATATAACAACTTCGCTCATAAGACTCCTCTTGCGAAATCGATGGCCTCAGCCATGCGACGCTTTCGCCTTATCGCTCATCGTGGCCACCCAGAAGATGAAGGCGACGATCATACAGAAACAAAACGTGTTTAACGCCATGAACGCAGCCGCGTAGCCGAGGGCCGGTGAAAATGCGTATTGCGACGAATCCCGGAGCACGCCGTAGACGTGCCAATGGACGCGGGAGGACGACCGTGCGTAGCCCATCAGCGTCATCAGGAGGATGACCATGATCGCGTTGAGGACGAGGGCGTAACCGGCACGGGGAGGCATCTTGCCCCAGACCATGTCCGTCGTGGTTTTGGCGCTCTTCAGCAACAAGGCTGTCAACGGAGTGATCGTCAACATGACAAAGAGCACGATCAACACCTGTGACGTCGAGAAGTAATTGATGCGAATAATGGCGGGAACGAAATACCCCCACACGCCGAGGATGATCACCGCGATCCCTGCGAGGACGAGGACGCCGCCCATGATCGATCTGGCGACCTTGGCCCAGGTTGCCGTTTCCTGCTTGCCGGCCCGCCAATACATGATGAAGCTCATGAATGTGACGAGGATCATCAGATTCGCCACGGTCATTTTGGCCGACATGACGCCGAACACGCCGAGCAGCGGATGGTGGGTCCCTCCCATCTTTCTCGCTTCTTCCAAACTGGCCACGAGCGAGTGGGGCGTCATCCAGACACCGAGGCATAGCAGCAGAATAATCAACATCGACAACATCGGCTTCCTGTATTTCAGCTCAGACCCGGGGATGCGATAGGTGATTCCAAGCCAGAAATAATAATTCGATCCGAGAAAGAGCACTCCGATGAGCATGGCTTGCAGAATGAACAGCCATGAGAGGAAGCCTCCCATGAGCGTGATGCCCATCTGCTGGTTGTACTGGTAAATTTCACGCATGAGCCAGTAGCCGGCAAAGGGGAGCGGCAACAGACCGAACACGCCGATGAAATTCCCGACATAGCCCATCCAGTCGTAGTGGTCACGCTCCTCGGTGCTCCGGGCAGACAAATAGCGAATCCCGGCATAGGCGCCGCAGATATAGCCGCCGAGCACCACATTCGCGATCAAACGGTGAATGTTCACCGGCCACCATGTCGGATTCCAGGTCGCGGCCCAGGCCCGTGCGATATCCGAGCCCTCGGCAAGCACGACCGGACTGGCCTGGAAGGTCGCCCAGGAGTTCGGCACGATCATGATGAAGAATGCGAAAAAGTTCAGGAGGAAGCCGAGAAAAATATGGAACGTCTTCTTGCCGCCGTCCTGCATCGCATCCCAGCCATACCAATAGAGATACAACGTCGCGGTCTCGACCAAGAAGAGGAGGCAATAGACAATAAACGACGGGAAGAAAATATCGGTCAGGTAGTTCATCAACTTGGGATAGAACGAAATGAGCAGGAACAAAAGAATTCCGCCGAACAGCGCCGTCGTGGCGTAGGCGGAGGTGAGGAGCTTGGTGAATTCCTTGGCTAATTTGTCGTAGCGCTTTTCGCCGGTCTTCCAGGCGACGACTTCGCACAGCCAGGCGAAGATCGGCACACCCAGCACAAATCCCGCAAGCAGCAAATGGAGCTGCGCGACAATCCAGACGAGGTTACGGCTGCCGATGTAGGGAATGTCACGATACTCGGTCGCAGCTGCCGGTGAGACATCTGCCCCGAAGGCCAGCGCAGGAAGGCTGAGGAGGCCCGCTGCCATCAAGAGCCCCGAGAGCATCCCCCCCTGACCGCTGCCGGCCTGGAGAAGTCTCTGAATCCATCCACTCTGATGTCGCATCCCCCTCACCTCATCATCTCCCACGTTACGGTTTCATGGCGGCAGGCGGAGCCGGTGCGGTTGCTGCCGGCGCTTTCACTGCATCTTTGCCCGCCTTGCCTTTTCCCTTGCTCTTCTCTTTTTCCAGTTCGGCTTCCGCCTGCTGCTTTTCAAGCAACTCAACCTGTGTCGCAAGCTGCGCAAGCATCTTCTCGTCTTTATTGAGCGTCTCCAGCGGTTTGAATGCAGGCGCTGCCTTCACTTCAGGTTTTTTGCAACAGTCGTGAGGGTGCGGTGTAAATACCGGAAGAGACGACCAGAAGAGGAGCGACAACACAACGGCCCCACCGGTCAATGCGGTCAGCATCAGTCCTTGATCCGCCGGCACCCGCATCAGATCCCAGCGGGTAATCAGCCCTTGATAATTCTCTGACGTATGCCCTGCCGACTCCACCGTCCCACGGATCGCCCGTCCCACAAGCGAGAGACCGATGGCTAACAACAACAAAAGCACCCCTGTGGCCACAGTACCCCAGAGGATCAGCTCAATACTGATCCGCTCTGCAATAGGAATACTCTTCAGGACATCCATCTCGAACATGGAATGGACGAAAGAGATCGCGGTTTGAGTGGTCGCACTCATAGCCACCCAAAGGATCGGCAAAAAGACGGCACCGACCAATGCAGACTTCCACCAGAGCGTCAGCCCCAATCCCTCCGGCGGTTCTCGCCGCAGCCGTTCCAGGAAGAATGTTCGGCCCACCACTCCCAGCGCCCAGATGTCGATTGGGATCGCCAGCAAGAACAGCAACGCGATGCCGACACCTTCTCCGATGTGTGATTCCAATCCTAGTGTGATCGTTGGAAGAGCAAACACGGTGACCGGACTCGTCAGGAGCATCAAGAACGCCAGTCCAATTCTGGTTTCAAAATGCACCATCCCGAGCGCCAGAAAGAGCAAGACGAAGGCGAGCTTGATCGGCAGCCCGGTCCAGAAGGCGGGCCAGAGAATGCCGAGCCCGAGCTGAGTGGGGGACATTGATTCGCGATCGTTACTCATAGCATACAGAGTCCGTTCTGCGTGATTGCCACTAGTCCAGAAACTCTCGATTGATAATGGCAGAAATCGTGAAAATCAGGATCGCAGCCATGACCACCACCCAACCGATAAGGGCAATGGGGCGCTTGAAAATATTTCGTTCCGGGTCGCGATCGATGAAGGGCAATGCAGCCAGCAAGGCCATAAAGGCGCCGGGCAATGCCATCGCACCGAGAAACTGTCCAAACTCACCGGAGAACATCTTCAGACGAAGCAGCTGGAATAAGAACAAGAAGTACCACTCAGGTTCCGGATGATAATCTCCCGGATCAGGCGTCGCCTCTTCCAGCAAGACCACCGGCTCCCAGAAGGCCAACGCACAGATGCAGGCAAAGACCGCCGCCATCCCGACGATATCCTTCCAAATCTGCCGTGGGAAAAAATAGTCGGTCTTCGCCTTCAGCTCTTCCGGCGTACCCCGGAAAGGACCAGCCGGTCCCGCGGATCTAAAGAGAAAAAGATGCAACCCGGCCAATCCCATCAGAGCCGCGGGGAGCACCATCACGTGAATGACAAAGAACCGGCTCAAGGTCATTTGTCCCGGAGTTGCACCTCCCTTAAGGAACCGCGCGATGAAGTCGCCGATTACAGGCGTCTTATCCATGATCTCGACGCCGACGGTCGTGGCCCAATAGGCCCGCTGGTCCCAGGGAAGCAAATAGCCCGTGAAGCCGAATCCCATGACGATGCCGAAGAGCGCCAACCCAACCAGCCAGATAAGTTCACGGGGCTTCTTATAGGCGCCCCAGAGAAACACTTGGGACATATGCGCAAAGACGCAGACCACCATGGCCGTAGAGCCCCAGAAATGGTAACTCAGCAGGAACCAGCCGTAGTCAACGTCATGAAGGATATATTGGGTACTGGCGTAGGCATGGTCGGCGGTGGGCACATAGTAGAACATCAGCAGAACGCCCGTGACCGCCTGCATGATGAAGATAAACAACAGAACCGACCCGAAGACGTAGGCCCAGCGAGAACCGCCGGGAACCGGCTCATTGAGCATCTTGGCTGCAAGCAGCTTCAACCCGACTCGCTCATCGACAAAGTCGATGACTTTTTCGAGGACTGTTGCCTGCGTGCCGGCGGAAGGAGTGTGACTCATCTAGACGATCCGCGTTTGGGACTTCGTCCCGGCTTTGAATTCCATATCGATAATTTGCACCTCGCCACTCGCGGAGACCTGAATTGGAAGCGGGTCGAGGGGACGCGGAGCGGGGCCATCCAGCACCTTGCCGGACGCATCGTAGATGCTGAGATGGCAGGGGCAGAGGAATACTTGCCCGAGCACCTTGTGCTGTCGCCATTTAAATCCGCACCCAAGGTGAGGACATTTGCCGGAAAATGCGACATACGGCACATCTTTCTTATTGGTCCAGATGGTTTTCCCGGTGGCATCCCGGAATTCCATATCCTTCCCCTGATACACTTTCTCAAGGACCGCGGGAGTCGCCTTTAGGATCCACACGTTCTTCTCGATCTCGGCTTCAGGCAGATAGGCCTCTTTCACCTTGCGCTTGAACTTGAACTGGGTCCCGGCATCGTCCGCCTTGATCTTCCCGACGTTGCCGATCTTGAGCCATCCGTTGTCGAACGGCGCATACATCGGCTTCATTAAGTACTTCAGCACAGGGAAGGCCAGCGGCAATCCGATAAAGAGCCCGATGACATGAGTCAGGTTTGCGAAGAACGTCCGCCGCTTGACGTTCTTCTCCAACTCAGGGAATGGCACCAGGACTTCGCCCGGCGTGACGTGAATATGATCCTCAAGGTGCGGGATTTCCACTTCATGCGTCGTGACATAGTCGTCACGCTTGAAGGGCGGCAAGGCCATGACTTCGGCCGAGGACGACCGCAGTTGCACCAGATCGTCCGTCACGGTCTGCACCACGCTCATCGGCACTTGCCGTTGGCCCGAACCGTTCACTGACACGACGAGATGACTGATCTCATGGGACAGCGGGTCCATAATGACCTTGGTCACTTCTCCGATTTCTTGGTCCGCACAGCGGACTTTGGATTTCAGTTTAGGCTGCATGCTACTTCTTCTTAATCGGCTTTGGCGTATTCACCGATGTGTTTTTGAATGTGCCCAGCCAGGAGGCGAGTGCCACGACGTCTCTCTCCTCCATGAGGTCCTTGTACTTGTCGGGCATCTTGCCCTTCTCGTACTCCTTCTCGAATCCCTCGGCCATAAAGCTCTTGGGATCAAGAATTTTCTGCTTAATCTCGTCGACCGTAAGATAACTGGCGATGTTGTCCAACTCTGGACCGCGCTTCTTTCCACCCTCGCCCTTCAGCTTGTGGCAGTTGTAACATTCTTGCAGTTGCCACTGCTCTTCACCCAGCTTCATCACGTCTCCGGTTGCCGCACCGGTTGTTGCCGGGGGAACACCGGGACCTCCTGCCGACTGGTCTTTCGTCGCCTGGTCTCCGCCCAATGCCTTGAGCCGCACCGCTAATGCTTTCGCCTGCTCATCGAGCGCCTTCGCACGTGCGATCAACTCCTCAGCTTTCCCCTGTTCG
>JAGXAR010000099.1 GCA_018971525.1 Nitrospirota bacterium
GTTATCTCACGGCAGAACTGTCGGGGGATTATTCGGGGCTGGTCGGACTGGTCCTCGGTCCTACAATAAAATTGGTGGCGGTGACCCGGATTGAACGGGTGACCCGCGGCTTATGAGTCCGCTGCTCTACCAACTGAGCTACACCGCCACGTCATTGATTTCTAAGTGTTTCTCTTCGTATGCGCGGATCTCTCTAGCCGAGGACTGTTCACCAACTGTTCACCGTGACCGTGCTCCCGCTGGTGGTGCTCAAGAAGCCTGCGCCCGGCCTCAATGAGATCTGACTTTTTCACAATGTGATACCGGCGATAGACAGAGTCCGTCTTATGGCCACTGATCGCCATGGCGACCTTCCTTGGAACTCCGGCATCTTCCATATTACTAACCGCCGTTCGGCGAAAGTCATGGATCAACGCCCCACGATAGCGCCGATTTCCTACAAAACGTCCCTTGGGATTGTCAAAGCGCCCGAGTCCCGCTGCGACGCAGGCTGTTCGCCAGGAACTCTTGATTGAAGCCAGCTTCCGTCCCTTGAGATGGCAGACCCAGCGGCAATCCGGATGGACCTTCCGCGTGTGTTTATACCATTCGCCGAGGACATCGTAAAGGTCCCCACCCATCACCGCCACGCGCTCCTCTTCCGTCTTTGTATCCTCGGAGGCGAGCCGGATCTCAACGGTGCGGCCCTGGTGATTGAAGTAAACTTGCGGCCACTCGAGGCTCATAGTCTCGGCCTGGCGTGTTCCCAGCCAATACTCAATCGTGACCGGGACGCGAGCGTGTGGCGGCAAGAGGGCTCGGACCTTCACAAATTCATCCCATGTGCGGTAGCCAGAGCGTGGGGGGGCCTCCTTCAATTTAGACCACTGCGGGATCGAGGTGACGAGTGGCGGCTTCTCAGCCGCTCCAAGGCGGTAGGCACGAAGCAAGAAAGACACCCGTCTATTGACACGTGCCGTACTCAATCCGTTCTCGCGCCACTCAGTTGACCAAGCGCGAAGATCTGTCGCGGTCACTGTCTCAGCGAGCATGTTCCCCGCGAAAGCGTTCCAAAAGGCCTGAAGCTGCTCGGCACTCCTCACCGACTTGTAGTTATTGGCCCTGTAATCAGCAACCACGAGTTGAGTCAACTCGGCGACTTTGGTCTCCATTTGCTGTGGCCAGCCAAAGATCCCACTATAGAATCGCTCGCGCAAGGTCTGGAGCGCACGGTTCGTTGTCTCTCGCGTTCCATAAATGATCTTGCGGATGTTTGGCCGGCCACGGCCTTGATGCCACTTTATGAGATAACGCTTCTCCCCAAGCCGCGTAACCGTACCGCCTCCCGATGTCCTCCCCATGGATCCCCTTCAGTTTAGTTGACTGCATCAACAGCCTTGGAGTCGACTTGTCTCGTAACAGACCTTACTTTCTTGACCTTGGCCGCTGTTGGCGGCGCTGAATCATAAGAGCTGCGTTGCCGTTCTTCCCACTGCACTACATCGCTCGGATGGATCCGCCATCGAGCACGGCGGCCTTTTCCTAATCTGATTGCGGGTATCCCGCCAGGTTGCCCAAGGACATCGCTGTACAGGAAGTCAGGAGTGACCTGCAGTCGATGTGCAAGCTGCTGTACGGTCATGTACTGATCTCCGGACTGCTCGTTAGGCGAACGAGTCATGGCCAGCGCTACCCTGCGAAATGATGGCATTGTCATATTTCCTTAGAGAACATTGAATGTGACCTGTCGATATCCTGCTTCCTCGACGTAAGTTTCGTCGCCGACAGCGGCGTGAGGGTCATAGCAGTCTCCTTCTGCGAGAGAAGCGTGTATCTCTGTATTACGTGCGACCGGTGTATCGGTATGGGGTTGAGAATTCAACGGGTTAGCTGGATGTGGATGTTCGAATCGGCCGCTTGGCGGTTCGGGGTGCGGAGTTGGTGTCAGTCGCTGCGGCGTGGATCAGCAGATGGCGAGTCGGTAGGATCGCAACCAGTATCCGTCCACAAGACTGACCATCCATCCAATCTAAAGATTGAAAGGATGGTCCGATGAGGCTCACTAAGAGGTCAGGGACTGAACCGCTCTCCATCGCTCTCTGAAACCATCAATCTGCCCAGCCGCGTCCATTCCAAGTGAGTCAGAAGCGTCATTTAAGAGATCGCAGGCCAGGATGACCCCAAACTTAAGCGAGACGTAAGCCCTTAGCAATGAGAGATCGGCCAGCGTTAGACCAGCCTCTTGAGGTTGTGGCGGCATATAGACCATAAGGTCGCCCATGTGGGCTGCTTCACAGGCCAGTCGGTAAACTTTGTGATAATGATCCTCCAGCTGAGCCTGTGATGCCAGTTGTTGGAGACCGGCATCCCTAAACGCGCTCCAATCCGATTCAATGCCGGAGATTTGCCCCCGCTGCAGTTCTCTCCAGGCCACAGCATGCTCCGCATCTTCTGCGGAATCTGAACAGTTCTCATGATAGACAGCTCTTGATCGGCAGCCTTCGGCATAGAGGATACGCGCTCTCTGTTCACCAAGATCGCGGCTCGCCCAGTGAGAATAAATAAAACACTCAGCCATCGTCTTCAGGTGATGAGAGCTTTCACCGCGTCTGTCGCGAGCATCCACCACAAGCCGCTCGAAGGCATCAAGGGCCTTCAAATTGAGCCCGATCAAAACCCTGTTCCGCAGTGTGTCTTGCATGGTGCCGGATGGGAAACTCTCACCGAGCCGATGCTGTACGGCCTGTCGCAAGGAGAGAATTTCATCGGCCAAGATCAAAAAGCGTCGAAGCTTCTCTTTAGCTAAGGCGAGATGCCCCTCCTCGGACTTTGGCATATGCCGGATTGGCAGCCGCCAGGTGAAAGCTCGGGCAAGCTGGGTTTTAAACGAATGCCACGAGCGAACCATCTAAACCTCCTATTGCTTAGGGAGAGGCCAGCTCATTGGTGGGCTGGACGGGCGTTATGACCGAGGCCACGGACTTGAGGTCGTGAAGCTCTGAACTATTGGCATTTCGATCAGGATCGGCATCGAGGGTTTGTCCTGTAAGCGGGCAAGCATCACGGCATTGCGAGCAACATTTTCTACGATCTGCGGCTGCTGATTCTTCTCTAGCCACTTGAACCACTTGTCCATCGCAGCGCGTAGAGTCTTTGCCATTTCACCAACGTCGAGTTGGAGGATCTTGCCCTGCTTTTCTTCCTTTATGCACCGATGTACGACGCCGCCACTGTCGTTGGGCTGGCTGAATCCAAAGGCTGAGTACTGACTCTTGCCTTTTTCATCGAGGGTTCGCCCTTGGTGGAGGATGACGCATCGCATACGGTACCAGTCGTCCGGGTTGATCATGTCGTCAGACAAATAACGCTTACACCAGTTTCGATACCTCCCGTCGTCGGATTCCCCATTCACAGATTCCATCGCCGCGCAGACATCCGGCAGGACGAGTACCAGATGCAACAGCGCCCAGTAGCATTTGCCTTTGACACATCGCTCCATCTCGTCGAAGTATACCTTAAAGGTCTCCTCGGGCCATCGGCGGCTTAGCATATGTTCCTCCGTCATTTGGTGTCGCGAACCAACGGGGCTCAGGCCGGGCAATTCAGACGAGATGTATAAGTCGGATCAGCCAGAAGTTGAAGCCCAAAGGTGCTGATCCATCAATAAGGAACGTTACTCTCGGCCCTGCTGCTGGTCGATCTGGGCACGAAGGCGAGCCAGCCGTGACTCGAAGGACTCTTTCAACGGGCCCTGCAAGCAGTCCGACGTCCGGGCAAACTCCGTCCACTGTTCGTAGAACAGATCGAACCATGCCTTCTGGGAAGCGGGGGAGGGAATCTGGGCGATCAGCCGGAGGCACTGGTCGAAGCGTTCGCTTGAGAATCCGGCCGTGCGGCCGGAGCGGAGAAGGGTTCCGAGCTGGGATTCGAGGTCAGTCTGATCGGGAACGATTGGAGCCACGGGGAGAGTATCCTGCGCCGACGCTCACACGTCAAGGGAGACTATGGCCGGTCGTGTGTGGTCTACGAAATGAAGTCAGGCCATCTGCTCCGCGCCTCTCTGGCTGCTGATCTAAAAAGATGAGGCGCGACGGAGGGCCTCCGAAAGCTCGACGGGGACGTAGTGGGAGCCGTGCTCAGAAGCGTGGAACTGGTAGGCCTGTCCGTGCTGATCCAGATTGATATAGCGCCGGCTCCAGATGTGTTTGTACAGAAAGATGCGGGTTGCACTCTCGCAGAGCACCTCTCCCATGAACATGAATTGTGCGACGCTCTTCTCGGGCAAGACCTTGAGAAGGGGGTCCCATAGCGGGCGGTCGGGAAAGCGTTGCTCGATGACTTTCAGCGGATTCATGGGTTTCTGATCGTCCTCCTCACCTAATGGGCCGTGCACGGTGTTCCGCTTGGCGCATTGCGAACGCTCATTCTGGGTACTACTGGCCGGTTGATCGCGATCTGGTAATTCCTCGGGGATGCTTGGCGTAGCGTTACGAAGCCTTGTGGACAATGATGAAGCGGCCATCCCACAAGCCGGTCAGGACAGAGGCGACGTCTTTCCACGCAAGGCCGCCGAGTCCGCAACCCAGTCGAGGGCAGTAGATCTCTGTGAGCTCGTGGTGATCGGCGAGATGGACGGCTTCTCGGGCGGTCCGCTCGATGAGTCCGAGCGTCGAAGGTTGCGTCCATGCTTCCTTCGTCGGCAGTGTCAGAAGCCGGAATTCATGCCAGTAGTAGGCATGGTTTCCAGTAGCGCGGAGCTTCGCGCCGAGGAGACTGGGCAGATTCGGGAAGCGTTTGGCAGCGGCCAAGGCCACTCCCGCGCCCATGACCGCGCGACCGTCCCGGCGGCAGTTCCCATTGGTAGGCACACCGACGAAGAAGCCTTGATCGTGCACGTTCCACAGGTTGCCGATAATCTCCTGCATAGCGATTTACCTCGTCGAACGGATCGATATCAGCGGATTCCTGCCAGCCGCGGGCCCGTTCTATCATGATCAGACTTCGAACCCTTGGAGAGAGGTACACGTGAGCGTAGCGCTCGAGAGGCAGTTCTGCTGAGCGGTGAGCCGAGGAAAACGGAGAGGTCGGGCCGTGGTTCGAGAGGAAGAGAGCTAGGAGGGCTTGGCGTGACAGGCTTCGTATCGATTGGTTTGCGTGGCAGGTGAATCAGGGTAGAAGGTGAAAATGGACGGTGTCGCGCCATCCAGCGTGGGCTGGGATGATTCACCACAACTCCCGGGAGGGCTGACAGTATGTGAGGGCCGGTCCCGGTAGGAGAAGAACCAATCGGGGAAACCCTGCGCGGGAGGAAGAGGGTAGTCCCCGTCGTACAAAGAGCCGAACAAGGGGAGGCTTGCGGACGAGATCAGGGCAGAGCAGAAGGAAGGGTTTGGACTGTCGGAGCAAACGTTCCCAGTGTAGGTTACGCTCAGCGCAGAGGGCGAAAGCAGCCAGAGTGCGATATACAGATCTGCCGGGGACATAGTGGTAAAAATTCTAGACTCACGGAGTCCCAGGAGCAAGGAGAATGTCCTTGGATAGTAAGGCTGGTCTGTATCGCGCAACTTAGCGCTGCAGTAAAGCATCGAGGAAATGAGCTCGCGGGTTGTGCACCTGGAACTTTGGGAAGGAATGAGCTTTCCTTTTGGGCAACCGCGAACGAAGTATTGATCCCGGATCGGACACACTCCGTGCGCGCTTGAGTTAAAAATGGGGACGTATTGCGTTTGGTGTATAATTGCGCGCACTTCCAAGGTGTCTGGTGAAATCATCCAGATATGGGAAGAGTCTGTGAACGAGTCGGCCCGTTCGCGAAACCAACAGAATATATGACTGCGAATTGTTGGTGACCATGGAGAGATGATGCTAACAAGCGTGGGTTTGTTCTCTGGAATTGGTGGTATCGAAGAAGGCCTTCGCCGCGCCGGATGGCAAACGAGGCTTCTGTGCGAGATTGATCCCGCGGCACGAGCCGTTCTTCGGCAGCGCTTTCCGGGAGTAAAGATTTCCTCTGACATCAAAGAACTCGCCGGGTTACCAGAAGTCGATCTCGTTACTGCAGGGTTTCCATGTCAGGACCTCAGCCAAGCTGGGACGACCAAGGGTATCAACGGTCGGAAATCTGGACTAGTACGTGAAGTATTTCGGCTCCTTGGCGAAAGGAACAGAGTTCAGAAATGGGTCCTGCTCGAAAATGTCCCGTTCATGTTGCAGCTGGATGGTGGCCGAGCGATGCGGGTCATAACTACCGGTCTTGAAGATTTGGGATACACGTGGGCGTATCGAACGGTCGATGCAAGAGCATTTGGTCTGCCGCAGCGTAGGAAGCGAGTGTTGATTCTCGCATCCAAGACCGAAGATCCCCGAGATGTACTCTTGAGCGGCGACAATCCTCCCGCGTATCTACCAGCTCGAAAAAGACCCTTGGCGTGTGGGTTCTATTGGACTGAAGGGAACACAGGTCTCGGGTGGGCGATCGATGCCATACCCGCACTCAAACCCGGCTCGGCGATTTCCATCCCGTCGCCTCCCGCTATCTGGCTTCCGCGACCACGAAAGATCGTAACACCTGATGTTCGCGACGCCGAAAGGCTACAAGGTTTCCCAGTGGATTGGACGAGGCCTGCGGTTAACTGCGATGGTTGTTCCGAACGAGAGCGTTGGCGTCTCATTGGCAATGCCGTCAACGTCCGGGTTTCAAAGTGGATTGGCAAGAAACTCCGTAATCCCGGCCGTCACGATACTCACATGGATACGAAGCAGCGCAAGAATGATCGATGGGAACCGGCAGGATGGGGACGCAAAGGCGAACGGTATTCGACAAACGTCTCAGAATGGCCAGCTCAATACGGGTATCGTTCACTCGCGGAATTCCTGGCCTATGAAGGTACCCCGTTGTCGTCTCGTGCCGCATCCGGTTTTTTGAGGCGTGCCCGTTCGAGCAAGCTACGCTTCCAGCCGGGGTTTCTCGAAGATATCGCCTATCACATAGAAAGAATTGAAGAAGGGCTTCGCAGAGCATCATGAGTCGATAGGTCGGGATCGGACGAGTCAATGCAAGGGGCACCTCGTGATAGCCAGTAGACCTCCAGCGTCATCGCCAGTCGTCCGAAAGCGGATGCGTGCCACCCCTCAAAAAGACACACCACTCGAATTGGGCCTTCGGTCGGCTCTTCACCGATTGGGCCTACGATTTCGGATTCACAGGAAAACGATTCCGGGTCTGAGAAGAACCGTTGATATTCTCTTCCCAAAGTCTCGGACGGCCATCTTCGTTGATGGGTGTTTCTGGCACGGGTGTCCGCGCCACGGCACCTTGCCAAGAGCTACGAACCGCCAATGGTGGATCGAGAAGATCCGGACGAATCAACAGAGAGATCGTGATACGGACAGAATGATGCGTCGACTTGGATGGACAGTAATCAGAGTGTGGGAGCACGAAGACCTAAGTGTCGCGGCGCGACGCATCGCGAAGCTCGTGAAACACCGGTGAACTCTTCAGCTTGAGCGGCAAATGACCACGCAAGTTCCCGAGCAAGGTCAATTGGTCGAGATCCGTCGTCGCCAGTGGGTAGTGGCCGACCGCAGGATCTCCGCGTTGGCTGCTCCAAAGGCCGGAGCCTCGATACCGAAAGGGGAACATCTGCTGACGCTTTCGTCGATTGAGGAAGATGCGCTCGGCGAGGAGATGCAAGTCCTTTGGGAAATCGAGCCCGGGGCGAGAATTCTCGAAAAAGCAGGCTTGCCGAAAGTCAGTGAATTTGACGATCCACAGAAAGTAGACGCGTTCCTGGATGCCGTTCGCTGGGGATCGGCAACGAACGCGGACGTCCAAGCCCTCCAATCTCCATTTAGGAGTGGAATCGCGATGGAGGACTATCAGCTCGATCCAGTGGTGCGTGGAATTCAGATGCCTCGTGTCAATCTGCTCATTGCAGACGATGTTGGCCTCGGTAAGACCATCGAAGCCGGGCTCGTTGTGCAAGAACTCCTGCTCCGTCACCGCGCTCGAACGATCCTGATCGTCTGCCCCGCCTCACTTCAGCTCAAATGGCAAGCGGAGATGTTGGAGAAGTTTGGGCTGGAGTTCAGAGTCGTCGACACGAGCTATTTGAGGGAACTCCGTCGCTGCCGTGGCATTCATGCCAACCCCTGGTCATCGTTTCCCCGCCTGATCACCTCAGTGGACTGGTTGAAAAACGAGATTCCCATGCGATTCATACGAGAGGTGATGCCACTGGTGCCTTCCTATCCTCGGAAGTTCGATCTCCTGATCGTCGACGAAGCACACAACGTGGCGCCATCGGGAGGGGGAAACTACGCGCTCGATAGCCTTCGAACACAGGCCATACGTGCTATAGCGCTACATTTCGAGCACCGGTTGTTTCTGAGTGCCACTCCGCACAATGGCTATCCAGAGTCGTGGACGTCGCTACTGGAGCTCCTCGACGATCAGCGATTCGCGCGAGGTGTGATACCCAATCAAGACCACCTCGCCAGAGTCATGGTGCGGCGGCTCAAGACGGATATTACCGATGCTCAGGGCAATCCGATATTCCCAATGCGTAAACTGGAGCCGCTCGAGATCCAGTACACGGGGGAGGAGCGCCACATCCATGCCGTGCTCACGGAATACACTCGTCTCAGGCAAGCATCGAATCGTGAGCAGGGTGGCGGTCACGCCACGGAATTCGTACTCAAACTCCTCAAAAAAAGGCTCTTCTCCTCACCGGCTGCTTTCGCGGGAACTTTAGAGGAACATCGCAAGACTCTCTTGGGAAAGAAGCGACAAGGCGGGACGGAGGCTCTTGAGCAGCGCGTGTTGCGTCGGCTCATCCAGCAGACAGAAGAGGATTATGCAAACGATGAGCGCAAAGAGGAAGCACAGCGTGTGGCTATGAGTGGGGCGAGTGCCGTACTCGCCAATTTGTCCGTCCGTGAGCGTGAACTCCTTGACGAGATGACACGGTGGGCCGAGCGGGCAAGAAACCAGCCCGACTCCAAAGCCAAGGCCATTCTCGACTGGCTTCGCCACCATATCAAGCCTGCTGGGAGGTGGTCCAAGGAGCGCGTCATCATATTCACCGAGTATCGGGCGACGCAGAAATGGCTCGTTGATATTCTCACGGCTGAGGGCTTCGGGGGAGAGGACCGATTGATGACGATCTACGGTGGAATGGATGCCGACGAACGTGAGGCCATCAAGGCAGCATTCCAGGCCGATCCCGAAGTCTCGTCCGTCCGCATTCTGGTCGCAACAGATGCGGCCTCCGAGGGGATCGATTTACAAAATCACTGTCACCGCGTGATTCATGTCGAGATCCCCTGGAACCCCAACGTCTTGGAACAACGCAATGGGCGCATTGATCGGCACGGCCAGAAGGCGAAGGAAGTGCTCATCTGGCATCCAGTCGGTGCAGGATATCGCGGGAAGGATTTTGGAGCTGACGTCGAAGCAGGAAGTCTCGAAGGCGATCTCGAGTTCTTGATGATTGCTGCGCGCAAAGTAGAGGCGATTCGAACGGATCTTGGCAAGGTAGGGCCTGTCATCGCGTCGCAAGTCGAACAAGCGATGCTCGGCAAACGACAGCGGCTCGATACGGGTCGTGCGGAGCAGGAAGCCCGAGCCGTGGCTCGAGAACTACCTGTTGAACGGAAAATCCGAGAGCGCGTCGCGCGATTGCACGAACGGCTCATCGAGACACGTGAAGGATTTCGCCTCAGTCCAGCAAACATACGTTCGGTTGTGAAGGTGGCCCTCGAACTCGGACGGCTTCCAGCACTAGTCCCAGTTTCGCATCCTCGTGCGCCAGATGGCACGGTCTTCCGTATGCCTGCATTTCAGGGAACTTGGGCCCGTTGCACAGAAGGTCTCGAGCACCCCCATACGCGCATACGTCGTCCCATCACGTTTGATCACGACGTCGCACGGGATCGAGATGATGTCGTCCTCGTTCACCTGAATCACCGCCTCGTGCAGATGTGTCTGCGATTGCTTCGCGCCGAGGTCTGGACACCAGACGACGTCAAACGATTGCACCGTGTCACGGCACGAATTGCGCCGGATTCAGCATTGGATTCTCCCGCCGTGATCGTCCTGTCTCGTCTCGTCGTGACAGGAGCGACGTCGACGAGGCTCCATGAGGAACTAACGGCGGCAGGGGGCCTGATCCAGGGAGGACGATTTTCACGGTTGAACGTGGGGCAGACTGACACCTTGTTATCCGTTTCGCAGCCAGTCCTGCCAGGCCAGCACGTGCGAGCACAGTTGATCGAGCTATGGCCTAAGGTCGAGGCAGCCGCGCTCGCTGCGGCCGAGGCCCGATCGATCGATCGCATAAAAAACTTGCAGAGCACCCTGGAGCGGCGGCGCGACCAGGAAATGGACGATATCGGCAAAGTGCTAGACGAGCTTGCACGGTCCATTCGACAGAAAATGGGCGAAGCAGAGCCAGCTCAGCTGGGCCTGTGGACCACGGAAGAACAAGAGCAAATCCGTCGCAACGCAGATAGTCTGAGGGCACGGCTCATCTCCATCCCCGAAGAAATGGAGAAAGAACGTGCGCTCATTGCGAGCCGCTACGCCGATCCCGTCGAGCGGACCTTCCCCGTCGCCGTCATCTTCGTGATCCCCGAATCAATGGCCCGGAGGCTGTCATGAGTGGCATCGGCCGCCATCATGCCGAGTGGCTATCACTGATCGAAACATCGGGCCCCTTCCTCACGTTGCCGGTTCTCGTTCGGGTGTTCCCGCAAGGACTGCCGAAGCCTGACACTGAGAAACTGGGCAGGTTACGAGCCGGTTACGAGGAGTGGGCCAAAGCACAAGAAAGCCGAGCGCCAGATGCCGAGGCCGTACACGGTGCCTGGGTCCGACTCGTTCTCGGAGAGCTACTCGAATTCGATGAAGAAACGCTGCGCAGCGAAGGCCAAATTCCCAGCGGACTCGAAGTTCGACTGCCCGAGTACCACGAAACTCTACGGCCTTCGATGACGATCGTGGAACCTTCAGGGCGAACCAAAGCCGGAACACCGAGACTCCTGATCGAGTCCTGGCCATTCGCTCGAGATCTGGACGCAGTGATCCCGGGTACTCGGTGGGCAGCCTCGCCGCTCGATCGCATGACACACCTGTGCAGGACCACGGGAGTGCGTTTGGGCCTCGTCACGAATGGTGAACGCTGGACACTCATTGATGCTCCTGCGGGACAGGCAACGGGCTACGCGAGTTGGTACGCCGGTCTTTGGTTCCAAGAGCCGTTGACCCTCGCGGCGTTCGAGGCTCTGCTCGGCGTTCGCCGGTTCTTCGGCGTTTCAGAGGCTGACACGCTCGAAGCCATGCTCGATGAATCGGTTGCCTATCAGCAAGAAGTAACCGATCAGCTTGGCTACCAAGTGAGGCGAGCCGTCGAGGTGCTGGTGCAGGCACTCGATCGGGCCGACCTCGATCGCCAACGAGAGCTCCTGCCCGATGTATCCCCCGATCGTTTGTACGAGGCGTCGCTGACAGTCATGATGCGGCTCGTCTTTCTGTTCTGTGCTGAAGAACGGGGACTCTTGTTGCTAGGCGACGAGACG
>JAGXAR010000100.1 GCA_018971525.1 Nitrospirota bacterium
TCGAGTCATGGCAAGGGGGAAAACAATGCCGAATTCTTGTCGTATGGACTCAGGGATTTCGACCAGCACCCCATCCTCGATGGCTTGCCGGCGGGTGTAGCGCGACAGGATCTCGGCGCCGGCCCAGATATCGGTGGATTCTGTCGCTTGTACGGATGACGGAGCCGGAGTCTGTGTACACGCTTGCTGTTCGGCCGGACTCGGCGCGGGGTTGTGGTATCCGTGAGTGACGGGTCGTTGGTAGGCGCGACAGTTGGGGCACCATTCTTCCTCGCCGAGGACGTGCTCGATCGGGACGCCGCAGGCGTGACAGTGTCCACAGGAAGTCATGGGATGGGAACTCCTTTATTCCAGAAATGCAAAGGGACGAGCGCGGGCATGGCATGTCCTTACAATAAGAGGGAGTCGAAAGTCGGTTAGGCGGCGGTCGGCAGTGATACGGCGTCGGCGACACGCTCGGGTATCGTCGGCAGTGAGCGGGTGGAGCCTGACTGCATATCAATGTAGGTGGCGAAACGCCGGAGATCGTTGGTGATGAGGAGTCGCAAGAGAAAGTCGGCCATATGCGCCGCGATGATGCTATTGATCGTCAGTGATTGCGGATCGATCATGGCGAGTTCGGCGCACGACTGGTGACGTCGAGGGGCTTCATCCGGGCGGTCCATCAGGAGTTCAGGATGCACGAGAGCGGGAGACGGGAGTGACTGGCAAATCGTGGTAACGGGAAAACTCTCGTGAACTTTGCCGATGCGCGTGAGGTTCCCGATGAGGACCTGGCCATTGACGCTGTGATTGCCCCCGTCAATCCACCAACATTGCGTGTCGCTCTCGCGTTCATAGGGTGAAAGACCACCGTGGAGCGCCCGTCTTGCGCGGCCATTGTCGACGCACCCAAGCAGCACGGTGAGGGTGTTGTGCGCCGGCCGGGCATTGCTGGCCTTGAAGTGGCGGGGATAGGCTTCGATGCGCAGTCCCCACGCGGCATTGAGACGATAGGCGAGCGTCTCGGCTTTATTCTGTCCCACTTCAGCGAGACAGAAATTCTGCCGGCGAATGTTACGCTGCTCGACGGTATCGCCATCAAAAAACTGAACCGTGACGTCTTCATAGAACGACTGGCATTCGCGGGCCAGTCGGGCGGTGCTTGCGCCGAGAAAGCCACCGATCCCGCCGCACCCGACCTGGATCAAACGGAGAGCCGCGCACCGCTTCGGGAGAATCCGTGCGGCATGGAGGTGACCGAGATCTACCATCGGTCCAGCGGTAGGCACGGCACGTCCTACGGACGGCTTATGTCGTTGACGCGCAGTCATCCAGAAACTCCTCGCGGTAAGTGTCGTGAAGGTCAGGCGGCAATTCCACGATCAGACTCGCTGGGGTCGGGAAAAAATGCCCATACAGTCCGACTCGAAACGAAATAGACGGTCGCTTCCGAAAGGAGCCGCAGACCCCGTAAATGCGGAAGCCGGTTTCGTCCTCGTCATCCGTCGCTGAAAACTGCGGCCGCATTTCGTGATGGGAGTGAATTTCCACAAGACAGCTTTGATACGACGGACAGTGCTCGGGATCCGCCGGTTGGACCGAGACGGCCGTCCGAATTTGCTCGGGGATGGTGAGCATCCAGGTCTCGTCACACGTGAAATGAAACAAGCTTTCAAGCGGACCGCTCGGAGCTTGCCAGGCGTCGAAGGCCTCGCCGAGCATTTGCTCTATCAGCGTTTGGGGGATGCGGGGGACGGTAACTTCGATCTGTGGCGTGAGAATCGGAAGTCCGGGGATCGGGTACGACAGGACAGGGAACCGCACTGACAGTCCTTCTCGTTGGGCTCGAAGAAAGATGCCATTGCCGGCAAAGACGTATTCGTACAAGGCCGCCGGGCATGGTGGCATCGGCTCGGTGGCGATGGTATGTCGGACGAAAGGATTGAGCGTGATCATTCGAGGTGTCCGTTTCGCGATTCAGTGAGTTGCTTGAGGATATGAGGCATCGTGATGTTGGCGCGGACGAGATCCCCTGTTGGATAGCTTTGGGCCTGCTGATGGAGGTCGGCGAGATGCAGAAGGACGTTGTCTCTGTGCGCCCGGGACTTGCCACTGGTTAATTCGTTCGAGAACTGACTTTCCCAGAATATTGTCCAGGCTCTCTGGATCGTCTTGCCTGAGGCGATCGGAGGTGTGGTGTTCCCAAAGCAGATGGCTCCGGTCGGATGCACGTTCGGGAGAGGGACGTGGTACAGCGCAGTCGCGCTCTCCTTCCAGGCTTTGAAGGCCCACAGGAAATAATTGCGCTCGATGCCGAGAAACAAGACGGCGGGCAGGGGCACAGACAGCAAGGTCAGCGGGGTGGCGTGTCCTGCGATCGTGAGCGGCTCAGCCAATGAAACTTCGTAGCGAGCGGGTTCGTATTTGAGCATGATCCAGGCGCCCTTCGGGCCTTCGCCGTAGCGACAACTCTCCGGGGGAAGCCAGTCCGAGTCGATAGGTTCGTCGGTGAAGGCACTTCGCGCGGCCCCTGGTGAGATGCATTTTTTGATGACGGCGCCGTTGAAGTCTTTGTACTCAAAGAGCAGTTGGCCGCCGAAAAAGTGCAAGGTCGCGTCGTGGTGTTCGTTCATGAGGAGGTCCTTCGGTGTAATCGGCAGATCCTGTCCCAGCAGGCAAAGATGGCTGACCAGGCCTGCGGACGTGCCTTGAGCTGTTCGACAGTGCGGTGCATGGCGCGAAGCAGCCGCCGAGCGGTGCGCCATTGTCGTTGGAGCGCCAGAATGTCTCCGTGCGTCCACGTGTAGCCATGGTCTGGCATTTCATAGTCGTAGGAGAAATCCAAAAAAGCCGTCCCGGTGTTATGTGCGAGGATCTGAACGACTTGAGGAAACGTGCTGACAGGGAGGGGGTGTTGCTGACAGAGTCGTGCAAACAAATCAAACTCGAATGTGCACTGGTGTTCGCGATCGAGCACACATCGGGGTATGGTGATCGTTGGTCCGAGTGATTCTTGAATGGCTTCCCAGGGCGGGGCGTACGAGTATACGCCGCTCATCGTCGCGGCGATTTGGATCGGGAGCGCCACGTCCTCGAATTCGGATTCCACGTCGAAGTTTTCGAGCGGAATGGGAATGGTCGGAAAGGACTCGATGACCCACTCGAGGTCCCAATTGTTCACCGGGAAATACTTTCGACTGACGAGTTCAGTGAAGGATTCGAAGATTTTTTCGCCCATGTTCCAGGGCTGCGCGATCTTCAATTGCCCCAGGTGGCGCGTGTAATGGCGCGGGAAACACTGCTGATACACGGTGGTGACGCCCAGAGAGCGGTCGAGGGCTTTGAGCTCATCGAGGGCGGAGGCGACCGTGAGATCTTTCTGCTTCTTGAGGTATTCAACGGCTTGCGAGAGAGACGGACGCGGATGATCAGAAGCCGACGGGCGGCACGCTGGTGGCATGGCCAGGGGCCGCGCGGAGACGTTGGACGATGTCATGAGTGGCTTTGAGCTCCTCCTCGCCTTGCGTGATGGCCCGTTTGACGCGCCGTTGCAGGGTCAACACATCTTCTGGCTTGTAGCGGCGCGGATCCGATGCGGCGTGCAATTGCTGATAGAGGGTGAACGCCGGGTTGACGTGTGGCTCACTGCGCTTGAGTCGATCGAGGATCGTCGCATAGGTGCCTTTCGTGCCAGCCTGTTTGGTCAGCTTGATGGTTGTGATGCCGTTGCCATCGGTCACGCGTTGAATGGTGGCATTGGCCGCCTGGGGAAACAGCGGGGCGATCACGCGCCGGATGGCATCATCGCTTACGGCGACGTCTTCAGGAAGTTCGAGGGTCTGCCCCTCAATCTGTAAAGTGATCATCGGACATCCTTTGGTGGGAGGTTAAAAGAGCGAGGATTGTGGGACAGTGTCTGCCGGCGGCGCTACTGGCACAGCCGGTCGGGCCGCTGGCGGCGATGCTGATTGTGTGCTGGCCCGGGTCGGCGGCGTTTTAGCAGCGGTTTTGGTTCTCGCGTTGCGTCGCGCCTCTTCCTGTTTGCGCTTGCGTTCTTCTTCCTTCGCCTTCTCCTTCGCTTTCTCAGCAGCGCGTTTGTTCGTGCGGGCGGCTAAGGCCTCTTGATAATGGTGTTGCCATTGGGTGAGCAGCTGCTCCAGCTCTTTGGGGAGCGGCGTGAGTTGCGCCAAGCGTCGCGTGACGGTCAGCGGCGGCAGATTGTGGCTTTTCACGCCCAGCACGACGAGCCGTCCGTCGGCATGTCCGTTGTGAGGCAACAGGGTGAGGACCATCGTGATCGTCGCTTTTTCAAACTCCGTCGCATCGCGCTCAAGGCTTAACACCGGATCTTCCTCATCGTCATCGTCGTCCTCATCATTGTTCGATGCGGTCGCGGTGGAAGAGGGCTCGGGTGCAGGAGAGGCTGCTGCGGCAACATCTGCCGGCGATGTGTCGGAGGGACTCGTGGTATCTGGCACGGACTCGCTGTCTGTCGAGTCGGCGATGGTCTCGGACGTGGTCTCGCATGATGGCGTGAGGGGGTCATCGAGCGTCGTGGTCGTCATCGGATACTCCTCGTGTAGTGGATGGGGTGGTAGAGACCACTAGGCATTGAGTGGTAAGTGTCGGTAGAGGCGGGCTGAAATACAGCTATTTCTTGGAAAAGCGTCGATGCGTCGTGCGGTTAGATGCAGGGTAACAAAAATGTACGGTTGTTCGGTATCCGAAATGCTGTGATACCCTGCGAAAGATGGCTCCAATGGCTGATTTCCCAGGTGCGGAAGCCGTAGGTGCTTTGCTATACTGCGCTTCCGTTTGCCCGCAAAGGTCCTACAGGGTGAGGCGTGGAACGAACGATCACGGAGCACATCGGTCGAGAAGCGGACCGCAGTCATCTGATGTCGCTCACGACGCTGTCGCTCGTAGATGTCGCACGCCTCATCGCCCGGGTTCGTCACCTCGCCAGTCACTCCTCAACCATTGAGTCATTTGCTCAACAGCTCATGCAGTCTTTTCAAGAGACATTTCGGACATCGCCCGCTGGCGATCCCGAAATGGTGCTCAGTCGGTGCTTTGTTGCGCAGCCCTTTACTGAAGTGGCGTCCGACGTGAAAACATGGCTGCAAGTGGGCCAGCGCCGCACGCCAGAACCGTCCGCTGCACTCTGTTTGTCCCTGATGGGGTCTGCCGGTGTTGTCGAAGGATGGAATGATGCCTCCAGGTCCTCCCGCTATCGAGCGATTCCGGTTGAAGCAGATCGATTTGCGACCCGCTTCCCCATGTTTGCCGAAGTCTTCCGACAAGTCGGGATCTCCATTGACAAGCCACGGTTGGGCGAAGGGATGACGATCGGGTCGGCAGGGACCGGTTGCAATGTGTTCCATGTTCCAGTGGCCCTGGGGAGCCCCTACGTGCCTGCGCAGGAGGAGTTCGTCAAACCGATTGGCGTCCGATCGGTCGTGGGCTTTGGCGGCTGGTATGGGCAGGGTCTGTACTTTCTCGTCATCTTATTCTCGAAAGTAGCCATCCTGCCGCGATCGGTGGAACTGCTGCGACTGCTCGCCCTCTCCGTGCGCGTGGGTTTCAACACGGTCAGCGGGATCATTGCCAAACAAGCGACGTCGGGATGCCCGGGGTTCAATCATATTCAGACGCTCGACGAATTGCTCACGTTGTATGAGGAAACGGTCGATGTCCAGTCGGATCTGGTTGTCCACCAACGCGATCAGCTGCGGGCGTTGGCTGAACGGGTGATGACCGCACAGGAAGATGAACGACGCCGCGTCGCCGGTGAGCTCCATGATCATGTGGTGAGTCAGCTGGCGGCGATCTTATTTGGTGTGCGGTCACTGATTCAGGTGGCCCCGATGACACGCGAAGAGATGATGAAGGCGCTTGGCCGCGTGGCGGACGAACTGGAAGAGGCGACCACCTCAGCACGTGAGCTGTCGCTCCATCTGCATCCAATGATGCTGGATCGTGTGGGCCTCTCCTCCGCCTTACAGAAGTTCCTGGAAGATGTGACCAGGCGAACTGGGCTGCGTATTGCCCGGACGATTGAGGATGTGCACTACCCGCTGCTGCCGATGGCTGCCGCAGCGCTGTATCGAGTAGCCGAAGAAGCGATTCACAATGTGCGACAACATGCCGCTGTCGATGAGGCCCAGCTGTATTTGAGCGTCGTGGATGCGACGGTCGTACTGCGTGTCCGCGACGAGGGTCGAGGATTTGACGTCCACCATCAACCCGGCACGGCGGGACTGGGGCTGTGCAGCATGGCGGAGCGCATTCGGCATGTTGGAGGACAGCTCCGTGTCGAGAGTCGGCCTGGCGTGGGAACGGAGATTGAGGTCCGGATTCCCTGTGCCACAAGCGAAGGGATGGTGGGAGATGGCGACCGTCGCACTCTGTGATGATCACCCATTTATGATGGTGGGCCAGCAACGGATGCTTGAAGGGTTTGGCCACCAAGTGGTGCAACACGCATCCAACGGCCGGGAGCTCGTGCAGTTCTATAAGCAGATGCCGGTGGATCTGGTCATCATGGACATTCATATGCCGAAGGCCAATGGGATTGATGCGTTAACACGGCTCCGGGAAATATCCTTGGACGTGAAAGTGATTATTCAGACGATGTATGAAGATGTCGTGTGGATCGCTCGTGCGTTTACCACAGGGGCCAATGCCTATGTGACGAAGAACATTAAGGCGGAAGAGTTTCGACATGCGCTGAACATGGTGTTAGCTGGCAAAAGCTATCTCAATATCCTGATGAGCGCAGAGGAATTTCGTGAGGCGATGCAGGAGGAGCAGCGCAAACGCAATTATCTTGGGGAGCCGGTGCTGTCCACGCGAGAGCGCGAAGTGCTGCAACTGATTGGTGAAGGGTTTAGTCATAAACAAATCGCGGGTGAACTGGATCTCTCTATTCATACGGTTCGGGACCATCAGGAACATTGTAAGAAAGTCCTGGGCGTAAAAACGACTGCCGGATTGGTGAAGGCGTCGATCAAGTATGGCCTGACGAGTGCTGAGATTTAGCCGTACGCTTAGGTATCAGGAACAAGGTATTTGGGGGCAACCGACCGCAGGCAGACCACTCCATCGCCTCGTAGTACTCGGATCGTGATGCGCTTCGAGGTGTGTTTCACCACGCGCCCGTGCACTTTGAAACGGACCTCTCCCGACTTCGATCGCTTCGTGAGCCAGATGATGGCTTGTCCTTTCTTGAACTGACTGCTTGTCGGCATAGGCTGTGATCTGAGGGCGAGGTGGCTAGGCCATTCAGTCCGTCGTGTGTGCTGCGTTACGAGGATACTACGGTCGAGCGACATTGCGGTTTCTCCGTCGGTGCGCTGGTGCAAGGACTGGACCGCTCCCTCCGCTCGATTTATCCGACAGAATCCAATTGAACCGCTCAAGATGTGGAGGTTCGCACACGTGACAGTGATCAATTGCGCACGTAATGGACTCTGCTGATTACACCCTGACAGGCATGATCACATGCCTCCAATGTTCCTGTTGTGGCGTGGTTAGGACACAGGGCGCAGTGGGTGAATCCATATGGACCTCGCAGTCGTCGCCCGGCATCGTTTCCAGCGCATCCAGTAAGTAATGCGTATTGAAGCCGGCCAGAAACTGCTCTTTCGTAAAGGTCTGCGTGTCGATGGCCTCGGTGGCTTCTCCGAGATCGACATTGACGGCTTTGAGGACGACCCGGTTTTCTTCGATGGCGAGGGTAATGGGTTTCGCGTCCCGGCCGCTGATCACGGAGACCCGTCGAAGCGGGTCTTCAAAGGCGAGTTTTGGGACGGTAAAGCGGATCGCCGGCTTCGCGGGGATGACCTTCTCATAGAGCGGGTAATTGCCTTCCATCAGACGGCTGGTGATCCGATAGGGACCGAGGCGGAAAGCCGCGAGTGACGACGAGGCGCTGAAGGCAATCTGCTCTTCTTCGGTATCTGCCAAGAGCGATCGCAGCACCTTCCCCGCTTTCTTCGGCATGAGGACGGTCTGTGGGCGATGGTCTTTGGTAAGCCAAGTGCCTGTCTTCCGCTTGGTGACCACGAGACGGTGTCCATCCGTGCCGACGGCTTCAACGGAGGCCTCTGGGTCTCCGCCGAACTGGAGCCGGATGGCGTTGAGGATGTACCGTGCATCGGCTTCGCCCACGGCTGGCAGCGTTTCGGCGAGAAGCTGATCGAGATCCGCCGGAGGAACCGAGCACAGCCATGGCTCCGGGAGGCTGGGCAGGGCGGGGTATTCCCTGGGGTCGAGCCCTTTGAACTTCGCTTTGGCCTTGCCGGCGCTGATGGTGATGGCGTGCTGGCTGTCTGTGGTCAACTGAATCGTCTCAGTCGTGAGTTCGCGGAGAAAATCCACGAGCGGATCCGAGGGCATAAGCAGGGATTCGCTGACTCCCACCGTAACGTCGAGCGTGCGCTGGAGCCCCAGCTCTAAATCCGTTGCGGCCAGTGTGAGTCCGGTCGGTGTGGCCGTGACGAGAAGGTATTTGAGGACGGCCATCTTGGGATTGCGGTCTAACACGCTGTGCATTAGCTTGAGCGTTTTCGTGAGCGTAGTCCGGTCAAGTTCGATCTTCATCGCGTCTCCTTAGCATTCGACCACCACATAGTTTCCGAACGTCGGGCCTTCCGTAAGATCCCACGAACGGATCTCAGGGACATAGGATTCGATTGTCCGGTATTGCGTCCGCTCTTCCGGTCCGTCTTTCGTGTGAATGATATCGACGATGGGCGAGAGTTCTTTCGTCACTTTCCGAGCCCGGCCCTTGATGATCCAGTGCCGGCCGCCTTGCCTGAGGGTGGTGTTGTTGTAAAGGCCTGCCGTGATCATGCGCGTCAGGTGGCCTTTGCGGAGTGGGAGCAGGGGGCGGACCGGTTTGAGGTGATGAAAGGTGAGCAGGTCTTGGACGTGAGGATCCTGCCACAGTCCGCGCTCGTGCGCTTCGGCGTACATCTCTTCCGGATCGAGCCATGTACTGCGAAATTCGATCTCTCCCCGATAGCTGAGGTCAGGGATTTCATACGCGATAGGAGACGTCAGACTGCCAAGTTCCGGAAGATCATGTCGGCGAAGCGCGGACCACAACCGGTTGCGGACGGTTTGTGAGGGATTCGGGGTGCGAACCCGTTTCCCAATGAAGATGGTCTGCTCGAACGCCTCATAATCGGCAGCGGGAAAGCGATACAGCGACACGTCGCGGTAGTAGGTGCTGAGATATTCCAAGACCGTTTCGGTGTATTGGCGTTCAGGAATGATGTAGACCAGCAGGCCCTCAGGCTGAAGCATGGGTGTCCAGCGTTTGAGCCATGTGAACTCGGTCCGTTGGCCCTGGCCGCCAGAGTCATAGGGCGGATTAAGAAAAAGCAGTGAGAAGGCCTCCCGCTGGACTTTGCATTCGACGGCATCGGAGCGGAGAACTCTGCCGACGCGACTCTGGCATTGCGCGGCACGTTGACGATCGAGCTCGATGAGGTATGGATCTAATTTGAGCTGTGCGCTCAAGTAGCTCGCCGCGATGCCTTGCCCTGCGCACGGATCTAAGAGTCGGCCAGGACGGCCCAGGGGATTAGTAATGACTGAGGGAAGAAGTGCGATGACGGAGGGTGGAGTCGCAAAAAATCCCGATTTGGCACGGCCTACAAGGTGCATGAGAGCCTTTCACGGCTGCTGCGCAGATGTCTAAAAAATTCCGGCACTTTTTAAAAATTATGGCCACTCGCAGACGACAATTGCGGGTACTGGCCTGAGTGATCCCCATGGTGTGTGTTAGGCGACGTTCGTGGGGGTTTCGGCTGGAATCGGTAGCGTGTGATTCTTCAAGTGATGGTGAATCCAGGCGATGACCTCGTCTGTCTTCGGCGTAAATTCCCAGGCTGAACAATTATAGGTGTCGAGTGGCCGTATCCATTGGTGAGCAACGGCCGCCTCCCACAACTGCGGCCCCCAGAGTGGCAGAATAGGACAAGGCAGGACGCGGTCTAAGATATGGACAAAACTCGGTGGCATCGTCGCGAGATTCGGCCGGCGATCGATGACGAACGCTCGCGTATCGTGTTGGACGCCAACGGTCGTCCCATGTTGTGGCAACCAGAGCACGGCCTGGGCGCCTGAGGGCATGCGTTTCTGGATGACTGTAAAAAACGTCTCGGCCTCTTTGGGCCACTGCGGCCGTTGGCGAGGCGTGAGGGTGACTGCAATGCCAATGCTCAGACAGGCGCGGAGGGCTTTGATCGCATCCGGTTGTCCACTGATTGAGAGAAGACAGACCTCGCGCGATGTCGGATGAAGGGCATACGCTTCCACGATCGCTTCGTAGCCCTCAGTCTGTAGATACATAAGTGGAGACGTCGTCATCATGGCTCACGCCGCAAAGAGTGAGAGTTGGTTGTTGGTGTCGCGCTTTGAGGATCGTGTGGGCGCAACGAGAATCGGCAGCTCCGGCGGTGTGGGCGGGTAGAGCAGCTCGGGTGCTGCTTCTTCCGGTTCCGTCGGTCGATCCTGCTCGTAGAGCGCCGCTAATTCGGCGAACATCGTCTCAGCACTGAGGACTGACGCGTTCTGATCCAACACCTGTTGAACCAGCTGGGTCATAATATCGTCTGGCTGTTGGTAGTGAGAGAGTCCCTCTGCGGTGAGATCGCCCTCTGTTTGGAGGGCGGATTTAATTCCCGCGGCAACGAGTGCCCACGCATGTTCCTGTACGGTCTGTTTGTACAGGAGGAACTGTACATGCACAGGGCGTTTCTGGAGAAACGGACGCCAGGAGCGTCGTGAGGCCTGTCGAACGAGATAAGTGCTGTAATCCACCTCAAACCAGGCCAGGGTTGGATAGTCGACGAGATCGAGTCCAGTCGAAACCAGCCGCGGATTCGTGATCAGGACGTCGAGCCCTTGTGCGGTGCGATCATCGATCCATTGCATGCGGCGTTCGGGCGCGGTCGTGGCCGGTAAAATGGCACTCCGGAGCCCGGCACCTTGCAAAATCTGCTCGAGCCGCTTCGTGATGTCTCGCGTTTGCGTGTGCGTGCAATACACCAGGACCCGTCGCCCGCCGGCGCGTTCCTGCTTCACAAGTTCGATCAAGTCCTGCTCTTTCGGGAGCAACGTGCCTTCGTCGAGCGGATCGAGTGTGAAACGGACCACGCCCGTATTGTCGGTGATCGATTCGCCCTGCCAGGCTCGGTCTGGATAGGCGAGGAGCGCTTGAATCACGCTGCTGACCAGATGACCATCGCGCGTTCTGCGCCCAAGCGGGATCAGCATGCGTGCGGCGGATTTCAGTTGTTCGTAATTCTGGGCGAGCTCCCCCGCGAGATGACATTCCGTGACATGTTCGCGGTAGGGAGGAAGCGCGAGTCCGAGATCACGGAGCTGGAAGAACGCCGTATTCGAGACGAGATGGGGGATGAGATGCGGCGACATGCCAGGCCGTTCGCGCACGCTGACGTGCACGCGCCGTTTGGATTCCTTCCCCATGACCAGCACTTTCTGAAGCTGTTCGTCGGTGGTGCGGCTTTC
>JAGXAR010000207.1 GCA_018971525.1 Nitrospirota bacterium
GGCGCGGCGGATCTCCTCCGGCCCTTGTTTGCAGACGTCGACCGCGAGCACTTCCTGGTCTGCGGACTGGATGCGAAGCATTGCATCATCGGGGTCAATGTGGTGTCGATGGGCTCCCTCACGATGTCGATCGTCCATCCGCGCGAGGTCTTCAAACCACTGATCCTCATGAACGCCGCGGCCTGGATCTGTGCGCACAATCACCCGTCCGGCGATCCCACCCCCAGCCAGGAGGACCGCGTGCTCACCAGCCGGCTCCGGCAAGGCGCCGACCTGCTCGGCATCAGCTTGCTGGACCATCTCATCCTCACCGAAGCGCGCTCCTACAGCTTCGCCGATCAAGGCTGGCCCAGTGCCTAAGGACTTAGGCCCTCATGAGCCCATAAACGGGCTCGGGGTCTACGCGTGACGCAGGACATAGGGCCGCTGGCTCCGTTCCTCATGCAGCATGGCCCTGTGCCGGGCTTTCCATTTCTTCGAGCCCGTGTAAATCAACTGTTGGAGAAATTGTTCCCCCCGGTGAAAGTAGGCGAGCGCCAGCATCGCACTGATCGACTGGCCCAGCCACTGACAGACCTCATCGAGGGTCTGCTGGACCTTCTCCACGACCAGCCGGCACCGTTTGAATCCTTCGGTCAAGGATTCCCACCATGGGAGGAGCGAGGCCCGGTACTTTTCCCAGGGTTCCGCGTCTCGGCTCGTCTCCCGGAAATCCACGTACGAACGGAGGACGCCCACGAGGAATTCTCGCCAATCCTCCGGGGGCAGCGTGAGCAAGGCTTTGGCACAGGCTTGGGCGCGATCTTGCTTCAGTTCGAGTTCCCACCGGACGCCATAGTCTTTCGCCTCGGCTCGACCTTTCTGTTCGAGTTCCAGGCGTTTGTCATAGACGCGCAACATCGTTTGACTCTCGCGACTGCCGAAATACAGGGTGTCGCCGGTGGAGGCGCCGTCCCGCAACGAGGACCCGGCAAGGACCTGGAACTTCTGTGACCTCGTGACGGCCTGGCCTGCGTCCACGGCTTGTTTGACCTGTGCGATGGAGACCACCCCTGCCCGATCATCGAGGGCCACATCCATCCGGGTAATATGCCCCCCGCGCCTAAACACCCAGGCAAGCACACTCCGGATTTTTGATTCCTCCCAGGCCGAGACAATACCCGCCGAGAGATCGACATGGACTTCTTTGGGACTGCGAGGGGCACCCGTCCCGAGTTTGCCGACGCCGTGTCGGCCTTGGTTGGTCAGCCAGCAGGTGGGATACCCACGGAAGCCCGTCGCGGTCTCGAACCATTCGCCGTCGAGGAGCTCGCCGATCTCATCGACCGTCGCCTGCGGTACCGTGAATGCGAGCCAGTCAAGAATTACTGTAAAGATACGATTGTCCATGCTAAGCCCTCCTTACTTGTTGCGATACGAGCCCCCGTATTACCAGACGGGGGCGGGTCGGCCTGCGCGCGGCCGGCACTGCCGGCCGGCGCGCTGGCTGAGCGTGCCCCAAACGTGGCCTCTGCGTTCCGCTGCATACACGTGAGGACTTTGGGTAGATCAAACCGTAACGCGGTCTTGACCCTGGTCGCCGGAATCTCACCCTTGCGAACCGCTCGCCGAATGGTATCCGTGCTCACGCCAATGATGGCTGCGAGTTCCTTGATCGAAAGATTCTTTGTCTTCATGCGAGCTCCTTGGTTCAACGTCTTGTCATACCCTACGCCAGAGATCCGATCCTGGGAATTAGGCAGGAGACTGCTTATGGCTGCTTATGCACGCTTTGGTGCGCTTTAGAGATCATTTCATCGCGCACAGGTGCTCAGACCTGCATCCACTCGACATGATCACGAGCGTAGGGCAAAGAGGAGAAGAAGGGAATTAGGCAGTTGGGGGCAGTTTAGGGCAGTTTAGGACAGTAAGGGATAGCTGGCCTCAATCGAGCGACGGCCCTGTCATTCTTGAAGCGGCGTTGGGACATGTTTGCATTGACTTGTGGCATACAAGTGATCTAGGTCACGAGAGGGGGGACCAGCCACGCGACGAAGAGAAGAGACACTCGCACCAGTACTTCTGCTCGTTAGGGATCGCCGTGAACTCGGTCGTCAATAGTGGACGCCATCAGTTACAGCCTCATGCCGTCGGCTGCTGACGGAACCACTGTTGGATAAATGCCGCCGGGGAGAGATTCCCGAGCCTGGAATGCCGCCGCTGGCGGTTGTAGAACATCTCGATGTACTC
>JAGXAR010000101.1 GCA_018971525.1 Nitrospirota bacterium
CGAGTACATCGAGATGTTCTACAACCGCCAGCGGCGGCATTCCAGGCTCGGGAATCTCTCCCCGGCGGCATTTATCCAACAGTGGTTCCGTCAGCAGCCGACGGCATGAGGCTGTAACTGATGGCGTCCACTATTGACGACCGAGTTCAAAGAGAGGTTGAGGTCAAGGTTGAGCTGTGTGATTCGCACACATCGTTTCAACTAAACTAGGGCAATGAACTCCGAAATGCGCAGGCGACGTCTCTGGGTACAGCTCTATCAGCAAACCGGCGACGCAGGCCTGGTGTGTCGACGGTGCGGGATCTCCCGTCCCACCCTCCGGAAGTGGGTGCGACGATTTCATGAAGCGGGGGAGGCCGGTCTCCTCAATCGCAGTCGCCGCCCTATGCGGTCACCTAATCGGCGTGTGTTCGAGAAGGAGCGCCTGTTGATTCTCAACTTGCGAGTCGAACGGAAGCTGGGGGCACGACGAATTCAGAATGAGCTTCGACGCCATTATGATCTCAGGCTCTCGTTGGACTCGATTCACAAAGTCCTGGCCATCAGTCAGGTTCCTCCGCTGGTGCGCCCGGCTCGGCGGAAGCCACTCCACCGGTACGTCCGGCCCATTCCCGGGGACCGCGTCCAGCTCGACACCTGCAAGATTGCTCCGGGATGCTATCAGGACACCGCGGTTGACGATTGTACGCGTTATCGAGTGCTGGCGATCTTTCGTCGACGCACGGCGGCAAGTACGCTGGTGTTCTTGGAGCGCGTCCTGGAGGAGATGCCGTTTCCTGTGCAGCGGGTCCAGACCGACCGAGGCCGGGAATTCTTCGCGGTGTCGGTCCAACAATGGCTGATGGACCATTGCATCAAATTCCGTCCCATCAAGCCCGCCTCACCGCACCTGAATGGCACAGTGGAGCGCTCCCAGAAGACCGATCGTGAGGAATTCTGGGCGGTTGCTGATCCCAACAGCCCTGAACTGGAATTGCGGTTGGCCGAGTGGCAACACTACTACAACTGGGATCGGCCTCACGGATCGCTGAACGGCCAGACACCCATCGAGATGTTACACGCGAAGAGCGAGGACACGCCGTTTTGGGATGAAGTTGAAGCCAGGTACGACCCTGGTAGGGAGCGATTCCAGGTCGCTCACTATCAGACAGACTTGGCCCTCCGGCGATACCCACAAGCGCGACACCCGACCGGAGCAAAGTGAAAGGATGTCTACGAATCACACAGTTGAGCGGATAGTTTGAGGGAAGCCTAACTCATTTCTTCCGACCTTAATCTTGACCTCAAACCTCACCCCTCCAACCTCAAACGTTCTGCCCCTCAGCCTAAACCTCGACCTGAACCTTCCGCTCGCCTCTCGACTCACACCTCACGCCTCGTGCTTTCTGCTGAACATGAGGCTGGGAGCTAGAGGGTTGAGGGGCGAGAAGGAAGAGTTAGAGGTCTGACCATGGTATGATGTCAGCATGGGTAAAGGACGGAAACACTCTGAGATAGAAGAAGTCTCGATTTCTCGGTTCAAGGCTACGTGCTTGGCTATTCTTGCCCGAGTCAAGCGAACAAAAAAGCCTATTCTGGTCTTCCGCAAAGGAGAGCCTATTGCGCAGGTGATGCCGCTTCCTGCCCCATCCATGCCTCCGTCGTGGCTGGGCTCATTCTCTAGCTCCGGTGAGATCCTTGAGGATATTATCAGTCCCGCCTCCGACCCTGAGGAATGGGAAGCCCTTCACGCGTGAAGCTCCTGGTCGATACCCACGTTCTTCTCTGGAGCGTGCTTGAACCGGATCATCTCTCGACGGGGTGAGAGCCGAGCTGGAAAACCTGCGCAACGAGCTCTGGCTGTCGTCCATCACGCTGTGGGAAGTGCATCTGTTGGCCGAGAAGAAACGTATTCAACTACGACCCGATCCTGCCGGATGGATTCAATGCCTGCTAGACACGATCCCATTTCGAGAGGCCGCGGTCACGCTCGCCGTCGCGTTGATGAGTCGACGAATTGATCTTGCCCATCAAGATCCGGCCGATCGGTTTCTCGCCGCGACCGCCGTTGTCTACGGATTGACGCTTCTGACAGCCGATGACCGGCTCCTTCACTCGCATCAGTTCTCCACGTTAGCTGCACGATAATGATGCCACTCGTGCAGTATCACACGACCGCTGGTCTTCCAGAGCAATAGGTGACATTGGAAGGTTGAGGCTGAGGCGGGAAGAGAGGTTGAGGTTCAGGTTAGAGGCGGGAGGTTAGAGGTTTGACTTCGGCACCTCCGATCAGCCCCTTTTTTGCCGCCGGCCTCCAACCGGTCCCCTCCATTCGCGCCCACCGTTTTCGATTCGACTACCAAAAGTTTTTCTTGCTTAGCTACAGTCACCCTGATAGACTTAAAATCATTTGCATGAAGTGAGCTGGTTTCCATCCTGCCATGGCCGGTAGCGTAGGGGTCTTCAGCTACTTCCTTCGGCTATTACTCGTTGCAGATTTTCTATTTAGACAGTCCTGTCTATTGACATCGGGTCCGAATCTAAATTGGCATTGAGATCGGTTATGTGCGACTATAAGCATCAGCGGTACATGTCAAGCCCATCGCAGACTGATCCCCCCCCTGCGTTCTGCTGAAGTCCACTGAACAGCACGCCGTCTTCGGGCCCTTTTTCCTAGGATGCGATGAGGACGGTGGGCTCAGCACATCCCCGCGTAGTTGCTATTTGGTGGGTGAATGAAAGAGATGGCATATGTTGTCAGTGAACCACGAGAAGAAAATTAGGAGGCATCTTATGAAGCAATTTCTTAATGTACGCATTGGGCTTGGGCTGATTTTCCTGGGCATGATTGCCTGCTTTCTTCCCAATGCTCCTGCCTCGGCTGACATTCTGCAGTTTTCCTTTACCGGAGCGGTGAGCGATGTCAATTCGTCGTTGTTCCCCACTTTCAACAACGGTCAGACGCTGTTCGGCTCGATAACCGTAGACTCAAGCACCCCTGACACCAACTCGAGTGGGCCCATCAGCCAATACAATAATGCGATTAAGAACCTGACCCTCTCGCTGGGGCCGATGATTAATGCCACGCTGGGAGCTACTGATAACTCTATTCAGATTCATCACTTTGCCTCCTTCGATCGGTATGCCATAGGGGCGCCTCTTACAGGTTCTCCAGTGCCAGTGATTGGAGTTACTCCTGTGAGCTTTAACTTTGACGGCGATGCGTCGCCGGCGTTCCCACCGAGTCTTTCTTCCTTTATGTCGAACCATTGGCGCCTGACCTTTAGTGGGGCAGGGAACCCGACTATTCTTGGTTCCTTAACCTCACTGACGCTGACGTCAGTGCCTCTGCCGGCTGCGGTGATTCTGTTCGGTACGGGGCTTGTGGCGTTAGCCGGGCTCGGGGCGGGGAATTGGCGGCGGCAGAAAACTGGCCTTGCATAGGTAGCTCGAAAGAGTCTCCACGACACAGCCAGCGCCTTGACGCTGGCTGTGTCATTTATCAGTGTCTCCTCGCAGAACTCAGGTTTCTTTCGTGTCAGTGTCCTGCTCCTGATCCTTACATTTGAGCATTTCTTTATGGGTAGCAAGCTTTTTCTAGGCTTCAGCGCACTATTGGCCACAGTCTCACTGGGGTACCTGTATGCCGACAGCCTTGTCTTTCTGTTCGGCTACTGGATCGGCGGCGAAGATTATAGCCATGGGATATTTGTCCCTCTGATCAGTCTGTTCTTGATCTGGCAGGCACGGTACCGCATCGCTGAAGCCGGCACTGAGAACTCGTGGTGGGGCCTTGCTGTAATATCAGCGGGACTCGTCCTCTTTTGGATCGGTGAGCTTGCCACGTTGTATGTCCTGCAGCATATTTCTCTCTGGATGGTCATTGTGGGGCTAGTCATTGCATTGATCGGGGTCCGTGGGGCAAGAGCCATCGCGTTTCCTCTTTCCTATCTGTTGACCAGCATCCCATTGCCGGCTTTCCTGTATGCGAGTGTGTCGAGTCAACTTCAATTGTGGTCCTCGACTCTCGGAGTGGGATGTTTGCAGCTTGTTGGCGTAACGGCCTTTCGTGACGGCAATGTGATCGATCTGGGGCCGGTCCAACTTCAAGTAGTCGAAGCCTGCAGCGGCATTCGGTATTTGCTTCCGCTCACCGCTCTTGCGCTCCTCTGCGCCTATCTCTTCAAGGATCGGATGTGGAAGCGAGTGGTGCTCGTCCTCTCGTCTATTCCGATCTCCGTTCTCGTGAACGGTTTTCGCATCGGGATGATCGGAGTGCTGGTCGAATGGTATGGGCAGGATGCCGCCGAAGGGTTTTACCATCTGTTCGAAGGCTGGGTACTCTTTATGGCGAGCTTGGGTCTGCTGATTCTGGAGATGTGGGTGTTGGCGAGGATCGGGACAAAAGAGGATCGATCGTCTTTTCTAGATCGATTCACCTGGACCGACCGATCTCCCTCAACTTTAGCCTCAGCCTCCGCCTCTCTTTCTCGCTCGACCTCAGCCTCAGCCTTAGCCTCTCTTCACGCCTCCAACCTCCAAGGCTACACGAAGCTAGAGGTTAGAGGTCCGAGGTCTGAGGCGACTACATCGGTCAGCACCACCAACCTCCAACTTCTTCCAACCTCAATCCTCATGCCTCCAGCCTCAAGCCGTCTTCACCCCTCCAACCTCCAACCTCCAACTTCTCGCAACCTATTCCCCGGCCCCGCCTATCTCTGCAGTGTGGCTCTCCTCATTCCCGTCGCTTTCGCCTCTACACTCGTGGTCGAGCGCAAAGAGGTTCCGCCGCCCCGAGCCATGTTTGTTGATTTTCCGATGCAACTCAATGGGTGGCATGGCAACTCCTTCTCGTTAGAGAAGCAGTACATCGACGCGCTTCGTTTCGACGACTATGTGTTGGCAGATTTTCGATTCGGCGACGGGCAACCGGTCAATCTGTATGCCGCCTACTATGGGTCACAGAGGAAGGGGCAATCGGCCCACTCTCCTCAAAGTTGCCTCCCCGGCGGTGGATGGGAAATTTCCTCCTTGAAGCCTATCGACTTGCCGGCTAGCTCCGGGGTGGTTCAGTCCCTGCATGTGAATCGGGCGTTGATCCAGAAGGACAGCCAGAAACAAATCGTCTTGTACTGGTTTAAGCAGCGTGATCGGATTCTCAGCAATGAATACCTCGTCAAATTATTTTTGTTCTGGGATGCCTTGTCGCGGGGACGAACCGATGGGGCACTTGTTCGAGTCGCCTCGCTCGTTGGCCCGGGCGAAACAGAAGACATGGTCGATCAGCGGCTGCTCCGGTTCGTTGCGACGATCGAACCTGAGTTGCCTCGCTACGTGCCGGACTGATCCCGGGGAGGCTAGGGGAAGTTAGAGGTTGGAGGATTGAGGCTAGAGGGTGGAGGGCACAGGTTGGAGCGGGGAAGGTGTGAGGATGGAGGCACGACTGGGGAGGCTCCTGAATTCCGATCGGTCTCAGGTCTCAGGCCTCACACCTCAAGCCTCCTCAGGCCTCTCGTCTCAAACCTTCTTGGCCTCTCAACCCTCCAACCTCGCACCTCAAACGGCGAGTGCATAGACAGGCGCAGGATAGAGACCTTATGGGAGCGGTGTGGCTAATGAAAGCAATAGGGATTTGAGTGAGACACGAGCATAGCGATGAATAACATTCTGTTTTTAAGTTTCATGACATCGCTGCTCATTTGCATGGCGTTGATTCCGCCACTGCGTCTTTTGGCTGGTCGGCTCCAGATCATGGACCAACCAGGGGAACGCAAAGTCCATCAGCAACCTGTCCCAAGTGTTGGTGGCATTGCGTTTGCGCTTGGAGCTTTTGCCAGCATTCTGTGGTGGGGCCCCAAAGACAACACCACGTTGTCGGTCCTCCTTGGCGGATTGATTATCCTGGGATTCGGCGTGTGGGACGATCGTGCGAATCTCGGCTACCGGATCAAGTTACTGGGGCAGTTGGTGGCGGCTCTTGCGGTCGTTATTATTGGAGGGATCCGATTCGAAAGCATCCCATTCCTGCTCGATGCTGATCTGCCGATGTGGATCGGAATTCCCGTCACTGTGTTCTTCCTTGTGGCTGTTTCGAATGCGGTGAATCTGACGGACGGCCTGGATGGACTTGCCGGTGGGCTTTCCTTCCTGACTCTTTGCGGGATTGCTTATCTGGCATACCTCTCCAACGATTCGACGGTCCTTTTGCTGACTGTCCCCTTCCTAGGGGGCGTGTTGGGGTTCCTGCGCTACAACACCTATCCGGCCCGGATTTTCATGGGAGACGGTGGCAGTCAGTTGCTCGGCTTTATCATGGGTGTGCTGGCCATCCTCCTGACCGATTCAAACAGAGGGCCGTTCAGCTCCAGCTTGGCACTCTTTCTCTTAGGGTTACCATTCCTGGACACACTTGGTGTGTCCGCACAACGACTGGCCGAAGGACGTTCCCCCTTTGTTGGCGATCGCAAACATATTCACCACAAGCTGATGGCGGCCGGCTTATCCCACTATGAGGCCGTTATGGCAATTTACGCTATTCAGGCAGGGATGGTCGGGTTGGCCTACCTGCTTCGATGGCAGTCGGATACCCTGATTGTGCCGCTCTATTTCGTCATCGCCGGCGCCGTTCTGAGCGTATTTATGGCTGCAGGCCATGGACTGATTCTCAACCCGGCTTCGCAGAGTGCGCGCATTCGTTCGGGCCGGCGGTTTCCGGATGTCCTCAGTGGTCCTTGGTTGCGCAATCTGCCGATTCGATTCTTGGCCGCGGTGGTCCCTCTGTTTCTCATTGCCACGCTTTTTTTCCCTGGGCAGGTTCCCCAGGATGTGGGTTACCTTTCGACCGCGGTTTTCGCCATTGTCTTGATTGGTCTCTTGTTTCTTCCCCGACTCGCTCCGTATTTTGTGCGGGGAGGGCTCTACATGGGCAGTACGTTCTTGTTTTATGTCAGTGATGCCTCATGGATGCAGGCAGTTCCTCCGATCCGAATGACCTACCTCGTCTTATTTGGCGCGATAGCCGTGATGGTTTTGCTTAGCATGCGATTCGACAGCCAGAGTCGGTTTCAGACGACGCCGCTGGATTATCTGATGGTATGTCTGGCCATTATCTTCCCGTTCCTTCCTGAATTGCACGCGGACCTCGCGGGGTTCGGTCTCTTTGCTGCCAAGCTGATCGTGTTGTTCTTTTCGTTCGAGCTGCTGTTGAACGCTTTCTCGGATCGCGTGAAACAACTTGGGCTGGTGTCGTTGTGGATCTTGTTCGGGTTGGGAGTTCGGATGTGGCTTTGAGAGATGGCTTGAGGTTGGAAGGTAGAGGTTGTAGGTAGAAAAAGGTTGAAGGCATGAGGTTAGAGGTTGATTGCTGACAGCTGAAAGCTGATTCTAAAGGAAAGACGCAGGTAACAAAATGAAATACAGGAACACCATCATAGTGGTTATGGCGGTCGCGCTTGTGGCCTGCGGAGGGCCGGAGGAGCGGAAGGCCAAGTATCGTGCGCGGGGGCAACAATACATTGAAGCCGGCAACTATCCAAAAGCCCGGGTGGCCCTTCGCAATGTCCTCAAAATAGATCCCAAAGATGCCGATGCCTATTATCTGTTTGCGCAAGTCGAGGAGAAGGAAAAAAACTGGCGAAACGCCGTCTCGTTGTATCAGGAGGTCGTACAACTCGTTCCTGATCATACCGGCGCGCTGATCACGCTGGCGAAGTATTACCTCGAAGCCCGTCTGACCGAGCAAGTGGTCTCAACGGCAGACAAGGTGCTGGCGAAAGATCCGCAACATCCTCAAGCGAACGCCCTCAAGATTGCGGTGTTGGCTGTTGAGGGGAAACGGCCTGACGCGATGATCAAAGCCGAGGCTCTGCGGTCGCAATTTCCGACCGAGCCAGACGTGGCGATCTTGCTGGCCACGCTCTACGGCCAACAGCAGCGCTATGGCGATGCGGAGGCCACGTTGCGGCTGGCGCTGGAGGCTCACCCGAGAGACATGGATCTCCTGAACAATCTGACTACGATCCTGCTTCAGGCGAACGATATGGCCGGTGCAGAAACGGTGGCTCGCCGCATGATCGAAGCAGAGCCCACGCTGTTCGATCACCGGCTGAGGCTGGCCCGGCTCTTCAATACGCAGGGTGCACCTGAGAAGGCGGAGGCCGTCTTGCGCGATGCTATCGTTCTCGAACCCAACAGTGAGGAACGCCGTCTCCTGTTGGCTGATTTCCTTACTACCAGGAAGAACCATCCTGCTGCCGAGCAGGCACTCCTGGAGGCTGCGACCCAACTGCCTCATTCGACGATGATCCAATTCGGCCTGGCGACGCTTTATCAAACCAGCGGAGAGGATACAAAAGCACGTGAGCAATATGCCTCACTGGTCAAGGGCTACAAGGAGAAGCCGGCCGGCCTCGAAGCCAAGGTCAAACTGGCGGAGATGGATCTTGTCTCAGGCAAACAGGCGGAGGCAGAACGGCAGGTGCAAGAGGTCTTGAAGGAGAATCCCCGTTCGTCAGATGGGCTGATCCTCTCGGGTCGGATGGCCCTATCCAGGAGGAACGGGAAAGATGCGGTACAGGCGTTTCGAACCGTGTTGCATGATCAGCCAGAGTTGGCGACGGTGCATTTCCTGCTCGGCCAGGCCTATCTCATGACCGGGGAGAGCAATCTAGCGAAGGAAAGCTTCGAGCGCGCGGTGGCGCTTTATCCCGGTCAGGTCGATGCCAGGCGGTCGCTTGCGGCGCTGGAAAGCCAAAGTGGTCGTCACCAGGAGGCCCGCGCTCGACTGGACGATCTCTTGAAGCAACGGCCTGATGACCTGGCCGCCCTTGAGATGCTGTTTAATCTCGATCTCGTGACAAGAAACTGGGTTGAAGCAGAACGCACGTTGAATCGCCTTCGTGCCGTCTCAAAAGACAGTGTCGTCGCCGTCATGGCGGAAGGACGGCTGCGTCAGGCGCAAGGCCAACTCGACAAGGCCAGCGCGGCTTATGAGCGTGCGACGGTTCTCGCGCCGAACGATCCAGAGCCGCTGCTGTCTTTGGTGAAACTGGATGTTGCACTGGGCCATGCCGATCGCGCGTGGACTCGCCTCGTTGCGGTGCTCGCCGCACAACCGGATCATCTGTTTGGCCATGGGCTTCTAGGCGAGGTGCTGGTCCTCACCAGCCATCCCCAGGAAGCTGACGCCCAGTTTCGAGAGGCTTCCCGCCTGAACCCCAAATGGATCACGCCGTGGCTCGATTGGGGAGGGTTGTGGCTGGCGCAGAAACAGCCGGACCAGGCGGTTCAGGTGATTCAAGCCGGTCTAAACGCCAACCCGGACAGCGGGGAGTTGCACATGCTCCTGGCATCGGCCCATTCCGCTCAAGGCCAGATCGATCATGCCATCACCGCGTATGATGGAGCGTTGCGATTGAATCCTCGCAATGTGCTGGCTGCGAACAACCTTGCCGTCTTGCTCGTCGATTACAAAGGCGATCCTCAGAATTTGCAGAAAGCGTTTGCCCTCAGCCGTGATTTCGAGAAAGATGCGCCGCATCCGCTGTTCTTGGATACGCTGGGATGGGTTCGCTTCAAAATGGGGCAACAGGAAGAGGCGTTTCGTCTCATGAAGGATGCGGTCGCCAAATTACCAGAAGTCCCCACGCTGAACTATCATCTCGGGATGGCCTACTATCAGTCTGGAAAAACCGTTGAGGCCCGGGCCTACCTTTCGAAGGCTCTGAAGACTGCTGAGGCGTTTCCGGGCCGTCAAGAAGCGGAGCAAGTGCTCGCTCAGATGAGGGGGTAAGAAAGACGTTATGACTAGTTACAACATTGATAGCTTTCGCAGCATGGGAATGCTGACTCTGTTTTTCGCAGTACTGGTGGGTTGCGCGCTGCCTCACGATTCAGTTGCCCTGGGAGCCCCTCCAATGGCGCCAGAGGTCGATCCAGGCTATCGTCTTGGGGCTGAAGATGTCATTCTTATTTCCGTATGGAAGGATGAGCATCTCACCAGGGAGGTTGTGGTGCGTCCGGACGGGATATTTTCATTCCCTCTTGTCGGCGATATTCAGGCCGAAGATCGAACGGTTGAGGACATTCGTGCCGATCTTGTGAAACGGCTGACGAAATACATTCCGAATCCGAATGTGTCAGTGGCGGTCATGAAGGTGCTGAGCTACAAGGTCTATGTCGTCGGACGCGTCACCAAGCCAGGAGAGTACTTGGTCGGCCACTATACCGATGTGCTCCAGGCCTTGAGTTTGGCCGGAGGCTTGACCCCCTTTGCCGCAGAAAACGACATTAAGGTTATCCGGCGGGTCAAAGGGCAGCAACAGGTGTTTCCATTTCGCTATGGCGATGCGCGTAAGGGGAAGGATCTGGAGCAGAATATTCTCTTGCAGCGCGGCGATGTCGTTATGGTGCCCTAACGGCTGTGGCACGAATGCGATCGAGGCATGAGGTTGGACGCTGTGGTCGATCTCGCAGGTGGTGCGGCATTGGACAGGTCCTTCTTTGGATCTCCCTTATAGGATCTGGCATGGTGTGCCAAAGCGAGGCGGCTGAGTGGTCGCTCTTGCCGTCGATTGGAGTCAAGGGCGTGTACAACAGTAACTTGATTTTGACTTCGCTGCCGCACGATGCGAGCTATGGCTATTGGGCCTCGCCGGCGGCCGAGTTTGCAGGGAAAACAGAGCGCCTGGAGGTGAGTGGCCGGGTCGCTGCCGATTTCGTGTCATACTATGGAGGAGTGCAGAATCAATTTACCAATATCTTTCTTCCGTTGACATTGAGCTATAAGACCGAGACGGATCTGCTTGGCTTTACTGGCGGATTTACCCGCGACAATACCTTGATGTCTGAACTTCGGACGACCGGACTCGTCTTGCGATTTACCCAGCGGAACCAGTGGAACGCGACTCCGACATGGACTCGGAGTTTGACGGAAAAGCTTTCGTTTCAATCGTCTTTTCAGTTTTCTGACACCACCTATGAAAATGGCCTGCACCTTGGCTTGGTGGACTATCAGCTTCTTGGTGGCTCCGGCGGGTTGCTCTATCAAATGACCGAACAGGACAAAATCGAATTATCTGGCTCGTACGTTAATTTTCATACGACCAACGCGCTTTCGCCATTCCGCGCTAGCTATCCTGGAGTCAACCTCAGCCTGACCCATGCCTTCACGGAAACTCTGACGGGAAAGGCGTATGGTGGACCCAGTTTTGTGAGTTCAACTACCCAGACAGTCAGCGACAACATCAAGGCTCAGAGCACTGTCTGGTTGTTTGGAGCCAATCTCACCAAGAAGTTCGAGCGTGCGACAGTACAAGTCTCAGCGTCTCGGAATATCGTGCCGAGCGGCTTCGGCTTGCTGTTCCAAACAGACCGTGCAGGCGTAACAGTTTCTCATGATCTTTCCGAAACCCTGACTGCTTCTTTCGACGGAGCAGGGT
>JAGXAR010000208.1 GCA_018971525.1 Nitrospirota bacterium
CGCGTCTTTCGTATTGGTGGGAATGATTCTCGGTGACCCGAACCGGCTACAAGCCCGATCCCCCACCGCCGTAGAGGTCGGCCCCTTTTCTACAGCTGCTCCGAGTGGACCCTGGCCGGACGGCTGGAAGCCGCTGACGTTTCCAAAGATTCCGCAGCACACGAACTACGACTTGGTGCGCGATGGGGACCACGTGGTTGTCAAAGCTGCTAGTCGGGCCTCCTCTTCGGGATACACGAAAGAAATTCTGTTCGATCCGAAGGAGTACCCTATCATCCAATGGCGATGGAAAGTGGCCAACGTATTGAAGGCCGGCGATGTGACCAGGAAAGAAGGGGACGATTATCCCGCGCGTCTCTACGTCACGTTTCAATACGACAGTGCGAAAGTCGGTCTCTTCGGCAAGGCGAAGTACGAAGCCGCCAGACTGATCTACGGCCGGTATCCGCCGCTCGGCGCCATCAACTACATCTGGGAGAGCCGTGCACCGGTGGGAACTGCCGTGCCGAACCCCTACACCGATCGGGTCCACATGATTGTGATCGAAAGCGGCTCGGGGAAGCTCAACACATGGATCACTGAGCAACGCAATGTCTATGAGGACTACAAGCGGGCCTTCGGCGAAGAGCCGCCGATGATTTCCGGCATCGCCATCATGACCGACACCGACAATACCGGCGAGTCGGCGGAAGCCTACTATGGGGATATCGTGTTTAAGAAAGTTACTCAGTAGCCGGCTCGGTTACGAATGTGTCAGTAAAAGCAAAGTACAGACCTATATTTCGTAGAATCAAACACTATGCGCACACCTCGTCGTCCGAGGTGCTGGCACGGGCGTGCAATGCCGCCAGCCAGGTTTCCTGCACGAGATTCTGCGGCATGTGCCGATCCCGCACCTGTCGAACGGTATTCCGAAGGAGATAGTCACCGTATTGTTCATTTCCAGCGGTCCAGATCGTTCAGCTGACGTTCCACGTTCATCGATCTTGCGCTGTCCACGACATGAAGCCTCCTTCCCGCGGCGAATCCTCCGTACGTCTAGGTCCAACCTAGGCACTGTGAGGGATCGTCTGTTCGCCAAGATGTTCCTCGGCATCCCGCTTTGGTTGCTTGCGTCGAGTGAGATAGCGCAACAGCGCGTCGGCGGAGAGGAGTCCCGGTCCGTGCAGAACGAAATACAAGAACAAAATGCCCCAATAGAAGGCTTCTTGCAGAGCGGCCTCGGACAGCTGTCCATACGACAGCACGGCGACGATGTTGAGGCCAAAGAGGGAGAGGGCCGCCCATCGTCCTGCCAGACCGATCGCCAGCAGAAACGATCCCCCGACTTCAACGGCAACCGAGAGATACGCTGCTATCTCAGGCGGCAGCAGCGGCACATCGTAGACCATGGTGAAGAGCATCACGGTCGACATCCAACTGGAGAGTTTGACCATGCCGCCCTTCCAGAAGATATGTGCAAGGTATAGGCGGACGGACAGGTCGAACAACGGGAGTAAAGCCTCCAGTCCCCAGATCAGCCGACGGTAGGCTGGAACCGCACCAATAACCGCCCGCGTCAGCAATCTAGTGGCGCGTGTCATGAGGGTACCCTGCGGATACTCCGGCGAGCACGTTCAAATCTATAATGGAAGCCATAAACCGAGTGAAATTGAACCTGGGGTCGGTCTCTGTCGCCATCTGCTCGATCTCGGCCACGGTCTTTCCCTCGGCCATGGCTTCGAGCAACCGGTAGTCGAGGTGGGCGAGAGCTGCGACCTGGATCCTCCCTTCTGCTCTGGTAACAAGGATGCCCGTTTCCTCTTCCGGCAGTGGCAGGTCGACCGCGATATCTGTCGGGGCGTCCAGTTGCAATGCCAGCCACACGCGATGGACCGGCTGTGACAATCGCAGCAGTCGCGCAGTCGGCTTGAGGCGGAACGTCACGTGCGATGGATCTGCAGATGTGACGGCGTCCAGTTCATCGGTGGCGAGCGGCGGTGAGTCGGAAGCCTGATACACTTCATGGCACGCCCATTCCAACCGCGCCAATTCGACTAGCAGACGGGGAACCTGTGATTCGAGCAGCAACACTGGGAGATGCCGCCCGTACAAAAACAGATCGCCGCTCCTCGATGGGTATCGTTTGAGATAGCCTCGCGCGAGGATGTCGAAATACCGGGGACCGACAAACCGGCGTAGAACTGGATAGGTGACGTTGAGTACCTGCGTATAGT
>JAGXAR010000209.1 GCA_018971525.1 Nitrospirota bacterium
GATCTAGGTAAGATGCCGAGTTTCAAAGCTATTTGCTTGGAGGGAGTGGTGTGTCACGAGAACTCTCGCTCGCAGAAATCTTCCAGCTTGGATACTACTGGGAGACCAAAATCCTACTCACGGCCGTCAGACTGGATGTGTTTTCTGCCATGGACGGGAAGCGGAAAATCCTCCACGACGTGGCCGGTCGTCTCGGCGTCCATGAGCAGACGCTGGGACTGCTGTTGAACGCCCTTGTCGCGATGCGACTGTTGGAGAAGGACGGGGATTCCTATGGGAATTCGACGGCCGCGGCCACCCATCTGGTCCGCAACTCTCCTCAATATATCGGGCATCTCCTCCTGCTTCACGACGCGGAATGGGATAACTGGGGCAAACTGGAGCAGACGATTCGCACGGGACAGCGGTCGGTGGACCGGCACGTCTTTGAGACCGACCCGGAATTGGGCAGCAACGTTTTGGCGGTTCTCCATCGGATTGGGCAGCAGAGCGGGCCCGATTTTGCCAAGCGGCTCCAGCTGAGCGGGCCGAGTCGCCTTCTGGATTTGGGAGGCGGAGCCGGGACGAACGCGATTGCCTTCTGTCGGGCCTATCCGGAGCTGACTGCAACGGTGTTCGATTTGCCTGCGACGCTCCGACTCACGGAACGAACGGTGAAAGAAGCTGGTTTGGAATCGAGGATTACGCTGCTCCCTGGCGATTTTAATAAAGATGGACTCGGCGGGCCCTACGATGTGGCCCTGATGTCCGACATCCTGCATTATCAGGATTTCTCGACGAACGCGGCATTGGTGAAGAGGGTCTGGGCTCATTTGGCACCTGGCGGCCGGTTGGTCATTAAGGATCGATTCTTAAATGAGGCAGGAACCGGTCCGGCCTGGACCACCGCGTTTGCGGTCCATATTCTAGTCAACACGGAACGGGGCGGCTGCTACAAGACGACAGATGCGATCCAATGGATGAAGGAAGCAGGATTCCCAACCGTGACAGAACTGGAACCGACTGCGGTCGTGCAGGGTACGAAGTCTGGTCAAGCCTGAGTGATGGACGTGCGAGAAGGAGCAATATGCTTGAATGGCTGAAGCAGCCGGGGTTTTTGGGAACCCACGCCACGGTCGGCGCGGACATGAGCCAGCTCATGGCGACGTTCTTTACGGGGCTTTTCGTGATCGGCTGGATCCAGGCCCGGAAACGTCGGGCGGATGCCCATCATTGGATGATGCTGGGTGGGATGATCGCCATGGTGGCGTTCTTCATAAGCTACTATTTATTCCGCCAATTAGGCGTGTTGGCCTTTGAAGGGAAGGAAGGCTTTGGCGGGTCGCAAGCACTCTACGATTATGTCTTCATTCCCGTTCTGACTGTGCACATCATTCTCGTCATTGTTGGATTGGTTATGGCGATCTACATGATCGTGTTGGGCTTTCGCGCACAACAAGTGATTGATGGTGCCAGATCGTTGAAGGAGACGCTGCTGCTGACGACCTGGAGGAAGGTCGGGTTGATCTTTGGGTCCCTCACCGCACTGGTCATGCTGTTGTTTCTTTCTCGTGTGGCCACCGCCGGCTTCTCCATGAGGAAATTCGAAGTGTATCTCGGTTTGTTGTTTCTGATCGCCGTTGTGTTTTCGGTTGAGATGACGATCCAACGAATCTGGCCGAACGGCGCGAGACGCCATCGGGCACTCGGGCTGTTCACGATGATCGTGTACTGCGTTCTCTTTGTGACCGGCACCACCACTTACACGATGCTCTATCTCCTCTATCCGGGAAAGATTAGATGAGCAGCAGAGCTGATAGCCGATTGCTGATGGCTGAGAGCCGGGAACGCCCATGCTGACCTGTGGCTGTGGTCGCTGGATGCATACCGAGGGGATCGAAGAACGTGCGTACGATGATGGGACGCCCCAGTGGTTCATTCGGACGGAATGTCGCGGGTGCGGGCTGAAAGTCGGAGTTGATGTCCCTGCCGGCCAGCCAGGCGGGCTCGTCGATCGGATGATGTGGACGGATGAGGCGCTGCACCGCTTGGATCGTATGCCTCCCTATCTTGCTCAACTGGTGCGCGGTGAGGTCGAGCGAGACATGCGGGCGAGAGGAGAACGGGTCGTCACCTACGATACCTTGCTCCGGCCAAGGACCGGCGAGCCCATCGAGTGGGAGTCTGAAGCAGAACGTCGCTTGGATAGGGTGCCGGCGCCGGT
>JAGXAR010000102.1 GCA_018971525.1 Nitrospirota bacterium
GATCACCGTGCAAAATTTTGTGTCCGCGGCAACCGGTATGGCGATCCTGGTCGTGTTGATCAGGGGCTTGGCTCGACGGAGCGCCCTGACCATCGGCAATTTTTGGACGGACCTCGTCCGCAGCACACTCTACATTCTCCTGCCGCTGGCCCTGCTCTTGTCCCTGCTTCTGGTGTCCCAAGGCGTCGTCCAGACGTTCGCGTCGTACCAGACCGTCACATTGTTGCAGCCGGCCAGTTACGCCAAGCCCGTGACGGATGCGAGCGGGCAGCCGGTGCTGGATGGACAGGGCCAGCCGAAAACAGAGCCTGCGACGGCAGTCGAACAGGTACTTGCGGTCGGACCGGCAGCCTCTCAGATTGCGATCAAGCAACTCGGGACCAACGGCGGAGGTTTCTTCAACGTCAATTCCGCACATCCGTTCGAAAACCCGACGCCCTGGTCCAATTTTCTGCAGGTATTGGCAATCCTGCTTGTCCCTGCGGCGCTCTGTTACACGTTTGGAATGATGGTCGGAGATACGCGCCAGGGTTGGGCGTTATTGGCGGCGATGACGATTCTCCTGCTCTGTTGTATTCCGTTGGGGCTGTGGGCTGAGCAAAGCGGAAATCCGGCTTTTACCTCACTGGGGATCGATCAGGCCTCCAGTGCAGGACAATCAGGCGGGAACATGGAAGGCAAAGAGACGCGATTCGGTATCGCCAACTCCGTCTTATGGGCCGCGACCACCACGGCGGCCTCGAACGGATCGGTGAATTCGATGCACGATTCCTACATGCCCCTGGGAGGGTTGGTGCCGCTCTTCCTGATGCAATTTGGAGAGGTGGTGTTCGGCGGGGTCGGCTCGGGTCTCTATGGCATGATCGTCTTCGCCATCATCGCTGTTTTCGTGGCGGGGCTTATGGTGGGGCGAACGCCGGAGTATCTCGGAAAGAAAATTGAGCCCTATGAAATGAAGCTGGCCTCGTTGCTAATCCTGATCATGCCTATGATCGTGCTTGGGCTGACGGCGCTCGCGGTCATCACCAATGCTGGCACGTCTTCGGTGTTAAATCCTGGAGCGCATGGCTTCAGCGAAATACTGTACGCGTACACGTCGATGGGGAATAACAACGGCAGTGCGTTCGGCGGATTGAGTGTCAACACACCCTTCTATAACTTGACCGGGGGACTCGCGATGCTGATCTCACGATTTTGGTTGGCGATTGCTACGTTGGCATTGGCCGGATCGCTGGCGAGGAAGAAACTCGTACCGGCTGGGCCCGGAACCCTGTCGACCTACACGCCGCTGTTTGTCGTGCTGCTGATCGGAGTCGTCGTGCTCGTGGGCGCGCTCACCTTCGTGCCCGCACTTGCCCTGGGACCAATCATAGAACACATCCTGATGGTGAGCCGATGACCGCACTGACGTGGAGGATTTCGAGATGATAACGCAAGGAAAGAGAAGGCAATTGTTCGATCCGCAGATTGTGCGACAGGCGATGGTGGAATCATTGCGGAAGCTTGATCCGCGCCACCAGATTCGCAATCCGGTCATGTTTGTGGTCGCGGTCGGGAGTGTGCTGACGACCGTCCTTTTCTTCCAGGCGCTGTTCGGGAAAGGCGAAGCGCCAGTCTGGTTTATCCTCGCCATATCTCTCTGGCTCTGGTTCACCGTGCTGTTCTCGAACTTTGCAGAAGCGATGGCGGAGGGGCGTGGAAAGGCACAGGCGGAATCACTGCGCAGTTCCCGGCGTGAAATGAACGCGAAGAAATTGGGGAAGCCGGAGTCCGGCGACGAGTACCTCAGCGTGCCATCCTCCCTCGTTCCGGCGAGCGCCCTGAAGCGGGGAGACGTCGTATTGGTGGAGGCTGGCGATTTTATCCCTTGCGACGGAGAGGTCATCCAAGGAATCGCTTCAGTGAACGAAAGTGCCATCACCGGCGAAAGCGCTCCCGTCATTCGAGAGAGCGGCGATCGCAGCGCCGTGACCGGCGGAACGCGCGTCCTGTCGGACTGGTTGGTTATACGGATCACGGCCAACCCCGGCGAGACATTTTTGGACCGGATGATTGCGATGGTTGAGGGGGCCAAGCGCCAAAAGACGCCGAATGAGATCGCCCTCAACATCCTGCTGGCGGCACTCACGGTTATCTTCCTCTTGGCGACGACCACGTTGCTCCCCTTTTCGCTTTATAGTGTGCAGTCGGTCGGTCAGGGTGCCCCTGTCACGGTGACGGTCTTAGTCGCGCTGTTGGTGTGTCTGATCCCGACAACGATCGGAGGATTGCTCTCCGCGATCGGGATCGCAGGAATGGACCGAATGGTACAGGCGAACGTCATCGCCATGTCGGGGAAAGCGGTAGAAGCGGCGGGCGATGTGGATGTGTTGCTCCTCGACAAAACCGGCACCATTACATTGGGTAACCGTCAAGCCACGACGTTTATTCCGGCTGACGGGGTGAGCGACCAGGCGCTGGCCGATGCGGCTCAACTCTCATCGCTGGCGGACGAGACGCCGGAGGGGCGCAGCATCGTCGTCCTGGCTAAAGAAAAGTATGGATTGCGGGCGCGCGACATTCACGAGCTAGGCGCGACATTCATTCCCTTTACGGCTCAAACCCGCATGAGCGGCGTCAATTTGAACGGGCGTGAAATCAGGAAGGGCTCAGATGATGCCATCGAGGCCTATGTCATAGCGCGAGGGGGACAATTTTCTGTTGCTGTCCGGTCAAGCGTGGATGCCATCTCCACCCAGGGCGGCACACCGCTGATCGTGGCGGAGGGGCCAAAAGTACTGGGTATGATCTATCTGAAAGATATCGTCAAGGGCGGTATCAAAGAGCGGTTTGCCGAATTGCGACGGATGGGGATTAAGACCGTCATGATCACAGGCGATAATCCACAAACTGCGGCGGCCGTGGCTGCAGAGGCTGGTGTGGACGATTTCCTGGCGCAGGCCACGCCGGAAGCCAAGCTCAAGCTGATTCGCGACTTGCAGGCCGGCGGCCGGCTCGTCGCGATGACGGGGGATGGGACGAACGACGCGCCGGCGCTGGCTCAGGCTGACGTCGCCGTAGCGATGAACACCGGCACGCAGGCTGCCAAAGAAGCCGGCAATCTGGTCGATCTGGATTCCAACCCGACCAAGCTCATCGAAATCGTAGAAATCGGCAAGCAGCTCTTGATGACCCGTGGCGCGCTCACCACCTTCAGCATCGCCAACGATGTCGCGAAGTATTTCGCGATTATCCCCGCGGCGTTCGCCTCGACCTATCCCGCGCTCAGCGTGCTCAATATTATGGGATTGGCTACGCCGGCCAGTGCCGTATTGTCGGCCGTTATATTCAACGCGCTGATCATTATCATTCTCATTCCCCTCGCCCTCCGTGGCATTCGGTATCAACCGATCGGCGCCGCACTGCTGCTTCGCCGGCATCTCCTGGTCTACGGGTTGGGTGGGATCATTGTTCCATTCGTGGGAATCAAACTCATCGATTTGTTGCTTGTCACCCTGCGCTTACTCTGAGGAGGTACACATGCGGACCCAACTTCGGCCGGCTTTGGTGGCCCTCGTCGCCCTGACCCTGATCACCGGGCTTCTCTACCCGCTCGTGATCACAGGTCTCGCTCAGATGTTCTTTCCCCGGCAGGCCAACGGCAGTCTGATCCTTATCGACGGCAAGCCGGTCGGATCATCGTTGATCGGCCAGCCGTTCGACGAGCCGAAGTATTTTTGGGGCCGTCCTTCCGCCACGTCCCCGTTCTCATACAACGCAGCCGCCTCGTCCGGGTCCAATCTGGGTCCGACCAATGACGCGCTGATTAAAGCCGTGCAGGCTCGTATCGACGTGCTCAAGGATGTTGATCCCGGCAACATTCTTCCTGTTCCGGTCGATTTGGTCACCGCTTCCGGCAGTGGACTAGACCCGCACATCAGTCTTGCCGCGGCCGAGTATCAAGTCCGCCGCGTTGCACGAGTGTGGGGACTGGATGAAACGGTCGTTCGGCGGCTCATGGCACAACATACGGAGAGACGTCAACTCGGAGTCCTGGGCGAACCACGGGTCAATGTCCTGACGTTGAATCTTGCGCTGGACAGTTACGTGAAAGAGAACCACTCGCACGATCATTCCCGGAACCAACGATCAACTGTGCTCGGGTTGTCATGAGACGGTAAGAGCTCTCGTTGACCGATTTTGTCATCTCTTCTACACTGATAGATCGTTCCAATCTCCACCGAACTCCTTGTCACCGATCGCACACATCTGATGGAAGAACGACGACCCGATCCAGATGTCTTGCTGAGACGCGCGCAGGCTGAAGAAGCCGAGCAGACGCGCGGCAAGCTCAAGGTCTTTTTCGGTGCCACGGCTGGCGTCGGGAAAACCTACGCGATGCTCGGGGCGGCGCACGAGCAGCAAGATGACGGTGTGGACGTCATCGTCGGGTGGGTCGAAACGCATGGTCGTGCGGAAACAGAAGCCCTGCTGGAAGGGCTGACGATTCTGCCGCCACGGGTGGTCGAGCATCGCGGAACGACATTGCGGGAATTCGATATTGACACAGCGCTCGTCCGTCGTCCTCAGCTCATTCTCATGGACGAGCTGGCCCACACAAATGCTCCGGGTTCTCGGCATCCGAAACGATGGCAGGACGTGAAGGAACTCTTGAAGGCTGGCATCAACGTCTATACGACCGTTAACGTGCAGCATCTGGAGTGCCTGAACGATGTGGTTGCTCAGATTACTGGAGTGCGGGTGAGTGAAACGGTGCCGGACTCGGTGCTCGAACAGGCTGATGATGTCGAGCTGATCGATCTCCCCCCCGACGACCTTCTGCAACGTCTGAAGGACGGCAAGGTCTACATGCCGGAGCAAGCGCAACATGCAATCCAGAATTTCTTCCGCAAGGGGAATCTGATCGCGTTGCGCGAATTGGCTCTCCGGCGAACAGCCGAGCGGGTCGACCAGCAGATGGAGGTGTACCGCCGCGACCATGCAGTGGTCCGTACGTGGCCGGCCGGCGAAACCGTTATGGTCTGTGTGAACATGAAACCCAGGGGACCCCGTTTGGTGAGGGCTGCCAGAACGATGGCGACGGGTCTCCATGCGAAATGGATCGCCGTGTACGTTCAGACTCCCAGGCATCTGCGCATGCCTCAAGCCGACCGCGACCGGGTGAACCAGACGCTTCGGCTCGCCGAGCTGCTTGGCGCAGAGACGGTGGTGCTGAGCGGAGCCAATGTCGTGCAGGAACTGTTGTCCTATGCCCGCACGAGAAACGTGACGAAGATCATCGTCGGGAAGCCGGTCCGTGCCCGGTGGAAGGAATGGGTGTTCGGTTCGGTGGTGGCTGAGCTTGTGCAACAGAGCGGGGAGACGGACATCTATGTGATCACGGGCGCGGCAGGTGAAAGCCGGCCCTTGGCGACGCAGGCTGTGAAGCGGAGCAGTGAGTGGTCGTCTTATGGTCTTGGAATTGTGGGAGTAGGCCTGTCAACGGGTGTGGCGTGGTTCATGTTTCCATACTTCGGTCTGGCCAATCTCATCATGGTGTACTTGATGGGAGTTGTACTCGTGGCGACCCGGTATGGACGAGGGCCGTCGGTCCTTGCATCAGTCCTGAGTGTTGCAGCGTTCGATTTTTTCTTTGTTCCTCCTTATTTATCCTTCGCTGTGTCGGACATTCAATATCTCCTGACGTTTGCGGTCATGTTAGTCGTGGCGCTTACGATCAGCGGACTGGCCGTCCGTACTAAGCAACAGGCTGAGCTGGCTCGTCTTCAGGAACGGCGTACGGCGGTCCTCTACGCATTGAGCCGTGAGCTGGCCACTCACCGCGGGCTGGCCACCCTCACGCAATTGGCTGTGAAACACGTCCGAGAGGTGTTCGATAGCCAGGCGGCTATTTTTGTGGCAGATCTTAGCAAGCGCCTGGTCCTTCAACGGGGCGAACAACTGTTCTTCGAATTCGATCCAAAAGAATCGGGAGTGGCGCAATGGGTCTTCGAGCATGGCGAGCGGGCGGGCCTGGGCAGCGATACATTGCCCGGCGCCAGTGCTTTGTATCTGCCATTGGCTGGATCAAAGGGTCCTATCGGCGTGTTGGCGGTCCGTCCAACTCTCGCGACGCGTTTCCTGGATCAGGAGCAACTGCATCTCTTGGAAGTCCTTGCAAATCAGATCGCCCTCGCGCTGGAGCGAGCGCGCCTGGCAGAAGAGGCGCAGCAGGCGCGCGTCTCCGTGGAGACAGAACGGATGCGCAACGCCATCCTCAGTTCCGTTTCCCACGACCTCCGGACCCCCTTGGCGACGATTACCGGAGCCGCCAGCGGTCTCCTTGAAGAGAAAGACCAGCTTGGCCCAGCAGCACGGCATGAGTTGGCGAAGTCTATCTATAATGAGGCGCATCGGCTGGATCGGCTGGTTCGAAATTTATTGGACATGATGAGGTTAGAATCTGGCGCAGTCCAGTTGCAAAAGGAATGGCACCCGATCGAAGAGATCGTAGGAGCGGCATTGACCCGTTTGGAGAGTCGGTTGAATGAACATCAAGTACGCACCAATTTCCAGCCAGACCTGCCGCTCGTGCTCTTGGATGGTGTATTGATGGAACAAGTCCTGATTAACCTGCTCGAGAATGCCCTGAAGTATGCACCTCCTTCCACGGCCATCGAGCTGTCTGCAACGGTCTCTGATCACCAACTGGTTTTTGAGGTCGCCGATCGAGGACCCGGGATTCCATCCGGCGATGAACAGCGCATCTTCGATAAATTCTATCGGGCCGGTCCGGCCCGTGAGGGGGGGGTGGGCCTCGGCTTGACCATCTGCCGCGGAATCATCGAGGCCCATGGCGGGCGGATTTGGGTTGAAAAGCGTCCGGGTGGCGGCGCCGTGTTCCGGTTCACTCTTCCGATCGAGCAGCCTCAGCCGACGATCGAGCCGGAAAAGGCCGAACGCCATCCGGTCGTGTGAGGGGATGGAAGGATCCTGAACCGTCATGGCAATTCACGAGGCGACCGTCCTCCTCATCGAAGATGAAGCGGAGATCCGGCGATTTCTTCGGACCTCCTTACCAGCCCACGGCTACCGGCTCTATGAAGCGACCACAGCTACGGATGGGCTTGCGCAGGTGAAGGCGAGAAATCCTGACATCATCTTGCTCGACCTGGGTCTTCCCGATGTGGATGGGACCGAGGTTATTCGGCAAGTCCGCGAGTGGTCCACCATTCCGATCCTCGTGCTGTCGGCACGTGAGCAGGAACAGGCGAAGGTCGCCGCGCTCGATTTGGGCGCCGACGATTATGTCACCAAGCCGTTCGGAGTCAACGAGCTGCTCGCGCGGATGCGTGCCGCGCTTCGCCATATCGCCGGACCGCCGGGAGAACCGGCCGAGCCGGTGTTTACTCTCGGCGATCTCAAGGTGGATTTCGGACGTCGGCAGGTGTTTGTCTCAGGGAAGGAAACTCATCTCACGCCGATTGAGTACAAGCTACTCACCACATTGATCCGGTATGCCGGCAAGGTGATGACTCACCGTCAGCTTCTGAAAGAAGTGTGGGGCCCCTTACACGTGGAGGAAGGGCACTATCTGCGAGTGTACATGCGCCAACTGAGAAACAAGCTGGAGAAAACCCCGGCTCATCCACGCTATCTGGTGACGGAGTTGGGAGTTGGATACCGGCTCCGGACGGAATAACCCACCGCCATTTTTATTTTACGACTTCTTACATCGACGCACTTCGTTTTGGTCCGGTCTTGATGAGTATCGGGTATCGTTGGCGGCGAAGGGCCCAATCAAGAACTTGTGGTGCCTGTTGGACAAGCCACACAAGTAGCGGTCTTGATCCCCTGCGTCAGCGTCCGCTGCGGGTCCTCGCAAAATCATCTCGCAGCTTCTCCATCAGATTGGCGAGTGCCTGTCGGCGTGCTGCGGTGACCCCCTCTCTATCCTCCACTCGTGCGGCGGGACCGACTATTTTCGATAATCCCTGCGCATCTTCCTCAAACAACTTGGTTACTCCACGAACATCCCACAAGGCACCTCGCACGAGACAAAGGGCGTCGCTGTGGGTGCCGTCGGCGAAGTAGGCTCCGAGAATCGTCCAATAAAGCAGGACTCCCTTGTAGTTATTGTAGCGATCGACGGTCGCGGCGCCATCCACGATGAGCAAGAGGTCCGCGCCGTGCCGCGCGGCGGATTCGCGCAACTGTGCCAACTGGCTCCCCTTGATCGAAGAGAATTGAATGAAGGAAACGCCGCTGATGAGGCCGTCACGTTGCAAGCCGTTGGCCCAGGCCAGCAGGGCCTCACGATCGGCATCCGTCCACTCGAATTCATGACGAAGGAATCCGGTTGGCATGACATACAGGCCCAATTTTGGAGGGCCCTGCCTGATCGAAGGGTTCGCTGTTGATGTTGATGGCAGAGCACCGGCAAAGCGAGTCTCTTCGTCTTGCAGCGTCTGTTGGAGCGAAGCCAGATGCAAGCCCTGACTGCTTGCGCAGGCAGTGAGGAAAAGCAAGAGGGCGACCACCATGTAGGAGCGGGGGTTCACGCTCGTGCCGATCCAGCCGATTCTAGTCCTTGATGGGGTGACCCTTTGCGGAGCCCTCGTCATTGGGGCCTTATATCATCGAATAGGGGGGTGATCCGGTCAGCCACGGCCTGCACCACCCCCTCTCGTTCTCCCACCACCTTGAGCCCCTGGAAACTCAGGTAGTATCCACCGTGGCTCGGCGCTTGGACGGTTGCTTGGAGTTCGATGCGTGCGCCGTCCTCCACATCGGGATCTTTGACCATGGGGATGCCGCAGAGGCCAAACGCGGCAACATTGATCGAGGCGGTCTCGTCTTCCAAATAGAAGAGGTAGGCGCCGTAACAGGTGGTGCCGGCCGGCAAGGTATAGGGGTCGAGGGGCTGCACGTTCCGCACGGTTCCATGTAGCGTCACTTGTCGGAGGTGGAAGCGACTCGGTTCGTCCAAGATCTCGCGAACAGTGATGGGATCAGCGGCCAGGCCAAGGGAAGGCAGCGCGGCCCAGTTGAGCCAGAGCCCGATGAGGATCGAAACCAGTTTCATGTGCCTGCAAGGCCATCCAATTGTCATAGGCGATGCCATTCTACCATTCTTGCCTTTGTCGCTTGCGCTTTTGCGGGTGGACAATCTCTTTCGCAGTGGCGGCACAGTCGGTATAATCTGCGGTTGCTTTCAGGAGGATCGACAATGAGCGTAAACGAACGACAACTTGGCACCTATGTAACAGAGATCCGCCACCGGTTTGAAGATCTGCTCGGCCAGATGGTCGAGATTCCTTCAATTAGCATGGATCCGGCCAAGGCCCCCGACATCCGGCGCATGGCGGACTTCGCGCGGCAGGTCCTCACGGACCTTGGGGCTGAGGCTCAGATTGTGGAGACCGGCGGCTATCCGGTCGTGTCCGGCGGCTGGATGACAGGAGCCCATCATCCGACGGTCACCATCTATAACCATATGGATGTGCAACCGGCGCAGGAGCCCGAATGGAAGCAGGCACCATTTGCGTTCAAGAACGAGAACGGGCTGTATCACGGCCGCGGCGCGACGGACGACAAGGGGCCGGCGCTCGCGGCCCTGTTCGGCGCGCGGTACGCGATCGAGCAGGGAGTACCCATTAATATTCGGTTTCTCTGGGAGCTGGAAGAGGAAGTCGGCAGTCCGCACTTTGCGGCCGGCCTGAAGAACCGAACGGCGATTCCTCGACCGGACTCAGTCGTGGTGTCGGACACTATCTGGCTCGCGAAAGGAAAGCCCGCCATGCCCTACGGTCTGCGCGGTCTGCTAGGTGCGCGCCTCACGCTTCGCACGGGAACGAAAGACGCCCATTCCGGTGTGACCGGAGGCGCCGCGCGTAACCCGCTTGCGGAACTGATGGAAGTGGCGCATGCCTGCGTCGATGCCAAGACCGGCAGGGTAAAGATTCCCGGGTTTTATCAGGATGTGGTCGAACCAACCAAAGCGGAGATCAAGGGCTTCCTTGCCTCAGGTTTCCAGGTCAAGAGCTTCAAGCAGGCCTATGGTTTTCAGACGCTCCGCACGAACGATCCTGCCGAGATCATGCGCCGGATCTGGGCCGCGCCGACGTTTGAGGTGCATGGCCTGACCGGCGGCTATCACGGGCCCGGGGTGAAGACGGTCGTGCCGGGCCATGGCGAACTCAAAGTGAGTATGCGCTTGGTGCCGAATCAAACTCCTGAAAAGGCCTTTGCGTTGCTCAAGAAATATGTCGCCAAACTGAATCCGAATGTGAAGGTGGAGCGGGAAGGCATGTTGCACCCCTTCAAGGGCAGCTTCGACGGGCCCTATGTCGAAGCGGTGAAGCGGGCGGCGAAGGCCGGGTTCGGGAAAGAGCCGGCCTTCATCCGCGAAGGTGGATCAATCGGTGCCGTGGTTACGATGCAGAAAGCCTGGAAGGTGCCGATCCTGTTTATGGGGCTGAGCCTGCCCGAGCATGGGTACCATGCGCCGAACGAATACTTCGACTGGGGCCAGGCCTCCGGCGGGATGAAGGCCTTCGCGCATTACTTCGCGGAACTGGCTAAGATGGGAATAACTAGCGGGGTTGGTAAACCAGGATTGACTCGCGTGCTAGAAGTCGATCGCTCAGATCTGTAAGAAACTGTCGACGGGGCATTGCATAACCATGAAGATATTAGGAGATACTCAGATCCTTATCTGGGGAGTACTCGATCTTTGCTTTGTCGCATGGTATCTGATCTGGCATATCCTTCACGGGCAGATCTTATTACTGCATGAGTTCGAGCAATCTATCCAAACGAGTCGCTCGTTTGGAGAACCCTGGCCCATTTATATAACCAGTATCGCAAGTATCTTTCTACTTACGATTATCGCTTCCGGATTGTTGTTACTAAGGCACCATCGTTTCGCGCCAATTCTTACGTACCTTCAAACTCCACTTAGGCCCTTATTTCTACAACCGTCCATATTTTTTCTTCTATGGCCTTTGAGCCACATCTTTGATTCTCCACCAGTACTCCTCGGAATAATGTTGGTACTTGGTAGCGAAGCTCTGAAGCTTTACTCCGTAGTCTCTTGGACCAAAAGCAGGTTGAGCTCACTTTCTAGCTCGTGAGGAATTCGCCTGACCAATGCCATTTGCGGATTGGCCTGCCTACGAAAGGTCAAATTCCCAGCGTCCACGACGGTCTGGCAAGGCAAGTGCTGCAGTCAGGTGATCGAGAAAGTTGCGGCGGGAAATGTCTTCGGCGCCGAGCATTTTGACGTGGGGGGAGGATTGCTGGCAGTCT
>JAGXAR010000210.1 GCA_018971525.1 Nitrospirota bacterium
ATTGGCCGATCGGCTATCACTGCCAGCCTTGGTCCTTTTCGTCAGCCCCACAGCGTTGTAATGTCGGGGAGAGTGCCGCAGCGTCGCATCCCCTTGCGGCTGGCGCACCTTCGGCACCCAGAGCAACACCTAGCAGACTGCGCCGCTGTCGCCTGACACGTCGGTGGCCCTGCACACGTCCGCCCCATGATGGCATGCGGACCGCCTATACCTTCATGGAGAAACAGTCACTGGACTATGGAGGTGGAGGCGGGTATGTTAAACGCGTATAATTACCGAACATACTTGGTGCCTTTGACAGCTTTCACGAGATATAGGAATGCAAGGAGCGATCAGGCGATTATCCAAGAGCAAGTTTTCGATGTACATGCGGACGCAGTGCGACCGCGAGCTATACCTGTCTCTATTCAGCAATGATCCCAAGGGTCTTCAAGCTGCCGGTATCCCGATACCTCTCAAGTCCAGACCGGGCGTCCAACTCATTACGAACTCCGGCAAAGACTTCGAGTATGAACAGTACGATCAACTCATCCTCGCGTTGCCGCAGCATGTCATCCATGAGAGCAACGGCCGAACCAAGATCGACCCGCTGAAGGCCTTGGCCGCCGTCAAAGGGCCTGCGCTGATCCTCCAGCCGAACGTTGAGCCACAGAAGTTCCGATCTACCGTGCTTGGAAATCTTGCATTGCCGGTCGCCTCCCAAAATTTGATTCCAGAACTTGCCGGGCTGATTCCGGATGTTCTTTATATCCATACGCCATTGGAAATGGAGTGTGAAATACTGCCTGACGGGTCGCGGCGCAGAATCGAGCAAGGAGATACACGGTTGGGTATTAGCGTCATCGACCTTAAGAACGTGACTGAAGCCAACGCCAGCTATTCCGCCGAAGTCTGCCTTTATGCCTTCTTCCTCAGTAACTGGCTCGTCACCGAAGGTAAAACCTTTCAGGGCAAGTTCTTTGTGAGCGACTGTGTATACCTCTGGAAGCACGTAGAAATGCCCAGGTTCAAGAAAATAATGAGCAGCACGGAAGGTGGCGATCATCAGAACCGCCTAAAGGCCTTGGCTGAAGATTTTGAGGACGGGCGTGTCAATTACCTGATCTACATGCCGAGCATGAGGAAGTTCTTCCAGGAAGATGTGCCTCGCGTTGTGAAGAAAGGGGATACTGAAGGGTGGCACGCCGTGCCCTATCATGTGAACCCGCGTTGTAGTTCCTGCGACTGGCTTGGCAACAAGAATTGGCTTTTTGGCAACGACCTTCAGTATTTCACCGCGAACCCTACGCATTACTGCTCTCATAGTGCCGAAGTTACGGACCATCTTTCGAAGCTGGCCAATCTCAGCAAAGGCGCGTCGCAAATTCTCACGGATTCAGGTCACTCGACCATCAAGCTCTTGGCGGGCATGTCGCCCGCGGCAAGTGTCCTTCGTAAACATGCACTGCTCAAGAAAGAGCGTTTGCAGATCGGGGAACGTGCCACCGCGCTCGATACCGGAAACGTTAGCGTAGATAAGGTTGGGCGTGTTGGAGGCATCGCGCGCAACATCAACGCGGAGTACGACATCGTAGTCAACTTTGATGCAGGAAGCGGATTTCTCACAGGCATTGCAGTACGGGGTATCCTCCTTGCTCCCTACAAGCAAGCCTTTTCGCAGAACGTAGACGGATCGCCGATCGGGTTCTCCGTACTCGGCGAGCAGGCTTTTGTTGTTCCTAAAGACAACATGACCGCCGAATGGTCCGTGCTACAAGCCTTCATAGATCGTCTTGGGGATTGGATCGAGCAGGCTGAGTCCACCTTCTTGGCGAAAAACTGGGGCTTACCGAAGACACAGATTTGCTTCTGGGAGGCGCGCCAATACGAGGAGCTATGCAATGCTTTCGGACGGCATTTGCTCAGTATCCTCGACTTACCGCAGAAACATCGTCGGGCGCTCGCCTGGGTTTTTCCAGCAGAGCAGCTCATGGAGCGGGATGATGAAATTTGTCCTGGCCTAATTTTCGTTCGCGATATTGTCAACAGTTCCCTACGACTCCCTGTTCGGTTTTCAAACACACTGCTCTCTACGGTGCGGCACTATCATCACCCAAACATGTCGCCGAAAGCGATCGATAAATATTACGAGGAGCCGCTGGGCAATGCGATACCTCGAGAGAGG
>JAGXAR010000026.1 GCA_018971525.1 Nitrospirota bacterium
GAAGGGCGAGTGTCTCCTGATGCAACCGGAGTGGTTCACGCCGGCAACGAGGTCGTATTGACAACGGGGGTAGCGTTGCCGCCTGGTGAATTCTGGAATAGGTGACGACGACGAAATGGGTTGCGCCGTCGAAGCGAAAGCCCGGCCCACATTATTCATGACAGTTCGTCGCGAAATCGTGGAGGCGCCACATGAGGAGGCAGACGAAGCAGTAGAAGGCGCCCGCCGGGCTGGGGTCACCAAAAGAAAAAGGCAGGGAGGAAAAAAAATGGGGAGGTGACGGCTACATCACCTCCCCGACTTCCTCTACGCCAAGGGAGAGCCCATAGCGTGAAGAAAGCAGCGTGTAAATCTTATCATGAACATTCCCACGAAAGAAGGACACATATTTCAATATAATCAATTACTTGCAAAAACTGCCTGTCGAGATGCCTGGCTTAGGAGAGGAGAGAAAAAGACCCCTGCAACACAAAGCATGGGATGTTGGCGCCAGCGGCGTGGTGGGATGGGCGCCTGGTCGCCTCCTGCTCGCGGAACGCGCGGTCGACGACTCCCCTCGTTGCGCGCGCGCAGTGGGAGACCCCCTTGGCCGCACTTACGGGAGAAAATAGAAGAGAGGTGCTCGATCAATGCGCAAGGTCAAGCAATGACCCTCGCAGCACAACGTGCGCAGCTCGTGGCAGGTTGGGCCGTTGTCACCAGGCGTAGGCTTCAGGTGCAGGCCCGCCCGGGCCGGGGAAGATGTCATCGAGCCGTTTCAGTGTGTCCTGGCTCAACGTGAGACTCATGGCATGCATCGTGCCGTCCAATTGCTCCATCGTGCGCGGTCCGATGATCGGCGACGTGACGGCCTTTTGGTGCAGCAGCCAGGCGAGCGCCACATCGGCCGGGCGCTCGCCGAGTTGTGTGCAGAGCGCATCATAGGCTTCCAGCTTGGGACGATATTTCTCGACATCTTTCTTCAGATCCTCGTCTGCGCGTCGACCGACCTTCGCCGGTTCTAATGCTCCGGCCAACAGCCCGCGCGCGAGCGGACTCCAGGGGATCAGACCGATGCCATAGGCTTCGCAGGCCGGAATCACTTCTAACTCGATCGTCCGCTCATTCAAATTATAGAGGCTCTGCTCCGACACGAGGCCGAAGAAGTGGCGACTGCGCGCCAGTTCTTGCGCCTGAGCCAGGTGCCAGCCTGCGAAATTGCTGCTGCCGACGTAGAGGACCTTGCCTTCCCGGACCAGCTGCTCCATCGCCTGCCAGATTTCCTCCCACGGCGTCTCCCGGTCGACGTGATGCATCTGATACAGGTCGATGCAGTCCGTCTGAAGTCGCCGCAGGCTGGCCTCACAGGATCGCTTGATGTGCAGGGCCGACAAGCGAGACTGATTCGGCCACTCGCCCATCCTGCCGAACACTTTCGTCGCCAGGACGACTTTCCCTCGCCGTCCCCCTCCCTGCGCGAGCCAGCGGCCCACGATCTGCTCCGTCAACCCCTCGCCCACCTTCCAGCCATAGACATTCGCCGTGTCGAAAAAGTTGATGCCCAACTCCAGCGCCCGATCCATGATGGCGAAACTGTCCGCCTCGCTCGTCTTCGGCCCGAAGTTCATGGTGCCGAGACAGAGTCGGCTGACTTTCAACCCCGATCGACCGAGATGAACGTATTGCATGAGCAAGATCCCTTGATCACACGCGCGAATGACACATTCTACACACTCCTTCTCTTCAATGTCCTCAATCGACTGTTGAAGCGCGACCACGAAGGAAAGAAGTAACGAGCGGGTTTGGATGGAGTATTTCAAACCTGGAGAAAGGACTCCCGGTACATTTTCCTTATCAGAGGATTATCCGGATAGAATTGATTGGCGGGATTGAAAGGGTGATAAAGACTGAACCGATTCGCGGGGTTGACCGGGTTTCCGAGATCATAGCGGTTTGCCTGGTTGAAGATGTTGTAGCCGCGCTCGTACTTCTCGCTGAAGCCGGGTTCGGCGAACGCAGGTGTAATGAAAACGAGCAACGGCGGAAAAAAGGAAAGAGACAACCTGCATGGCGAGCCTCGCACCGCACAGACAGCCAGTGCAGTCAGCCTACTCCCCGCCTGGTTCGCATCGCAAGCACCAGTCAGGTGCTACCGGAACAGTAGATGTCCCCCACTTCCCAGCTTCAGTCGTGATGTCATGGAGCGATATGGGTGTCAGGCTGCGTCTCGTGACGATCCAGCTGGCTGAGTCTTTTTCTCCAACTCCTCAACCGTTCGGTCTTTGGTGTGAACGGCTGACCGACCATTTGTAGTGGCAGCCCCTACCGCGACGAAGAGCAACACCACCACACCGACTGCGACAAGGACCAGGACCCCCATGCCGAGAGTGATGATCGGACGAAATGTACCCTTGCTTATCCACCCGAATTGCCACGCTCCCCATGGAGCTGTCTCGGGGGTGACTGTCGAACTGTAAGCAGAATCCGTGGGAGGTTCCTCGATGGCTTCGGCTCTGAGCGTCACCATCTCGCGGACGAGGCGGAGATGACTTTTTGTGGTCTCGTCAAGATACTCGACCGGTGTGACCTCATTGATATATAGAAGGAGAGATTGTGCTGTCGAGTCTGAAATACCGCCCTCCTTTGTCCCCACCATCCGAACGAAATGACTCATCTCCTTTTGAACAGCATGCACGTCTCCCTGCAGAAGGGCTTGTTGCACGGAGTGGAGTTGCGTGAGATAGCGCTCGTATCCCGAGCTGAGAGGTTCACGGCTTGCCAGATGTTGTTCTGCCCGCACGCGCTGAGCGATCTGGTCAACCCAATTCTCCTGGACACTTTCAGCCTGATTGGGTATCAGGAAGAGGACAAACAAGACCCCCGTGGCAGCTACCAGAGTTTGCCGGTGCGCCAGCGATGGCATCTCTCACCCCCTTCCCCTCAATATCCTGGTGCAGGTTGCACCGGCCCTGATCTTCTTATCGGAAGGCTTACGCTTGAAGTCTCATCCTGCGTCAGCACGTTGTCAAGAGGGATACAGTTGAGGTCGAACCCTGCCTACGTCACGCCCGGAGAACTGCGCAAGCGGGAGGAACAGGGAAGGGTCTCGTTCGACGGCCGCAATGGGACCAACATGGATGTCACCCCAAAGGAGAGAGGTAACGAGCGAGCTTGGAAGGATCATTTCAGACCTGTAGAAAAGACTCCCGGTACATTTTCTGCGCTCTATGAGAAACTCACCAGCGAGGATATTAGGAAATCGTGAGGTATTTAAGTTTAGCCACTAAATATTCACATTGACGACAACTCGCTTGAGAGCGCTCTCTAACAATGCGAACGACGCGGACCGCCAAACATTTACTTACCGCGAAGGAGATGTATAGGCTCCACAGTCGAGTATCAAGAGGCAAACTGGTATTGCTACTCGGGATAAATTGCCTCACCAGCATAATACGCACTTTGGGAGGCTACCCCCCCTCAGTATATGACCTACTCACTGGGTACATGACCTCTTCGCTGAGTACATGACCTTCATGCAGCGATCCAGAACCTTCTGTAGCTATCCGTCATGCCATCCTGTTTGGACATTAGAGAGTTTTAACTGCCAGTTAACACTCCATTAATCTTGGAATGCTAAAGTTTTGCTCGTGACGGCCGACTCGCCGGCACTGAAACAGATGACAGCAGGAGGTGGGCACGATGACTTGTCAAAAATGCAAAGGGCTGATGGTGAAGGAATTGCGGCCGGATTTCTCGCAGGAAGTGGCCGTGCTCCGGTGCATCAATTGCGGCCTGGTCCTGGATCCGTTGATTGCACAGAATCGCGTGACCCCGTTGCGCGGTAAGCAACCGGTCCTGGATGCGGCGTGATGGTTTGTTCGTGTTCTTAAGCCAGTTCGGCCGGTACGGACGACTTGCCGACCCGACCGAATTGGGCAGGTGTGGACGTTGCGCTCGTGGTTAGACCGAAAACTCCGCCCATAAGAATGTATGATCTGAGGGGTCCTTCGCTCGCCGCGGCTCAACGTCCACTTCTACCCTGACACAGTGCTCTGCCATCGGGGCCGTCGCCAGAATATGGTCGATGCGCCAGCCTTTATTCGCTTCCAGCGAGCCGGGTGCCCGGTAATCCCAAAACGTATACTGCTGCCGGTCCGGATAGAGTTTCACAAACACGTCCTGAAATCCCCACGCCAACGTCTTCTCATAGGCACGCCGCGCATCCTCGTGATAGCAGACATGTTTGAGATGCTTCTCGGGGCTGTGTACGTCCATCGGCCGCGGAGCGACGTTCATGTCGCCGCACCAGACGGCCGGTCTATCCGGCAACAGATGCTTCTCGAAATACTTGCGGAGCCGATCGTACCAGCCAAGCTTGTATTGATACTTGGGTGAGTCGATCTCGAAGCCCTGGGGGACGTAGGTATTGATGATGGGAATGCCCTTGATCGCCACGCGCATGAGCCGCGCGTCCTCCGAATCGCCTCCGTCATCGAATCCATACGCCACCGCTTCCGGTTTCTCCCGGCTCAAGATGGCGACGCCGTTGTACGACTTCATGCCCCGGTAAGTGATTTCGTAGCCGGACTCCGCCAAGGCCAGCAGCGGAAACTCGCTGTCCTGGACTTTGGTTTCTTGAAGACAGAGGACATCGGGCTTCTGCCGGGCCAGCCAGTCGAGCACGATCGGCAAACGTTTGCGGAGAGAATTGACGTTGAAGGTGGCAATTTTCATGCAAAGTCCCAGAGATATTCAGATATGCAGGCCGCGCATCCTAGCAAAAGGCCCACGGAGGAACAAGGCGAGGGAGAGGGTCGATGAAGCGGCCGGCAGAGGAAATGATTCCCATGCTCGTCGTGACTGGTACAGCGTGACGTCATGACGGTGAATCGAGAACCCCCGAAGAGTTTCTTCTACGCCCGGCCTGAATCCGAGAGGTTCCCACCATAGCACGGCCCTCAGGAGGAAAGACCTCCCGAGGGCCAGGCAAACTACTGACGCGACTGCGTGAACTTAGTGGCCTGCTGCCGGTGCCGGAGCTGTCGTAGGAGCCGGAACCGATGGAACTGCAGCCTTCATGTCCTGGCCGGCCGCTTTCATTTCCTGCCCCATGGATTGCCCGGCTGTTTTGGCTTCTTCGCCCTTTGCCTTCAACTCTTCTTTGTGCGCCTTCGCCTTGTCCTTCATCGCCTGCTTCTTCGCTTTCATCTCCTCTTTGCGGGCTTTCATCTTGCCCTTCATCGCTTCCTTCTTGCTCTTCACATCGGCCTTCATCGACTCTTTCTCGGTCGTGATATCGGACTTCATCGCGTCCATCTCGCCCTTCATGGCCTCATCGGCCATGGCCAGGGAGCTGACTCCAACCATGCACAATGCGGTAAAGGCGACAACGATCAACTTCTGCATAGGATACCTCCTGGGAAATAGTAGTGGGTGGTGTGGGTTCGTTTCCTTCGGCAAGGACCGCTACAGCCTGCACTCCTTCTTCAACCCTGTCAAGATTCGGCTCCAGGGAACCGACTCACATCCACGCTCCGATGTCGTCCGACCGAAAGGTCGACCACGACTCGTCGCGCGCGGCTGACCCATCCGCAGCGGCACCGGCCGATCGGACTCCTCTACGGCAACCGTGGACCCCATCCCCACCAAGTGTCGCCCCACGATCTGCAATCGTGCCAGCTGTTCTTTGGCCAAGCTATTCCCAGCCTCAACCGATTGGCGGGGATGCTTTGACCGATAGATTCGGTGAAAGTCAGCTAGTTGGTTGATGTCGCAGCCGCTGTGGTGAGATAGCGGCGTAGGATGGCCTGCTCGATCCGCGAACGCCCCCGGTCCGGCGCCGGGAATCGCAGCACCAACTGGATTCGCCCTGTTTCGGCCAGTTGGATGGTGATGCGCGGCTCCGGCGACGGAGCTTCGAGCAGGTTGGTCTGTTCCAGCAACTTCATATGCCGGCCTGCTTCTTCCATGAACGAGGAACATTCTGCCTTCGCGGCGTCGAAGAGGTACCGCTCGGCGTCCCGCCAGTCGTCCTCGTCCCTGAGCGGAACCACGAGGATATAGAGCCCGTATTCCTGACCGGGGTTCTCTTTGACCAAGGCATTGGTAAACAGCAGGCTGTTCGGAAACACCGTCACGCGGCCGGTATAGAGATGCGACGCTTGGCCCGGCCCGATCTCGAGGAGCTTGGTCGCAAAGATGTCATGATCCAGGACGACGCCGCGATGACCGGCGATCTGAATGCGGTCGCCCACCGAATAGACTTTCCCTCCCACCCGTAGCGCCGCCCCGCTCCAACAGAGAATGAGTTCCTTGGTCGCCAACACGAACGCCGCCGCGAGCGCCACGAGGGACACGGCAAAGGCTTGGAGTTCGTGCGCCCAGATGACGAACAACCCCACCAGGATTGCGAACACCATGGTATTGCGGACCGAGACAATCCATCGGCGCTTCGCTTCCATCGTGAGAGTCGGATTTCTGGCGATCGCTCGGACGATCAACGTCCGAACGATGAGAAGGGAGAGCAGCCACAGGAGGGATTTGAGCCCGTCGAGCACAGCCGAGCTATCGATCTGAGGCAACCAAACAGGCATGAATCACGGTCTCAGATGTTTAATCGGCGTTGAGCGTGTCATGGGTTCCCGGCACGCATTCTTCGCGTTTCCACTGTTTCAGAATTTTCTGTTCGTTGAAGGTCAGGGTATAGCGGTAGCAATACAACATTTCCTTGGGCCCTTCCCCCGGCTTTCCCAGCAGAGCGGAGGCTTGCTTCGTGGCATTGGCCAGACCGGAAAAATGCAACGGGCTCAATTCCTTTTCGGCCAAGGGCACGCGATAGGTCCAGACCGAATCCCCCCCGAGCACAGGTGTTTTCGCCGTATGGGGCGGCCCTAACTTTTCCGTCACCTCGGCTTGCGTAAGTCGATCCACGCCCTTCTTGAAATAGCCGTCGCGCCACGGACCTCCGCAGGCGGGCATCGTCCCTGCGAGGAGGAGCAGCCCGACCGTGAGCAGGGACTGACGCCATCGCCTCATGACTTGGGCTGGTCCTTGAGTTCTTGCACGCGCTTCACGGAACAATAGAGGGCATAGCCTTGGGCCAACATGCCGGTAGCCAGCAAGCCCAACGCCGTCTGCAGCCACTGCGCTCCGGTCTCTTCCAGCCCATAGATCCCGATGACGAACCCGAGCGCAATCGCCACGATCCCCACGAATCGCGCGATCATCCCGTTCATGCGCCAGTTGATAGGGGCCGGCTCGTTATGCATGCCCATAGGGGTACGCTACACTGGATGGCGCGACCGGTTCAACTCCGCTTCGCGCGAATGTCCCGGGCGCGCGCCTCCAGCGAAACGGCCTCGTCTGCACGCCCTACTTTCCGCAGGACATTGGCCAGGTCCTCCAGCGTCTTCGCGACCTCCGGATGGGACGGCCCCAGCGCCCGCTCTCGAATCGCCAAGGCTCGACGGTACAGCGGTTCCGCTTTCTCCGGCTGCCCTTGGACCACGCGCAGCTGGGCCAGATTGACGACACTCAACGCCACATCGGGATGATCGAGGCCCAAGAGTTTCTCTTTGATGGCCAACGCCCGCATCAGCAAGGGCTCCGCCTGGGCATACTGGCCGTACATGCGATGGAGGACCCCCAGGTTGTTGAGCATGGCTGCAACATCCGGGTGAAATTCGCCATGCACGGCCTGGTAAATCTTCAGCGCCTGCAGATAGACCGGTTCCGCCTCCACATACTTCCCTTGGCCGGCATAGACCGCCGCCAGCTGTGAGAGGCTGACCGCCACGCGCCGGTCTTCCAGGCCAAACTCCTCTGCTTTACGCACCGCCACGAGGAACATTCGTTCCGCATCAGCATAATTGCCTTGTTGCACGGCCTGCTGTCCTGCCGCCATCGCCGACTCCCATGTCTGCTGCTGGCAGCCGGGCCAGGACAGGAGGAGGAGGCTGAGGGCGAGCCCACAGAGTCTCTTCCTCATGCGCCCAACCGTTCGACGATGGATTCCGCCGGGTAGGTCACGATTTCCGCCAGCGTGGGATGGTAATGCGGCATGCGCAAGAGATCGGCTGCGGTCCCATGGTAATACATGACCGCGATCAGTTCATGGATCAGTTCGCCCGCCTCCGGGCCGACGATCTGCGCGCCAAGGAGTTCGCCGGTCGGCGGCGCACAGAGGAGTTTCACGAAGCCGTACGTGGCGCCGAGACAGAGGGCCTTCCCATGGTCGGCAAAGGGATAGGAGGCTGTCAAAGAGGGAATTCCATCGGTGCGGCAGACGGCTTCGTTGAGTCCCACGACGGCGACCTGGGGATCGGTAAAGACTATCTCGGCATCGAGACGATGGTCGAGTTCTTTCGCCGGGCTGCCGGGATGTGTCGCATTATACGCCGCAATCTCTCCCTGCTGGATGGCGAGATGCACAATGGGCGTGACATCGTTCACGTCGCCCACGGCATAGATATGTGCTTGCGAGGTGCGCATGGCGCCATCGACCACAATCCGCCCCCCGTCGACTGTCACCTCCGCCAGATCAAGGTGAAGGCCTTCGATGTTGGGCTGTCGGCCCAAGGCCTGGAGAATCTCTTGGCCGACGTAGGACCGCTCACGTCCGTCTTTCACCACCCACACCCTCTTCCCCGTTGCCTCGTGGGTCACGCGCAGCAACTCCACGTCCGTGACGACTTCGATGCCCTCGTCGAGCAATGAGGCTTCAAGCGCGCGTCCGACGTCTTCGTCCATCTCAGACAGGAGCGTCCGCCCCCGTTGAAGGATCGTGACCCTCGTCCCGAGTCGAGCAAAGAACTGGCCGAGTTCGAGGGCGACGGCCCCACCGCCCAGGACGATCAAGGAGCCCGGCTGGATGCGGAGATCCAGGATCGTATCGCTCGTGAAATAGCCGGCTTGGGCCAAGCCGGGAATCGGTACCTCGCTTGGCCTCGACCCTGTGGCCAGGATGAAGGAGCCAGCCGACAAGACGCTGTCTCCGACAGTGATCTCGCGGGGCGACCGAAAGACCGCCCGCGATTGATAGAGCGTGAACCGCGGGTCGCGAAGCTGTTGAATGCGGTAGTCGGCAAACTCGCGCACCAGCCGATCCTTCCGATCCACGATCGCCGACAGATCGGCCTGGACCGAAAGCGGGGAGAGTCCGAACTCCTTCGCCCGCCTGATGAGGGCTGCGACTTCGGCAGAGCGCAGGATGGCCTTTGTCGGCATGCAGCCACGTAAAATACAGAGCCCCCCTAGCGGACCCTGATCCACAATCGCCACGTCGGCGCCGACATCGCGCGCTGTCCGTGCCGCTGCATAACCCGCCGACCCGCCGCCGATCACGATGACATCATGATGTGTTTTGCGCATCGAAACCTGACTCTGTGATTCCATCGTTCTTTCCCGTTATAGTACGGAGCCAAGAAGGGAAGGATACACGATGGTGCAGCCTGGTCGCTATCGGCACTATAAGGGGCACGAATATGAGGTGCTGGGGGTGGCCCGGCACTCAGAAACGGAAGAGGAATATGTGGTCTATCGCGCGCTCTACGGCGACCGCGGGCTATGGATCAGACCTACGGCGATGTTCGAAGAGCTGGTTGTGGTAGAGGGAAGGCACGTTCCCCGCTTTGAGCCGTTAGAGAAAGGTCCACGTTGAGAACGTCGCCGCCTGCCCGACCCTCCGTCCCTCTGCATCCACGATATTCCAGATGAGGGCGTTCTCTACGAGAAAGCGGCGGCCTGTTGACGTGATTCTCACACCTCGATAGGTGTCGAGATAGCCGCGGGTTTTGGCTTGCTCCAACATCCATTCCCGTTCGGCTCGATTGATTGGTTCGGCGGTGAGCCGGGAGGGCGTCTGCACGAGTTGATCCCAGGTCATCTCCCACAAGTCTAACGCCATCCGGTTTCCATAGTTGAGTACGGGATCCGTTTCCGCCCCATGCGAGACGACGACGAACGGAGCCTGAAATAGCCGATGGGCCTGGACGTCCGGCTCGTCGATACGCTCGATCAATTCTCGACCGGTCCAATGCCGATAGCTGCTAAGCAGCCGTTGAGTCCATTCGACGACGACGGGATTGGTCCACATCTGAGTCATCACGCCAGACTCCCCTGGTGCAGCCGCGTGGAAGGGGTCTCGTACCCGCCGACCAGGCGTTGGTACCACGTCCCCATGCTCAAGGCAAGAATTATGGTGAGCGCAATTGTACAGACGATAGGACGACTCTGTATAATACGGATCCTCTAGGAGGTACCCTCCGGGAGAGACCGATCATTGAGGAGTAACCATGGCCGCTCAGACCCTGTTCGACAAAATCTGGGAGTCCCACGTCGTCCGCGCAGAGCCGGACGGGACGACCCTGCTGTATATCGATCGTCAACTGGTCCACGAAGTGACATCACCGCAGGCGTTTGAAGGGCTCAAACTCTCGGGCCGCCGCCCTCGACGTCCGGGTGCTACGTTGGCGGTGCCGGATCACAATGTCCCGACCACCGACCGGACCGTGGGCATCGCCGATCCCCTCAGCGCGAAACAGATCCAGACGCTGGAGGAGAATTGCCGGGATTTCGGCATCACCCTCTTCGGCATGAACGACATCCGCCAAGGCGTGGTGCATGTGATCGGACCGGAACAGGGCTTTACCCTGCCGGGAACGACCATCGTGTGCGGCGATTCGCATACCTCGACGCATGGAGCGTTCGGCGCATTGGCCTTCGGCATCGGCACGAGCGAAGTGGAGCATGTGCTGGCCACCCAGTGCCTGGTGCAGACACGGCCCAAGACCATGGAGGTCCGCGTCGACGGGGTGCTGTCGACGCTCTGTTCGGCGAAGGACGTCATTCTCGCGATCATCGGAAAGATCGGAACAGCCGGCGGAACCGGCTACGTCATCGAGTACACGGGCTCGGCGATTCGCGCCCTCAGCATGGAGGGGCGCATGACGCTCTGCAACATGTCGATCGAGGCCGGCGCGCGAGCCGGGATGGTCGCACCGGACGAGCACACCATCGCCTATATCAAGGGACGGCCCTTGGCCCCGAAGGGCGCGCTGTTCGAGCAGGCCGTGCAAGCCTGGCAACAGCTCAAAACCGATGCGGACGCCCGATACGATATGACCGTCACGATGCGGGCCGAGGACATCGCTCCGCAGGTCAGCTGGGGCACGAGTCCCGGGATGGTGACCGGAATCGATCAACGAGTGCCGGACCCTCGTACGATCACCGACGAGAACCAGCGCCAGTCCACGGCGCGGGCCTTGGAATACATGGGCCTCACCCCGAACATGCCCATAACGGATATCAAGATCGATACGGTGTTCATCGGGTCCTGCACCAATTCACGGATTGAAGACCTCCGCCTTGCGGCGAACCTCGCGAAAGGCAAGAGCGTTGCCACGGGAGTGCGGGCGATGGTGGTGCCGGGCTCGGGCCTGGTGAAACAGCAGGCCGAACAGGAAGGGCTCGACCGCCTGTTCAAAGAAGCGGGATTCGAATGGCGGGAAGCCGGCTGCAGTATGTGCCTGGCGATGAATGCCGACGTGCTTCAGCCCGGAGAGCGCTGCGCCTCGACCAGCAATCGAAATTTTGAAGGGCGCCAGGGGGCCGGCGGCCGCACTCATCTTGTCTCTCCGGCCATGGCCGTCGCGGCCGCGGTCGAGGGACACTTCGTCGATATCCGAACCTGGAAATAGAGGACCTATGCAAGCCTTTACCACCCTGACAGGTCTGGTCGCGCCACTAGATCGCGTCAATGTCGATACCGATCAGATCATCCCGAAGCAATTTCTGAAGACGATCAAGCGGACCGGGCTCCGCGAAGGATTGTTCTACGATTGGCGCAAGCAAAAGGACGGCTCCCAGGACCCGGCGTTCTTTTTGAATCAACCCCGCTTCCAGGGGGCGACGATTCTCCTGACGCGCGATAATTTCGGGTGCGGATCGTCGCGTGAACATGCCCCCTGGGCGCTCCTAGACCAGGGCTTCCGTTGCATCATCGCGTCGAGCTTTGCCGACATCTTCTACAACAACTGCTTCCAAAACGGCATTCTGCCGGTGGTGTTGAAGGCCGACGTGGTCCTGGCGATGATGAAAGACGTCCTCGCGACGCCCGGGTACCAACTGACGGTGGACCTCGGGAACCAGACAGTGACCACCCCGGACGGCACCAGCTCTCGCTTCGAGATCGACCCCTTCCGAAAAGACTGTCTGTATCGGGGTCTCGACGCCATCGGATTGACGTTGCAACACGAGGCAACCATTACCTCATACGAGGCGCGGCGCAAGAGTGAGGCCCCCTGGCTGTTTGTCGATCTTCGCGCGTGAGATCGTGAGAGAAGGAGAATCCGGTGACTTGGTCAACCATCCTGTTCCCCGTCATGTGGCTCTGGCGCCCGAAGCTCTTTCTCACGCTCGTCTTCCTCCTCGGCGCCGCCTATTTGATCGTCGCATTCAACTACAGCTACTCCGACGGAAACCGGGCCGGCTATATTCAGAAATTTTCCCACAAGGGCTGGCTCTGCAAGACGCATGAAGGAGAGCTGGCCATGACCACGGTGCCGGGCGTGGCCCCGGTATTGTGGGACTTTTCCGTCTGGGATGAGAAAGTGGCGGCGCAGCTCTCGCAGGTCATGGGGAAACGGCTGGTCCTGCACTATAAAGAATACCGGTACCTGCCGACGACCTGCTTCGGAGAAACCGCTTACTTCGTCGATCGCGTCGAGGTGCAGGAGTAACGTTTCTTCGCGGGCCTCACAACCACCGTTTCTTTCTGAAGACCAGCAACATTCCCACCCCCACCACGGCCATCACGCCCAAGACGGCGGGATAGCCCCACTCCGATCTCAATTCCGGCATGTGATCGAAATTCATGCCGTAAATGCTGGCGATAAAACTCAAGGGCATGAAGATGGTCGTGATGACGGTGAGTACGCGCATTACGGCGTTCAGCCGGTAACTGACGCTTGAGAGATAGATATCCAGGCTCGCGGAGACCATTTCGCGAAGCGTTTCGATCGTATCGATAATCTGCACCACATGGTCATACACGTCCCGGAAGAAGACCTTGGTGCTTTGCTCCAGAAACGGGCACTCCGACCGGGAAAGATTGTTCATGACATCGCGGAGCGGCCACACGGCGCGGCGGAGAAAAAGCAACTGATGTTTGAGCGCATGGATGTCCCGCAGCGTCTCAGGTCTAGGATCCGACACCACGACCTGCTGGAGGGATTCGATCTTCTCGCCGACCGCTTCCAGCACCGCGAAATACTGATCGACGATGGCGTCCACGAGCGCATAGAGTAGATAGTCGGCCCGGGCGTGCCGGAGCCGTCCCTTGCCGGCGCGGAGCCGCTCCCTGACCGATTGAAAGACGTCGGTCCCGTTCTCTTGAAAGGACAGCACAAAGTTGCGGCCCAGTACAAGGCTTACTTGCTCGACCAGCACGTCCTGACGATTGTTGAGCGATAACATCTTCATCACCACGAAAAAATACGTGTCGTAGTCGTCGAGTTTCGGTCGCTGATCGGTGTTGGCAATGTCTTCGAGGAGCAAGGGATGGAGCTGGAATTGTTTCCCGAACGATTCCAGAATTTCCATCTTGTGGACCCCCCCGACATCCACCCAGGTGACGGACTCATCGGTTGGTGGCGCAAGGACATCGAGCGACACGTCCTTGCGTTCGTCGCAGCGGGTGCCGGCATAGTTGAAGGCCGTGATCGTGACCTTGTCCGTTTTTTTCTCGCCGATATGGACAAGAGTGCCCGGGGGAAGCCCCGTCTTTCTGGATCGTTTCTGGACCAACTTCATCGGTAGAGACCTCATAGGACCCCCTGCTTGTACGATGGTTCTCTGCAAGGGTCAAGAGGACCGTGGTCGCCGGTGCAGTCTTTCCTCTTTGCCGATCTCGAAAGAACTGTTACTCTTTCTATTCAACTTTGCGAGGCGTGCAACATGGAACAAGAATTGGCAACGTTGGTTGAAACGGTCTTGAAGGCCGGTGCGAGGGTACGTGAATTGGTCAGGGATGGATTCGAGGTGCAGACAAAGTCGGACCGTTCGCCGGTCACCACCGTGGACCACGAGGTCAACCGCATCCTGCATGAAATGCAGCGCCGGGAGTTTCCACAGGATGGATGGCTCTCGGAAGAGTCCCCCGACGATCCGGCTCGACTCACTCACGCGCGGGTTTGGATTGTGGATCCCATCGACGGGACAAATGCCCTGGTGAACCGGATGCCGGAGTTCTGCATCTCCGCCGCGTTGGTCGAACGAAGCGTACCGGTCGTTGCCGCGATCCTCAATCCCTCGACCGACGAACTCTTCACTGCAGTGCGCGGCGGCGGACTATTCGTGAACGGCGCACGCGCCACCCTCTCGCCCCCTCGCGAATTCAATTCCGTCATCATGGTCAGCGGGAGGGATTTCCGGAATGACCTATGGTCGACGCTCACCGAGACGACTCGATGCCGCCCCATCTACTCCATCGCCAACGCACTGGCCCTGGTGGCTGCCGGTCGCGTCCAGGCCGCCATCACCATCGAACCGATGAATGAATGGGACCTCGCGGCCGGAGTCCTGCTCATCGAAGAAAGTGGCGGCGCCACCAGCGACGCGAACGGGAAACCCTTCGTCTTCAATCAGCCGACACCAAGGTTTCGTGGCGTCATCGCTGTGGCCTCCACAGCCGGCAAGGACCTGCGGGCCAAGCTCCGGACCCACGCCGAACAGGCCGGCTCGCAACCAGAGAGAAAGCGAGCTGCTCCATGACCCTCGCTCTGTTAGGAACCGGTCTGTTGGGTCGCGCCATCGCCGAACGACTCCAGTCGGTCGGTCACAGCGTCACAGTCTATAACCGGACCACGTCAAAGGCGCTTCCCCTCCAGGCCTGCGGCATCACTGTGGTCACGCGACCGGAGCAGGCGATAGCCCAAACCGACTGCGTGGTGCTGATGCTGGCCGATGCGGCGGCGATCCGTGCCGTCCTGCTGACACCGGCTTCGTTGGCGGTCCTCCGGGGAAAAACTGTGATCCAGATGGGGACCATCGCGCAGGAAGAGAGCCTGGCCCTGCAGGCCGAGATCGAACGAGTCGGCGGATCGTACTGCGAGGCGCCGGTGCTGGGAAGTCTTGCTGAGGCACAAACCGGAACACTCTTCGTCATGGTCGGCGGGACCGAGGGCCAGTTTGTCCAGTGGAATCCGCTGTTCCGTTCGCTGAGTCGGGAGCCGCGTCTGATCGGTTCTGTCGGGAAAGCCGCGTCCCTGAAGCTTGCGCTCAATCAATTGATTGCTGCGGAAATATCCGCATTCGCCCTGAGCCTAGGATTGGTGCAGCGGGCGGGTGTTCCCGTAGACACCTTCATGGCGATCTTGCGGGAGAGCGCCTTGTTCGCTCCGGCGTTCGAGAAAAAACTGCCGCGACTCCTGACGCGGGACTACCAGCACCCGAACTTCTCCACACGCCATCTCTTGAAGGACGTGGAGCTCTTCCTGAAGGAAGCCTCCGGTTACGAACTGACGACGAGTAGTCTGGAAGGAATCAGGCCAGTACTGGAGCGGACCATTGCGCAGGGGCTAGGCGAAGCCGATTATTCGGCCATCTTCGAGGTCGTCAACCCGACTCCATAGCCTCACCATCCCCTGCCCCCAAGCTTGTGACAGATTCGCGCGTTTGACAGGCTCGCCTTCGTTTTTGATATTCGTTGTGAACGACGAAAATATATTTATACTGACAGTTGTGACGACCGGCCGGTGGTGCACTGGAACGGACATCGTCCTCCTTCCAGGACCCGCGAAATAGGAACCATGCAGAAGTCGGCCCACAGAACCATCGAACCGCGCGCCTACGATCCCTTGATTCACGAAGGCTTCATCCGCCAGGCGGATCTCGTGAAAGCTGTTCAGGAGTCCATGCAGGGGTGGTCCGATCTGGAAGGCCTGCTGATCGAGAAGTACCGAGTCCCGAAAGCGGCGCTCGGCAAGACACTGAGCAATTTCTTCGACTGCCCCTATATTCCGTACGACGAACGGACCCTGGCTGATCCCCAACTCCTCAATAATCTCAGTCACGATTACCTTCGCAAGCACCACTGGCTCCCCTTGAAGCGGCAGGGTGACATTCTGGATGTCCTGATCGACAACCCCCATGATCTCGATAGAGGCCATGACATCCGGCGCTCCTTCCCAGGTCTGACGATCCGATATGCCTTGGGCCTGCGGTGCGACATCGAGCGGTTCCTCAACGCCACGATCGGAGAAACCGACGGTGGGTCCATTGCGGACACGCTGGGCGAGCTGGTCAACGACGCTCACCAGGAGCAGTCTTTCGACATCGACTCTGAGGGCGTTGACGAGAACGATTCCGCGATCGTACGGCTCGCGAATCAGATCATTGTCGAGGCGTATCGACATGAGGCGTCTGACATTCATATCGAGCCGTACTCGGATCGCAAGGAAACGGCCATTCGTTTTCGTGTGGATGGAACCTGTTCCACCTATATGCGGATTCCCGCGATCTATCGCCGAGCGCTGGTGTCCCGTATCAAAATCATGTCCAATCTGGATATTTCCGAACGTCGGAAACCGCAGGACGGAAAGATCCGGTTCAAGCTGAACCAGGATAGGGAAATCGAGCTGCGCGTGGCGACGCTGCCGACCGCCGGCAACAATGAAGACATCGTCATGCGGTTGCTCACGGCGAAGGAGCCTCTCCCTCTCGATTCCATGGAGTTTGCTCCGGCCACCCTCGCGACGCTCCTGGAAATCGTGGAGAAACCGCACGGCATCATTTTGTGCGTGGGCCCCACCGGATCCGGGAAAACGACGACCCTGCACGCCCTGCTTCGCCATCTCAACACAGACGAACGGAAAATCTGGACGGCGGAAGATCCCATTGAGATCACACAGGAAGGCCTCCGGCAGGTGCAGGTCCAGCCTAAAATCGGGTTTACCTTTGCCGCCGCCATGCGGTCGTTCTTACGAGCCGACCCGGATATCATCATGATCGGTGAGATGCGTGACAGGGAAACGGCCGATGTGGCCATCGAGGCCTCGCTGACCGGCCACCTGGTCTTGAGCACGTTACATACGAATGGGGCGGTCGAGACGGTGATCCGCCTCCTCGACATGGGATGCGATTCCTTCAACTTCGCGGATGCCATGCAAGGGGTGCTCGCGAAACGCCTCTGCAAGCGGATCTGCGTCAATTGTAAAGATGCGTACCATCCAACCGCTCAAGAGTACGATAAACTGGTGCGTGGGTACGGTATCCAGGCGTGGGAGACGCTCGGTGTGGGCTATCGCGAGGACTTTCCGCTCTATCGAGGGCGTGGGTGCGACACCTGCAACCAGACAGGCCTCAAGGGTCGGGTCGCCTTGCACGAACTCCTGAGCGGGTCGGACGAACTGCGAAACCTGATCCAGAACCGCGCCAAAACGACGGAGATGCAGAGCCTGGCCGCGAAGGAAGGGATGATTACACTCGTGCAGGACGGAATTCTGAAGGCGCTCGCCGGCCTGACCACGTACGAACAAGTCCGGGCCGTCGCCATGAAATAACTGCTCGAATTTCGTTGCGGTCGCCTGCGCTCAAATCGTTGATTCCAGCGCCTTGACGAACTTCTTCAGCCTCTCCCCCTCTGCAGGATGAATCTTAATAAACTCAACGCCGAACCTCGTCGCGGAAGCCCACCGGACCGCGGCCAGATCGACTTGGACCGGCTCCTCTCGCTCCCGGAGTTGCATCGCCAATTGCAGATAGACCAGGGCGCCGGCGACGGTGTCCGACGTGATGGCGCAACCCTCCGCAGACAAATTTAAGATAGTCCCCCCGCCGGAAAGCTGGTCTCCAGTGAACGACACAGGAAGTTGCACTGCGAAACGGATGTGCTTACGTCCTTCCATGGGGCTCCCTGTCGATCGTCGGCTATTGCGTGAGATAGCTTCTCACGGCGCCGGTGGCGTATCGCCGCGGCTCATAAGATCGGTCTTCCTGCTGAGATGGAACGTTCCGCCCTTTTCAGTCGGTGCATGGTCGCTGCCGATGCGACTGTACCACCAGCGTCCTTCCCCTTCTGAAAAATCCGGCGAGAACTCCACGGTAAATCCACCATCCCGGTCATTCTCCTTCTGAAACCACATGCCGTGCCAGGTATGATCGACGAGCGTCTGGGTTTCGAATCGGCCTTCCTTCCACTCATAGCGACCATTGCCCTGCTCGTCGAGCGTCAGCTGGAGAACGGCACCGTCTACATATTCCCATTCACCGGCGAGGACATGGCGGTCACCGGGCTGAGTAGCCATCGATGGAGGAAGGGAATCTATAGGAGCAGCCCTATGAACCGCCGGCTTGGTGCAAGCCGCCATGAGCAAGGTGCAGGCGAGAAGGATAGGGGCACACTTATATCGTAGGAGCATGTTGGCCTTTCAATTCAGATATAAACATTCATTCTAGCATTTTCTGAGAATGCGGACAAACGCTCGAGCGAATCGGACGCCTCAGGGAGGACTTGAGGCCAGTTCCTAACCAAGTCGCTCGATCCGGCGGCAGGCGTCGTCGATTTCAGCATCGATTTTCGCATAGCTGAACCGAATGAACTGGCTCCCTTCGGTTCCTGAAAAGAAGGCTTCACCAGGCACACCTGCCAAGCCGACCCTGTCGAGGAGGAACATCGCCCGCTCTTTTCCCGTTATACCAGGCAGGCGCGACGTGTCGGCCAATACGTAGTAGGCGCCCTGCGGAACCGACGGTGTCAGACCGGCCTGAGACAAAGCCTTGCAGAATCGATCGCGTTTCCGTTGATAGTCGCGCGCCAGGTCACGGTAGAACGAGTCAGGAAGTTCCTGGATGCCCACCGCCACCCCAACCTGCAACGGCGTCGGGGCACAGACATAGAGCAGGTCGTTCATGGCTCCGATCGCCTGCGCCCACCGCGCTGCCGCGACACTGTAGCCGATGCGCCAGCCGGTGATGCTGAACGTTTTGGAATACCCGCCGATGGTAATCGTCCGGTCGGCCATGCCGGGCAAGGTTGCGACACTCACGTGTGTACGGCCGTCGTACAGAAAGTATTCGTAGATTTCGTCGGTGAACACGAACAGATCATGTTGTTGTGCGATCACCGCAATATTCTGCAGTTCTTGCCGGCTGAACACTTTCCCGGATGGATTGCCAGGCGAATTCACAATGATCGCCTTGGTTCGGGGCGTGACCGCGCGCTCAAGCTCGGCTGCTGAAAAGGCCCAATCGGGAGCCCGCATCTTTACCGATACCGGGACCGCCTCAACCGCCAGCAGTGCGCTGATGTGATACTGGTAGTAGGGCTCGAAGAGTATGACCTCGTCGCCGGGATTGAGCAGCGCCAGGCAGGCACAATGAAAGGCCCCGGTGGCCCCCGCGCTGACGGTCACGTCCGTTTCCGGATCAGCCATGATGCCGTTATACTGCGCCAGCTTCTTGGCGATGGCCTGCCGTAGTTCGGGCAATCCATCGAATCGTGAGTAGACATTCTTGCCATGCTCCATCGCCTGCGCCCCGGCCCGGAGCACCACCGGTGGAACCGGCGTGTCGCAGACCCCTTGGGCCATGTTGAGGCCCTTCGCGCTGACACAGGCTTGGGTCATCGCTCGAATCTCTGAATGGGCCAATGCGGCCATTCGTTCGTTGATGTGCCGTTTCATCGTCGTATCCTCCCTAGCAGGCTACAGAAGAACTCTGTGGGCACGCCAGAATTTCACTGGCTTGCACGTCGGAACAGGAGAAGCGCATCAACTGATTGCCACAAAAGGCCGTCCTCTTCGTGCGTCGTTCGTCTCTCGTTGCAGGGCCGCCTGTGGCATATTCACGAGATACCCTTCACGATTCATGAGTGTCGAGAACGAAGCCGGCGGACTTTTTCAGCATCACGCTAGATCAAAGAATCTCTCTTGTCGCAGAGCAGTTCCAGACAGGTCAAGCACTCTTTCTACGCAAACCGTGGAAGAGGTCGGTTCGGATCCACGTACGGATTACGTGTTTACCGTTACAGACATAAACCAATTGGCTATACTGCGATCAGAACTCTACTGGCTCTTCTTCCGAGTTACTCCTTTTGAGGAAGGTGAGCCGACAACTAGTTCGATACAGTAATGGCATGGCGCATTTCCCACTTCTCCGGGTGGATTGAGAGAAAGGACGTGATTCGTGGCCTCGCAAGACCCCAGTTCCAGACGAGTTTCAGGCTCTGACCCCGAGGCCGCGACGGCGGAACGCCGGGGCCGCCGCCTCAGCCTGAGTCGCCGTCTCTTCTTTTTTGGAGAGGATGACTTCGAAGGGGAGGCGACAATCCTCGATCTTTCCACAGGAGGGTGTCAGGCGACCTCCGTTACCGAGGTGCAGGTCGGCACGGTGCTCCGCCTGTCCCTGTTCCTTCAGGACCAGCAGTGGCCGGTGCGTATCGATGGAGCCATAGTGCGATGGGTGAAGGATAATAGTTTCGGTCTCGAGTTCACAGATATCAGGTCCGCCCAACGAGAGCGGATACGAGCCATTATTATGAAAGCCAAGCTCTGATCATCCCCTCCCCCAGATCTTTCGCTCCGCTCCGTTTGTCTTACCTCCTCTCCACACCGTGAAAGAGTCGCCCCCCTCGTGGCATCTCTCAGGGTCACGACCCATTTATCGCCAAGGACATCCGCCACACGATGAACCTGAATCCCCGGGTGCCGGTGATGCTAAAGAACTGGCGGGAGAAAATATGGGGTAACCAGTGGCCTGTCCTGTACGTGTGAGGTCGGGCAACGCAGCGGAGCGACGTGTCGCCCTCACTTCTTCTCATTCGAGGGAGCCGGCTGCCGGTGAGATCGAAACACCTTGTAGTACCGGAGCACTTTCTTCACGTACGACCGGGTTTCTCGAATGCGCGGAACTTTGTGCTCTTTGACCCGATGAACCCCCGCATTATAGGCCGCCAAAGCCAGGGGAAGATCGCCCTGGTAACGGTTCAGCATATGCCGCAGCTGCTTGGCACCTCCGCGGATATTCTGCATAGAGTCGTAGACGTCGCTCACACGCAACGTGGTCGCGGTAGCCGGCATCAACTGCATCAAGCCGACCGCGCCCTTGCGAGACACGACATGTTGGCGAAAATCAGATTCAGTCTTGATGACAGCGCGCAGCAGGGCAGGATCAAGGCGATATTTCTTGGCGTACCACCTGATGGCTCGATGGATTTCCTGTTTAGAATACCGAGGGTAGGCGCCGTCGTAGTCGGGCCGCGTTGACGTGGGGACGGCGGCGATCAGCAGACACAGCACAACCAGCGCACAGAGGGTACGCAGCAGGCGTGAACTGAGCGGTCCGCTCCTTGTGCTGTTGGTAGCCATGGTGTGCGGTTATATCCCTGTGCACAAGACAACCTTCATAGAGACCTGCAAGATCTCAAGATCCGTGCCGAGGTGGATCTCCACTAACGTGCGGATGACACAGGGAAAACGATACCTAAGCCACATGACGCACTGTGGCGTCATGTGCACAGAGTGGACGTTTGGGAACTGTTGGCTTTCCCTATGAGATGGCGCAGTTCTTCGAAGGCGGAGACTTTTCAGGAATGTTCGATGAGAGAATCTGGGACGGTTGCGCGGGATCGCTCGCAGGGCGCAGAAAAACCATTTCGGCACAGCAGAACATCGATGGCCTGCATGTCTTGGACAACAGGAGAACACCCCAGCAGGGCAGCGGAGCGAGACTGGGGGACAGGCGAAACGAGATGGAAATCCAATCTATCCACATCGCCTCTTTCTCGCATATCTCGCGCTTCACGCGCCACGATCTGTGGCTCTGGCGGACCGTTTCAGCATCCTGCTAGAGCAGATCGCCGATCAGCTTGACAGCCTCTTCAGGCGAGGCGGCGGCATGGACGAGATGCGGCGCGAGATTTTTGAACAGGCCCACTCCGGCCTTGTCGGCACCCAACAGAATCACGGTCTTCTTTGCCTTCAGCGCCAGCGCAACTTCTGAGACCGTTCCGGTGCCGCCGAGCCCACAGGCCACAATGAGGTCGCTGGACATGACGTTTACGTTGTTGCGCGCCTGGCCCAGATCCGTGACAATCGCTACGTCCACATACCGAGACACCCGTGCCTTGCCATCCGGCAGAATCCCGATCGTCAAGCTGCCTGGCACCGACTTCGCCCCCTCGCTGGCCGCGTCCATCACACCGCTTGCGCGCCCCCCTGTCAACACCACCCATCCTTGACGTGCGATGAGTTCTCCCAGGCTTTTGGCGTCGGCCAATTCCCGGATACCGGCCTTGGCCGGACCCATGACACCTATCACCGGTTTTCTGGTCGATCGTCGGATCGGACGTTTCACAAACTGCACCTCACTGGGCAAAGGACCCGGCACAGATTGCCGGGGTCAGAAATATACACCGAGGGCAGAGGGCTTGTCGCGGGACTCTTGCGGAGGGTCAGGACAATGGGATGAACACCCGGCGAGTCTCAGAGTTTCGACTCACGTTATGGTTTTCCCCACAACTCTTCCAGCCGCCGTGCGCGACCGCAGTTGTACTTGTAAAATTTGTAGCGGACGGGATTTTTCTTGTAGAAGTCTTGATGGTACTCCTCGGCGGGATAGAACTGCGCGGCCATCACAATTTGCGTGACGATCGGGTCTTTGAATCGTTTCGATTGCTCAATCGCCTGTTTGGATGCCTCCGCCTCGCGTTTCTCCTGGTCGTTCTGAAAGAAAACGGCGGAACGATACTGGCTGCCGTGGTCGCAGAATTGTGCGTTCGGTGTGACCGGGTCGACGTTGCGCCAGAAGGCATCCAGTAACTTCTGGTAACTCACTTTGGCAGGGTCATAGACCACTTCGACCGATTCCGCATGCCCCGTCCGTCCAGCGGACACATCTTCATAGCTCGGATTGGCGACCGTACCCCCCATATATCCCGAGGTCACAGACAGCACCCCCTCAACCTTCTCGAAGGCTTCTTCCATGCACCAGAAACAGCCCCCCGCAAAGTAGGCCTTGTCGAGAACCGCGTCCGCTGCAGCCTGGCTGGTCCAGGCTCCGATGAAGAGAATGGCCACGGTAAGCAATGATACAGCCGCTTGTCTTCTCATGAGACGGTCCTCCTCACTGACTCAGTCGGATCGCTTTGTGAAGCCTTACACATCACTACGGGCGTAGCTTCGATTCGGATGTTCCTGTATGATCGAGCCCCATGCGGACCGTTGCCCGTTACCTCGCGTGCTTCGTCCTTATCGCCATGGCCGGGTGCGCCTCCTGGTTCATGAGAGGCGAACCCCCGGAGGTGCTTGTCACGAATGTGACGCCCTTGGAGGCAACCGCGTTCGAACAGCGATTGCAAGTGGACCTCCGCATCCGCAACCCGAACGATTTCGATCTGCTCGTCACGGGCATCGACTTTACGCTCACACTCAACGGGAAGCGGCTGGCCCGCGGATTGAGCAATCAAGACATCGCGATTCCCCGGCTCAGCGATGCCGTCGTCTCAGTTCAGACCAGTACATCGACCTTCGATGTGGTACGCCAGCTACTGAGCTTCTCCCAGAAACAAGACCTCTCGTACGGCATCACGGGCCTTCTCCACCTCAAAGACGGCCGCCTGCCCTTCGACAACTCCGGCATCCTCCTCGAAAAAGGTCAGCTCTCCGGCTTGCCCTCTCCCTAGCCCTTCACATTCGAGAAGCAGCCGGAATGAAGTCGGCATGGGCCCAGGCCTTCTTGAAACGATCCTCGGCTTCAGCCGCCTGGTCGTTTTTATGTTGGGCCTTGAGGCTCTGCATCAATCCGATCAGCGCCCACCCGTTGTCCGGATGGCGCAGAAGGTCTGCGCGATAGACCGCTTCCGCTCCGGACGGGCGACCGGCCAGCAAGAGCACCGTCCCAAGATGGTGCCGCACGGACAACGGCCAGAGCGGCGGCTCCGAGTACGGGAGCGCCTCCTCCATTTTGACGGCGTCCTCGAACAACCGGATCGCGTCATCGTAGCGCTGGCGGCGCGCGGCGAGTTCTCCTGCCAGGACCCGCTCGGCAATCTTGAGAAGCGCCCGCTCAGTCTTTTCCTCCGCGGTGCGATCCCGACGGAGCTGCTTCGTGAGGCCGGCAAGGACGACGTGTTCACCCTCAGCCCCGGGAAACCGGCCGGTCGAAACAAGGGCGAGTCCTCGCCCCAGCCGCCATATCCCTTCCATCAATCGCAATCCCTTGGGAGGCGCAGGCTCCCTGAGCAACTCCTCCCACCGGCCGAAACGAATCATCGAGAAGATCGGCGTCGGGAGGTAGAGTTCCTTCCAGCGGTCTTTGCGGGCTTCTTCAACTGTGATGGTCGCCGTTAAGTCGCGAGCCGCTTTCATGGCTTCGACATTGCGCCCCTCCATCGCCAAGGAGGCCCAGAGAAAATGGAGATTGTGCGTATAATACCCGTCTGCATACTCACCGGTCGGATGTCGGCCGGCCAAGTACTGTTGATCGATGTAGGCTGCCTGCTCATTCCGTTCCGCCGCTTCGTGGTACTTCCCGACCCGTATGTAAATGTGGGCGGGCATATGCACGAGATGGCCGGCGCCCGGCATCAGACCAGGCAGTCGCTCCGCACAGGGCAAGGCCCGTTCCGGTTGCGATGACGCCTCGACCGCGTGCAGGTAATAGTGGCAGGCCCCCGGATGATCGGGGTTCCGCGCGAGCACTGATTCGAGCGTGCTGACAATCTCGTCGGTGCCCGGCTGCGGTCGGCCATCCGGCTTCCAATAATCCCAAGGCCGCAGATCCATCAGCGCTTCCGCAAACAGCGTGGCAGCATCGGCATCCTGGGGAAACCGCTTCACCACCGACCGCATGGCCTTCGCATAGGCCTCATCGAGGCCCTTGCGCTTGGTCCCCTTCCGGCCCACGTACCGTGCAACCAACGCCTCGATGTATGCTTGCTCCCCGGGAGTAGCGCGGTCTGCCAGTCGCCGAGCCTTCTGGACCATCTCAATGGCGCGATGTTCGTCTTTCTTCTCCATCGCACTATTAATGTTGGGGCCGAGCGCCAGCGCAATTCCCCAGTAAGGCATTGCCGCCTGCGGATCCTGTTGAGCCGCTGCTTCAAACGACCGGATCGCCTCTTCGTGGTTAAAGGCATAGACAAGTCTGAGCCCCTGATCGAAATAACGTTGGGCCTGTTCCGACACGATGGTGATGGGATGTTGAAGCGAACCCAGATTGTCGAAGAGCGACGGAGTTGCGGTCTGGTCGGCAAGAGCTACTTCCGCTGGTGAGACCATCGCAAGCCAACACGTCATACCTACAACCAAGAGCGCAGCGAACATCCATCCTCCTGTAAGGCCCACAATAGGCCGTCGCTCAGTCCAGCTCCAATGCAATCTTCGTCTACTGCGATCGTTCGTCTTGATCAATGTTCCGAATAAGGACTGCCCGTCCTCTATCATCCACGAAGGCTTCGATCCGATCCCCCACATGGGCCGGTCGATCGATTCGAGTATTTTCGTCATGCGCCACGCGGCGTTCGGCGCCGCCGACTTCCTGAACTACATAGGCCCCGCCCTCAACCGCCGCCACCTGTCCTTTTAGAGAAGAGGCATTTGCCGGAATAGCGAGCTGCACATCACTGCCCGGTTGGACTCCCAGCGTGCCCTGCACGATCCCTCGTCCAAGATCCTCTTGTTTCGACGTTTCCGCAATGTCGCAGCCGGCGCCAAGTAGGCTCGTGCCCAGCACAGTCATGAGGCACCACCTTGTCATGCACATTTCGTTTCCCCCTGGTCTTGTCTACCCTTGCTCTCCCGCCGAGTCAACAAGCCGATGGTAGTTGTCCGCTCATGGCGGAGGAACTTCAGAATCGGGTGACGCTAGAAAAGTTGAAGTTGAGGAGCGTCATCGCCGGCACAAGGAGCTTTCCGGTTTCTGACGTGATCGCTTCGGCCGGGTGGGTAAAGGCCGCGATCCGGTTGAAGACTTGCAGAGGGCTCTCATGAAACCGAAAATTCTTCACCGCCGAGACGATCGCTCCATTCTCGACGAGAAACGTGCCGTCTCTCGTCATACCGGTCAGGGTGAGATCGGTTGGATTGACCGTCCGGATGTACCAGAAATTCGTCACGAGGATGGCCCGCTCCGTGTGTTTGATCAATTCGTGTAGCGTCGGCAAGGACGGTCCTGTTCCTGAGAGGCAGGGGGCGTCGAGCGTGGGGATTGTATCGATCCCTCGCACCTTCGCCGTGAACCGATCGTACGAAAGCTGTGTGAGCGCTCCCTCTGCAATCCAGTCGGATGCCACGGTCGGTAACCCATCAGCGGTGAACCCGATGCCCAAGAGATCCTCGTGCGCCGGCAGATTGCGGAGCGTCAGTCGCTTGTCGACAATCGGCTGGCTCAGTTTGCCCGACAATGCACTCGTGCCTTTCTCGTAGGACTTCGCATCCAGCGTCCAGAGCAGCGAGGACCACAGCCCCGCGACGGCAGCCGGCTCAAGAATCACGGTATAGCGCCCCGGCGGCAACTCGCGCACCTCCAGGCCCCGCTTGGCTTTATTGATCGCGGTGAGTGTCCGCTCCTGGACCCTCAGATGATCGATGGATCGATGGGCCGCAGCACCCCAGCCGGTGGCCTCGCCGGCCTGAACCGTGAGGCTGAATCGCGCATCCGTCCGTTCTTCGTGGGCGAAGAGCCCCGTACTCGCGGCAACTCCAACCGTCGCGATCGACGATGACACAATCCCGGCTGCGCCAAGATTTTCTATCCGGCACTGCCCGATCGCCTCGTTTGCATATTCAAGTCGGCGGGCCGGCCCGGCCGCGGCAGTTTCGGCTCGCGTCGTAGGAGGCGTCAGGTATTGCTGTGGCTCCGCCGGCGGGAGGTATTCCGGATCGTCCGGCGACAGGTGCGCGATCTGCGTGGCTCTGGCCACCGTTTCCTGCACCGCCCCCGCGGTAAAATCCGTCGTGCTGGCTGTGCCGTGACGCCGGCCGAACGCCACCGTCACACTCAAAGACCCGCGCCTCGTATCGACGTTCTGGACAATCTGATTGTTCGCAAACCGCGTCGTCCCGCTCTGCTGATCGTGCAACGAGACAAGCGTGTGGTCGCCGGTCGAATGCTTCAGGACCAGTTCCGCGATAAACCGGAACTCCTCCCGGCTCGTCAGCTTCGGCCAGGTCTTGTGGCCGGTCGTACTCATGATCCGGCCTGCCCTCCGATAACGTGAACGTTGCGGAACCGCGCGTGAGAGGCCGGGTGGGTCATCCAGCCGGACTGGCCCGGCTGGCCCTTGCCACACGTGATGAACCCGTACCGCCGGCGGTGCGACCGATCCGCGACCCCGTCGCAACTGCCCCAGAACTCCGGCGTGATCCCATGGTAGACGACATCTCGAACCATGCGTGTCCGCTTCCCGTTCTCGATCATCCAGAATGCGTCGCCGCCGAACTGGAAATTATACCGTCGTTGATCGATGCTGTAGGAGCCGTGGCCTTCGATGTAGATACCACGTTTCACATCGGCGAGCAGCTCGTCGAGGGTGGCGGTGCCCGGCTCAAGGCCGATGTTGGCGATGCGGACGATCGGAACGCTGCCCCAGCTGTCCGCCCGATTGGAACCGCGCGAACGAGTCTCGCCGATTTTCGGCGCGACCTCGCGGTTCGTGCAATAGCCCACGAAGATGCCGTCGCGCACGATGTCCCATTGCTGGCAGGCCACGCCATCATCGTCGTAGCCGGTCGCGGCAAGGGTCTCCGGTTCGCGGTTGTCGGCCACGAGATTCACGTGCGGAGAGCCGTATCGAAAGGCTCCTCGTTTTTCTGTTGTGAGAAAGCTGGTGCCGGCATAGTTGGCCTCGTACCCGAGCGCACGGTCGAGCTCGCTCGGATGACCGCAGGACTCATGCATGGTGAGCGACAGGTGTTCAGGATCAAGGACGAGATCGTACAGACCGGGCTCGATGGTGGCCGCCTTCACTTTCTCGACGGCCTGAGACGCGATGCGCGGGGCCTCGGCCAGGAAGTTGGCGTCCTCGATCAATTCATAGCCCATCCGAAGATGCGGCGTATTGAAGCTCCGCGAGGCGAACCGCCCGTCATGAAGCGCCGTGGCATCGAAATCGCCGTTCACGGCCAGGAGGTCGAATTCCAGGCGCGACCCTTCGGTCGACACAAAGAGTTTGCGGTCCCGGCGGGCCCAAAGGTTCGCGCTGCTCCGCACGATGCCCGGCTGCCGATGGACATACTCCATCGTCTCCAGGAGCAGCGCAGTTTTGTTTTCGAGCGCGACGGCAAACGGATCGATCCGCTGCGCCGTCACGATCCGGTCTCGATGGACCGGCTCATCGGCGAGCTTCACTTTTTGGATCACCAGAGACGCCGAGCCTTTAGCAATCTCGATGGCCAAATCAGCCACACGCGGGGCTTCTTCCAGCGAAAGCACCGAACTGGCGGCAAAGCCCCAGGCGCCGTGATAGAGGACGCGGATCCCGAACCCTCTGTCCTGCGTTTCTCTAATAGAGGCGATGCGGCGGTCTTCGCCGCGAATGGTCTGGGTCGTGCTGTCGAGGAGACGGATATCGCCGTACTCAGCCCCGGAGGCAACAACGCGTTTCAACGCGACTTCAGCGAGGTCATTCCAATCGAGTAGGCTCATGCTGAAGAACAGAAAAGGTTAGTGGTGCCGATCGCGTAGTATAGCAAGAAGTTGGCACGCTTGTGCGACGAGCGGCCGAGAGTGCCTATCAGGCTGCGGAAAAACTATGTTGGCACGCGAGAACTTGGAGGGTCCGCACATGCGGCAAAACAGCAGGAAACTTCCGCAGGATGCTCAAGAAGGCCGCAGCGAGTGAAGGGCCGAGGCGTACCCTCCGGGTACGTTGAGGGCCGGAGCGATGCGAGAACGCCGCTGGCGGACGTTTTCAGCATCCTGCTAGACGGTCGTGCCCATGCAAGTCGCTTCGATTAATAAATAGCTCAGTGGAATCGTCTATTGGCCGTGTCTGCCGTCCTCCTCACAGAGTGACAGCGGCCATCCAGATTACTCGACAAGAGTTCCCTAATAACCGATCCTGCTCCACAGCTTGTCCAGATCGATAGGCTCTGATCTGCTATACGCAACCATGGCTAGCTCGGCTCGATTTGTGAAAATACCGTCGACACCGTTCAGCGTCACCATCCACATTTCCCAACGATCGTCGATCGTCCAGGAATGCACAAACACTCCGGCCCGATGCGCTTGACCTGTGTACCGGGGCCAGGTCATGACATACCGCGTGGGCGCATCTTTGACCGACCACTGCGGACCAAAGGCCCATCGGTATCCCCACGTCCCGATCCCCATTCCGATCTCAGAGGCCGTCTTGAGGAGCGACTCCCAACCTGCTTCGCTCAGCATGACTTCGTCAATGAGGAGGAGCCTCGGAACCTCAGGCGCCAATATCTTGAAGCGTGCCAGACTCTCCGGCTTAAAGGATTGGAAAATAACCCGCGCCGGACCGGCTGACTCTATATGACCGATCCATCCGCGTGCCGTCAGTGTGGTCACAAGCTGCTGCTCGATTCCCGGAAACCGGAGCGCGGCCTTCGTCTCGATATAGAGGCCGGGCCGATGCGAGCCGGTCTCGGCAATGTCAATCAGGTCTTCCAGGCGAAGAATGCGGAGACCGCGAAACGAATCGCGAGCCCGATCGGAAGCCTGCCGATTAAACCAGGACCCGGCATCCAACTGCTGCAATTCGGCAAAGGTGAAGGTGTTGACGGTGTCCTTCTCGCGACCGGGGAACACATCGGCGACATTGGTGGTGCGAGAGAGATCGTCGTCATGCAAGGCAATGAGCACGCCGTCTTTGGTGCGCTGAATATCAACCTCAAGGTAGTCCGCACCCAGCTCGCGAGCCAACAGATAGGCGGGCCTCGTCTCTTCCGGCGCGAGATAAGAAGCACCTCGATGGGCGATAACGGCGGGTCGAGCAATCCCTAACGCCAGGACCAGTTTCCTGCCCAGCGAAGGCTCACTGCTGAGCCTGGAGACAATCAGCAGACCCGTCACGAGCACACTTGCAGCGGCAACCGTGCCGAGGAGGACTTTGAACCAGTAGCCCATAGGGCTCTTCTTCTGCCCCCTTTCTTCCCCTCTCAAGCGAGCGATGCCGGGCCACTTGGCTTCGACGGGTTGATCCCCTACGATGTCGCATCATGTTGCCTCCCGAACGGACGCCGCGTCAACGGATCATCGACTTGATCACCGACACCAGGCTGTCGTCTCACCAGTTGGCCCAGATGCTGGGCATTCCCGAGCGACAGGTCGAGGAGCATCTCGTTCACGTCGTAAAAACCATCGCGCACGACAAGACAAGACGGTTCATTCTGGACCCGGCGCGCTGTCAAGACTGTGACTTTGTCTTTCGTGGTCGCAGCCGTCTGACGAGCCCAAGCCGCTGCCCGCATTGTCGAAGCGAAGCCATCGCGGCACCACGCTTTGGCATTGATTCATCTGCGTCGGAGCTTAAGTAGCCCTCCGCCCGATACATTTCGCATTTTCTTTGGCCTCCTCGGCAATTTCGTTTAGCGTAGAACAGAAGGCTTTGGCTGCATGTCTCTTGATCGGACGAGACAACCGCCGGTGGCGGAACTTGTTAGAGTGATAGGAGAAACTATGAGACAATGGATGCACGTGGGGGTCGTTGTTTTCTCTGTTGTCCTGGCCGCCTGCAGCGGGGACAAGCCGAAGGAACTGCTCGAGACCGCCGAGTTTGAAGAGCGGCAGATGAACCTGCCCCATGCCAGGAAGCTCTACGAAGATGTGATCCGCCTCTATCCAAACAGCAAAGAAGCCGAGAGGGCCCGAGCACACCTGGCCTCCCTTACCCCCGCTCAATAGGCCTTCGTTTCGGCCACCAGGGGATTAACATGTTCGTAGTCTGCTGATAGATCCGATACTCCTCGCCACGACTTGTCACCGCCTGCGCTTCTGCCAGCGGAATCCCCGTCACTTTAAGCAACGCCCATCCCATTGCCACGGGCCCGATCCATGTGAGCATCCAGCCGGGCGTACCGATTGCCATAACGACATAGGCCCACCAGTGCAACCATTCGAAAAAATAATTCGGATGGCGCGAGAAGTACCACAGTCCGTCGCGGCAGACACGGTCACGATTCCATGATTGGGAGCGAAAATGCGCAAGTTGCCAGTCGGCCATGCCCTCACCGGTGACCGCGATAATCCAGATCAGTAAGCCGGCGAGTTCGATCAGCGCGAAGGGGGGTCGTGGGTTTTGGATCAACACCAGAAACGGAAGAGAGAAGCCCGCCACGGCCAGCGCTTGCAATTGAAAATATCCGAACATCTTGAGCCGCTCAGACCCACCCCAATGCTCGCGTAAGCGACGATAGCGGGCGTCCTCGGTCTTACCGATCACACGATTGAGAAGGATATAAAACCCCAGTCGCCCCGCATACAGCACGGCCATAACAGCCACAAAGATCTTCCGCTCAATCTCTCCCGCGGCCTGTGTGGCGTACCACAGCACGACCGCAATGAGACCCATACACCAGCCGACATCCGCGATTGAGGCATTGCGCACTCGAAGCTGCAGCACCCAGAGCCACGCCATGACAGCAGCCATGGCCAGATAAGCAGTGAGGACGAGGGACAGAGGATCCGATCCCGTCATCGCGTTCTCCGGTGTCCCCGTTCTTGCGCGTCACGTTTCACCCGTCACGCCTCACAGACTTCCCTCGGGGTAATCCCACAAATCCTGGCCGGCACTCGTCCGACCCGCGAGCCATGCTCGCAATCCGGACAGGGGGAATGACAGAAGGCCTTGGAGCTTGTCACAGCGCATCGACAGGTCTGGAGGCCGTGGCGCACCAGTATAGGTTCCCACGGAGTCAGGCTGGATCTGTCCAGCCAGTTCCGGATACCAGGAGATCAGGGCCTGTCCGATCTCCCAGCGTGAGAGCCGTTCCGCTCCTCCGAGGTGGTAGAGCCCCGGCCGGTCCTGGTCAATCAGCTCCCACAGAGCTCGGGCCGTCATACCAGCCGGCAGCGGGCAACGGAACTCATCCGTGAACAACGTGAGCAGCGTTCCGCCTTTCAGCGAGTTCCGCATATCTTCAACGAAGCTGCGATCGCCGGTCGGCGACGTGCCGGCGTTCAGCGCCACTCGAATCACGCTATGTCGTGGATTCTGTAGCACGATGCGTTCGGCTTCCGCCTTGGTCTCGCCATACACATTCAGCGGATTCACCGGATCGGTTTCGACGTACCGGCCCTTGGAACCATCGAAAACCTGATCGCTGGATAAGAATAGGAAGGGAATCTCGGCCGCAAGTTCGGCGAGGAGCGCGGTTGCCTTTACGTTGATGCGTTGCGCCAGGGTCGGGTCCTGCTGACAGAGCCCTGTCCGGCTCTGCGCAGCACAGTGAATGACAGCATGGGGATGCAGGTCACGCCAGAGACGGCGAACCGCCCCGGCATCGGTCAGGTCGACATCCTGCCTTGTGATACCACGCACCTCCCACCGCGACGCCCACCTTGGCGCCGTGGTGAGGAGATAGTGGCCGATGAGCCCTGCCGCACCGGTGATGAGCGCGAGCCGTGCCATATGGAAGGACGCGTTATTGGCGCGTCAGCTTGCGGTAGCGAATGCGGTGCGGCTGATCGGCTTCCTTGCCCAACCGCCTCTTCCGATCCGCTTCGTACTCGCTGTAGTTGCCTTCGAACCAGATCACCTTGCTGTCGCCTTCGAATGCCATGATGTGGGTCGCGATCCGGTCCAGAAACCAGCGATCGTGACTGCTGATGACGGCGCAGCCGGCGAAACTTTCCAATCCTTCTTCGAGTGCGCGCAAGGTGTTGATGTCGAGATCGTTGGTCGGCTCATCGAGGATGATGAGGTTCGCCCCCTCTTTCAACATACGGGCCAGGTGCACCCGGTTGCGTTCGCCGCCGGATATGTCCTTCACCTTCTTCTGCTGATCGGTGCCGGCAAAGTTGAACCGGGCGCAGTAGGCCCTGGCGTTGACTTCGGCCTTGCCGAGCATAATGGTCTCGTGGCCCTCGGAAATGATGTCGTAGACGGATTTCGTCGCGTCCAGGCTGCGATCCTGGTCCACGTATCCCAGCTTGACCGTCTCACCGATCTTGATCGTTCCCGCATCCGGTTTCTCTTTTCCGATGATCATGCGGAACATCGTCGTCTTGCCGGCTCCGTTCGGACCGATCACCCCGACAATGCCGCCCTTGGGGAGACTGAAGTTCACATTCTCATACAGGACCTTGTCCCCATAGGCCTTGCTGACGCCCTTGGCTTCGACGACCACATCGCCCAGCCGTGGGCCCGGCGGGATGTAGATCTCCAAATCTGCGGCCTGCTCGTCCTGTTTCTGATTGACCAATTCCTCATAACGGTTGAGCCGCGCCTTGCCCTTCGACTGACGGGCCTTCGGCGACATGCGAATCCATTCCAACTCATGCTCCAAAGACTTGCGCCGTTTCGATTCAGCTTTTTCTTCTTTTTCCAGCCGCACCTGCTTCTGCTCCAACCAGGACGTATAGTTCCCCTGGAATGGAATGCCATGGCCGCGATCGAGTTCGAGAATCCAGCCGGCCACGTTGTCGAGGAAGTACCGGTCGTGCGTCACGGCGATGACCGTGCCTTTGTATTGCTGAAGATGCTGCTCAAGCCATTGCACGGACTCGGCATCGAGATGGTTCGTCGGTTCGTCGAGCAACAAGATGTCCGGCTCCTGGATCATGAGGCGGCAGAGGGCCACCCGGCGCTTCTCGCCTCCGGAGAGCACCCCTACCTTCGCATCCGGCGGCGGACAACGCAGTGCTTCCATGGCCAGTTCCAGGACGTTGTCCAATTCCCACCCGTTCGCCGCTTCGATTTTCTCCTGAAGCTGGGCCTGTTTCTCGAGCAGCTTTTCTAATTCATCGGGGGTAGCCTCGCCCATCTTATTGCTGACCGCGTCATACTCGCGCAGCATGGCCACGAGCTCTTTCTTGCCCTCTTCGACGACTTCTTTCACGGTCTTATCCGGATCGAGCTGCGGTTCCTGCTCCAGCAGCCCCACGCTGTAACCCTTCGAGCGGGTGATCTCACCGGTGTAGTTCGGATCAGTCCCGGCGATGATCCTGAGCAGCGAGCTCTTGCCCGATCCGTTGAGGCCCAACACGCCGATCTTCGCGCCGTAGTAGAAGCCGAGATAAATTTCGCGCAGCACCTGCTTCTTCGGCGGATAGACCTTGCCGACATTGACTAAAGAGAAAATCACCTGCTTATCGTTCGTGGCCATGTATTCCTCTGATTATTGGGATGGGTCACAAGGGAACAGTCACGATAACAAAAGCTCGCGACACTTCACAACCTCGCGACAGCAACCCGCTGGACTGGATGCGGTTAGATTCCGAGCTCTTCCGAGAGTCGGACTTCCGATTCGTCGTCAATTTCCTCAAGGCAACTGAAGCAGGCGAAGGGAAACCGGTCGATGGGGATCGCACAGACTTCGCCGACGGGTGAGTCTTCCATGGCAGGTCCACCGCATTCTCTATGGATCAAGACAAGCATATCGCCCTCCTTCTAGCTGCGCGGATGTGCGCGACAGGCGGGACGAGCGAGACGTGCAGAACCTGATTCCGCCGGTCTCGCATCTCTCGCCTGACCATCCTGCTACGTTGAGCCCAATACGAGACGCCGAAATGTCTCCAGATGCTCGGGACTACTCAGCCGATGGTCGCCCGGAACCAGATGGAGTTCAACCGGAAAAGAGGGAGCAAGGAATCGCAACCGCTCGACGAACTGGCTGCTGCCTTGCGGCAAAATCACGCTGTCTTGCCGGCCGTGGAGAATGGCCGTGCTGACCGGCCGAAGCCGGTCGAAACTCGTGTTCCAATAGGCCTCGCTCTCGTCAACCCACTTCCAGGCGAGAGGAAAATCCCGATGCGCCGGCTCGTCGTCCCAGGGCATCCAGCCCGCGGTGTGCCACGCATGGTGCCGCTCGTCGGAAACGGACCTCGCCCGCACTCCCATCATATTGAATGCGGGGGCGATGAGGACGAGCTTCTCGACAATTGGATACTCCTGCGCCATGAGCCACGCGATCCAGCCACCGAGCGAGTTGCCCACGATGGTCAGTGGCGGCCCGGCGGTCAGCGTGCTGACAACCGCCCGGGCGTCCTGAATCCAATCTGACAGCGTGTAGTCCGTGAATGTTCCCTCCGAATCGCCGAAACCGCGCACGTCGTAACAGCAAAAACCCCACCCTTTCTCCTCACACCACTGTGCGAGCGCTTTGCTCTTATTGCCCCAGCGTTTCGAGAGAAAGCCGGTGATGAACAGGATCTGGCGACCCTTTCCTTCGGCACGATCGCCACGGATGCGTTTCCTGTCAGGCCCCGTGAGGTAGAACGGTTCGAGCACGTTCATGATTTGGTCAGCACCTCGCTCAGAAAGTCGCCGGGTCTGTGAACAATTGGCTTCGTAATCTCACGCCCGCTTCGCACGGTCAACGCTCATCAGCTTCTTGAATGCTCCGAACAGATATGCTGGGCGATCAATCGACCACCAGCTTGATTGCCCGCACGATTCCAATGACCTGCACCGTATGCAGGCGGAAAGCCGTGGAAAAACATGGGGTCATTGGATAAGATTTCTAAAAATGGCTCTAACAGCATCAAGATATCCAGTTGGGCTGCCTGAGCATATGGCTTGAACCTTCGCTCGGGATAGGCCAGATCGGACAAGCCGTAAGCTTGTTTGATCCGTTCTCGCGTTGGAGGATCAGGATAGACCTGCGCCGGTTCCGGAATCATGACGACCAAGAATTCCGCGCCTTGAGACTTCACAGCGTCCCGCATGGCGAGGATCAGCGCTTCGGTGACCTTCCACGCTTCTTCCCACACTGAGTCGATCGGACGAGAGAATACTTCGGGGAACAAGGGCCTTAGCGTTGAGCTGCCGTGCCGCGCCTCATCAAAACGTTCTACCTGAGACATCGGATGCCCGGACAAGACGGCTCGTCTCAAGTACAGTTGTTTGGAGAATTGAAACAAGTACGACTTGTTCAGGAATGCCTGCACGAGCATTGCTTCACGCTTGGCTTTTTTAAATGCGGCCGTTTCTTGAAAGGAAGCATCGAGGACTAACCGACCGTCCCTGATCAGATAGAACGGCTTGCCTTTTTGTGTCTCCGCGGATAGTACAATCGAGTTGTCCGCCACGTCATTTCCATTGTAGAAGGCGAGTACGACGAGATCCGGCTCGTACAACAGTACACGCTCTCTAAGGAGGAGATAGGATTGAGCGGTCCCGTATCCTGATACACCGAAATTGAGCACTTCCACTTTCTGTTCCTTGAACATTGAACAAAATGCCAGCTCGCGTTCGACCACGGCCGGGAACGTGTCCTCGAATGCCACGTTGCTGCCCTCCGTAAACGAATCTCCGACGACAGCGATGCGAAACGTCGAGAACGGCTTGACACGCTCATGGTGTCGGTCCCGGAAACCGTCAGCATTGATTTTGACCCATGTGGTCGCTTCGTGCACCGAATATCCTTCGACCTCGGGAAAGTACGACCATCCGAGCGTGTCATTGGGCTGCATAAAGACAGGAAAAGACAAGCCCAGCACACGTAGCGCGAGCTCGACGCAACACAGGGTGAGCACGATACTCCCCAGAACCAAGCCCACATTGGGAAGTACGCGTCGCAACGACATCGATGTCACTTATCTGACCCTCACGGCTGATTGAATGAAGGCACTGAGCCGTTTGAGGACGACGTTCGGAATTTCGTGTCGGCCATGAAAGGCGATCCATTCGACGGCGAGACCGGACTTGCTCAGTTCGTCGCGAAGTCGTTCCGCTCCGGCATAGGGGAGAATCTCGTCCTGCATCCCGTGGCTCTGAAATACCGGCAATCCTTTGCGCTTCGGCATGAGCGGGCTCCAGACCGGCTGGGCTAACAAATTACCGGAGAGTTGCACAAGTCCTGCATAGGGACGATCCGTGTGGAGCACCGCATCGCACGAGAGCATAGCGCCCTGGGAAAATCCCCCGAGAACGGTCCTGCGCGGATCTGCGCCGAACTTCTGTTCGACCTCTTTCAGAAACGCCAGCATCTTCTCGCGCGAGAGGGCGAGACCTTTAGGCAGGTCTTGAGAAAGATCGCGGACGCGCCCTGCGGCGCGATCCGCTTCAATGCGTGCCATGTCGATGAGCCACCAGGCTCGTGCATCCCTCGGCCCAAAACTCAACGACAGCGGGCCTTCCGGAAAAAGCCAGCGCGTCCCTGCCGGTACATCCATCACATCCGCGAGCGGAACAAGGTCGTCCCCTGGCGCGCCGAAGCCGTGGAGCAAGATCACGACCGGCCCGTTGCCGCCACCCTTGTCATCTGTGCCCCCTATGACCCGAGTCCGCAGACCACCCAATTGTTCTTCGCGCATGAGCGGTCCGTTATCTCATATACAAATATTGCAGTAATGCGACGAGGCCATAGAGCGAAGATTCGACAACTGGTTGTTGATAGAAGGGTACGAAGGCTCCTTGCTTGTTGGCCTCGACCTCGTCGATGATGTACTGGACTTGCTTGGCACGGATTTCGTGGTCCTTGCCGAGCCCGAGGGCTTGGATCATTTGCTTGCTCAGCCCGGCCAAAACCGCTTGCTTCGCCCGGTCGGCAGCTTGATAGAGCAACAACGCCCCGCTCAAGGCCAGGACGACATTCAACGCCCAGGACAGCAGCAGCAGGAGTGGGTAGTTCCAGATGTCGAAATAGTCGTTGCGCGCGGCGATCATGATCAGCAAGGCGATGAAGGGATAGCGGATGAGGCGATTGACCGCTTCCGTCCGTCGGCTGATCAGGTCGATGCCGGCTAAATATTTGAGCTTTTCAAACTCGGCCTTCTGGCTGTGGCTCAATCCATACTCGCGCAAGTACTCCTCCTGCACCTGCTCCGACCACCCCCCGCTCGTGGTGTTCACCCAACCGACCCACCGACGGCACAACATGACTTCGTCGAACACCGCCAGATTCAGCAGCACCACCAGGCTCACGCTGACCAGCGTCATGATCACGTCCACTCGACAACTCAGCCATCCCCGACAAGGATGGATCATCTCTTCGTCAACGACCCATTGACCCAGTGAAATCATGATCGCGCTATACAGCAGGAACAGGACCAGGACGCGCCCCGTTCGCTGCAGCGGGCCTGCCGCGTCGAGGTACCAGGCCCAGGCTTGATCGACGGTGGTGGCCGCGCTGGTGGCGGCCGAATGATAGACCCGTTGCACATTGGTCCAAAATGTCCTCAGGGTGAATGGGGAGCGAGGGCCCTCATCGATGCGGAATAAGAAATCCTCGGTAAGCTGGTCGCTGTTCTTCGTCAGATCGCGCGACCCTTTGACCAGGAAGACGAGGCACAACACCACCACGAGAAGCCGGAGCCACTCACCGGGCCAAATGCTCACGCCCGCAGTCCACGAAAATGGTTCGCCTTCATCGTGATTGGCCATGAGAGCTGTCCCGCCACCCATAGTCCAAAAGATCGCCGTCCCGACCACAAGAAGGAGGCCGACCACGGTGAGCAAACGCCAGGAGCGCGAGACCCAGAGCCAGAGTCGCTCATTGGTCCAGGCGAGCACCGTCCCGACGAACAGCCCGATCGCGACCAGCGCCGTCATAGTTGTGCTGCTGGGACTGATGCCCTGCTTCGACTGACCATAATTGTCCGTATGTTCGAGGTCTGCGCGCAAGGGATGGATCGTTCTTACCCCTTCGACATCGACGACGCTCAAGTCCACGGCACCCTCTCGCCCCACTTCGAAGATCCGGGGATGTTCAGCAGCGTCGTAGACCCGGTCTTCCGGAGTCAGTGCGACGTGATACCCCGCCGGGCAGGCCACCACCGATTGCTGCCGATCGCCCGCCGCGCGACAGACCACGTGATTCACCGCCCGGAGCACGGCAAAGTAGGCGGCCGTTTGATAGCTGCTCCGAAAGGGCGGGACATCGCGCTGCAACCCGCCGTCCAACTGCAAGCCGAAGGGCGAGGCGACAACCATGTTCCTGGTCCACTTGTACTCGCTTGCGTGAAGATGGCGTGCGTCGAGGTCGACGGTGAAGAAGACGGCATAGGGGAAGGCCGGCCGCAGCGCTTTGAGAATGAGCAGCGCGTCGTAGGGGTCCGAGCCCAGGATGCCGATCGCTTTGGCGCCTTCTCCTTCGTCTTGAATCCGCGTGGCCAAGGCGCGCACATAATCAAGCTGACCGGTGCCTTCGGGACGTTCCTTCAGTCCGCCGGCCAGAGCATCCTTCGCCGTCTCAGTGGTTTTAGGTTTCTCTCCGCGCGCGGCTTTCACACTGTCGTCGCCAGGCACTTCCCCGTCCAGCCCGCTAAGATAGCTGTAGCGAAAGACATTGAGAGTAAGCGATTCGTAGTCGGCGGGTCGTTGAATCTGCAAATCGATGGCGCGCGACACCGTCGGGCACCAGGATTTGATGTCCACCGGAACCTGGATTTGCCTTAGATCGGCCTCCGTGAAGGTCGCCACTTTTGCACAAGCTGCCGCACGGAACTCGATGGGCAACGCTCGGCCATAGAACGAGTCCCACTCGCCGATGAGGATCACTGCATCCCACCCAAGCCGCACCTGGCGACGGTCTAATTCTTCGATGAGCGTGTCGAAGAGCCGGTCATCGGATCCGGTCTCATAGACGAGCCGCACATCCGCCGCCGCCAGCCGATAAACAAACTCCTGCTCGCAGGCTTCATACGTCTGGCAGGCGGGCCCCTTCCCCCCCTCCTTCTTCAGCCCATAGGCCAAGAGCCCTTTCATCGCACTGGCCCAGGGCGAATAGAGCTCGATAGTTCCGTCTGCGTTCGGCCAGACCCCGCCCCCTTTATGGGGCTCGGCATACAAGTCTCCGGCCTCACCCAGGAGATTGCGCAGGGCGGAAGAACTACGGGGCCCCACGATCTTGAACGTGACAGCCTGCTGCAACGTCGGATTCAGACGGACCAGCTTGCGCCGGTCGTCGGTCAGGAGGCATTCGTTTTTCTGTTTCGTTTCTTGACACACCAGCGCCTGTGACAAGGAGGTCAGGGTGGCCAAGAACCCCCGGCTGAGGGCGTCGTCGGGGATCCAGATCACGAGGGTGCTCTGGACCCGATCCTGCGCCTCGCCACAGACCCTGGTCTTGCGGAGCTGATACCACTCGTACGGCAACGCATGATCGGTCCCCTGCGTATTCCCCTCGATGAACGAGAGATGTCCCTCGTCTTCCGGAGCATAGCAGGCCACCCCCAACGCGGTGCCGACCGCGTAGCGATCTCGAATGCGGGACTCCGTACTCTCCACATAGGGATCGCCGCTCATCGTCACCAAAAGAACCGTGATCTGCTCACCCTTCTGAACTCGATCGGCCATCGCCTGCCGCAGGGGTTTCAGACGCTGCGCGAAGGACGACTCAGCCGACTGGCTGGACGCGGACTTGGGCAACCCGATTGCTGGCGGCCGAACTCCTCGCATACCCCGCTGCACCGCTGCCACCGGATCTTCCCACAGCCGCGCACGGACCGATTGCTCCCCGGTGGTCTGATTCACATCCAACCCCGTTCCTACCGGCCGCGAACTGTGCAGCGCGTCTTTCACCAACAGCACGCCGGCGAGCGCGAGTGCGAGAGTGACCACTCCCGCCAGGGCGAGCTTCGATTCTCCACTTCCTTTTGCCATAGAGGAGTCCGTCTTCTGTAATCAGCAGCCCGTTGGTAAGACCTCTCCCACCCTCAGAAGGCCTTAGGCCGTCTCCGCCACTCTACAACAGACAGTAAGGTGGACTGCAAGGTAGGTTACGAAGAACCGGCTGACGATGCGGTAGTCCTGTGGATCGATGAAGCGCGGACCGGTGAGGGGTTATGATGAGCAGCTGACCGATAAATGCTTGCCCCAGTTGGGAGGCGGAGCCGCATAGGCCTCCATGCCAGGCTGATCCACGTAGGGATTCTGTAGCAGGGCGAGCAACCGGTCGATCTCGGAAAAGTCCTTCTGCTGAGCCTTTTCGATGGCGGTCTGCGCCAGATAGTTGCGGAGCACATACTTGGGATTGACGCGGTTCATCCGTACCGGCCGGTCGTCGTCTCGACTCCCCTCTTCGCGCAACCGGTCCTCGTACCGATCGGCCCACTTGTCGAATGCCTCACGATCCAAGAAAAAGTCGCGAAGCGGTTCGTTCAGCGATGAAGCCCCGGTTTGAAACGAGCTCAACGTACGAAAGAAGATCGTGTAATCGACATGGTGCAGATGCATGAGTTCCAATACGTCTTGGATCAACGACGCATCCTCCTCCTTCGCCTCGAGGAGTCCCAGCTTGGCTCGCATCAACTCCATGTACCGTCCTTCGCACATGGAGGTGTAGCGATCGAGCGCGGCCTTCAGGTCTTCCTTTTCGGCCAACGGGAGCAGCGCCTGCGCCAGACAACTGAGGTTCCAGAGCCCGATATAGGGCTGTTGATTGAAGGCATAGCGCCCGTTGTGGTCGGAGTGGTTGCAGATGAAGCCAGGATCGTAGTCGTCCATGAACCCGAACGGACCGTAGTCGAGGGTGATGCCATGGATGGACATGTTGTCGGTATTTATCACCCCGTGCGCCCAGCCGACGGCCTGCCATTGCGCGATCAGCCCCGCCGTGCGTTCGACGACTTCAGAGAAGAATCGCGCATACTTGTCCGACACGTCCGCCAGACGGGGAAAGTGGTTCGCGATGACATAGTCTGCGAGGATTCTGAGCTGCTCGTGCTGTTTACGGTAATAGAAGATCTCAAAGGTGCCGAAGCGCACATGGGACGGCGCCATCCGCACAAGCATCGCGCCGGTTTCGACCTGCTCGCGATAGACCTGGTGATCGCTCCCGACGAGACAGAGCGCCCTTGTCGTCGGAATCCCCAGGCCATGCATCGCCTCGCTGCAGAGATACTCCCGGATGGTCGAACGCAGAACCGCACGGCCATCTCCCTCTCGCGAGAACGGCGTAAGCCCCGCCCCTTTCAGATGCAGATCCCACTTCTCGCCCCGTTCGTTCCGTACTTCTCCAAGGAGGATGGCGCGCCCGTCTCCCAGCTGCGGGACATAGACGCCGAACTGATGGCCGGAATAGAGCATGGCCAACGGCTCCATCCCCGGCACGAGCAGACTCCCGCCAAACACACCGGCATACTCCGGTCGCTTCGCTTGCGCCGGATCAAGGTCGATCAGTTCGGCCGCCGCGGGATTGAAACTGATGAGATAAGGAGCCGCTGAAAACGGGGTCGGATTCAGCTTGGCGTAGAAAGCCTCGGGCAAGCGGGCATAGGTGTTGTCGAACGAGAGAGTTTCCAGCTGGCGTTTGCTCATTGCCGGAGCATGGCAGGACTTGCTCGACGTTTTCAAGCGAGGATAGTTGTCATCCAACAGAGAGGTGAATTGCGCGAACTCGAAGTCATAGACCCTCGCGTCGCCGGTCGAGATGGAATAGACTTTTCCATGGAGATCCAATTGCTTCTTCCGCAGCAGAACGGCGACGGAAGGGTGTGTGCGAAGATGGTCGAGCTGGGATCGGACGTTTTCCTGGGTTGTCTTGATCAGGCGATCGTTGCCCGTGAGGTCGGTATAGTGCTCATGGATCAAGCGGCGGGTGGATTCGGCCTGCCCGACCCATTCCCTGACCGCGGGCAGGCCGGGGACTTCTTCCGGGTTCAGCAAGGCTTTCATGACGGGGCAATCGGTGTGGCCTCACACGATGATGGGGGGAACCTTCAAGACGGCCATCGCGTATTCGATGGTAGTTGTGCTGCCGCCTTGCATCGAGCCATAGGGCAACACCATGTTGCCGGCATTTCTGAGAATAAAGAGCTCCCCGGGATCGGTTTGTGTGAGGATGGCGGGGTCGACCCTCGAATCAGAACAGGTAATGAAGAGAGTCCGGAGAGCCTGGTTTTCTGACGGTCTGGTAAAGAGTTCTTTCTTCTTGCCGAACATCTAGGTCCGAAACTTGAGGTAGCCTCTGACGAATTTTACCATCGTGACGAGCCTCTATCGATTTCCGTGCTGGATGTCGCGATCGACTGTAAAGACGAACACCCGTTCGCCGATCTGCACGTCGATGTCTGTAAAGAGCGCGAGGGTTTTGGCTCCGGTAATTTCGCTTACTTGCTCGCAGAGTTTGTCGCGACCCTGCGCAATCAAATTCTGCCGCAATCGTTTTACCATATCGACACCTTCCGCCGTCTTGGCCAACTGACGTTCGGCCAGCGTCAGCACCCCCTTGAGCCGGACAACGACCAGATCCCGCACGACGTACGCGCGCACTTCATCCGGTCCGCGGCCCATGAATTCTTGTTCGAACTTGATGACGGCGTTGCGAATGGCGTTTTCCACGTGGTGCCCCGTCCGATCATGATGAAGGTCTTCTGCTGTGATGACCGTCCTGGTGCAGGATTATAGGGGCGCGAGCGGGTTCGAACAAGCGCAAACGTAAGCCTTATGTCCAACCTCGTTCACGGCCTAGGGCTTTCGGGCATTGCGTCATGTCTGAGGGAACCAATTCCTCTTCCCACGCTTGACGCCGGTCTACTGACCGTATTATTGATTGGGCCGGGTTTCACAGTACGGCGATGTCTCCTGTCCCGAGATTCCTCGAAGACAGGCGGGAGGCCGACTTCGATAGATAGGGCCGTAGGGTGACCGGCAATTCGAGAGAGAGGCTGGTTGCAGTACAAGCCAACCGGATTACCTCAACTAATTGTGGGGAGACCGGTTGGCTTTTGTGTTTCCTAGGGATCATGTAGCGAATGTATTGAGGTACCGGTGTTTGCTGTCATCCTAGTTCCGCTGCTTCCGCTCCTCGCGACGCTCGTCGTGCTGGTGGGTGATGAGGCCTCGCGGCAGCAACGCGCCAAGATCGCGGCTTATCCCATCGGCGCGGCCTTTCTGGGCGCCATCGTGACTCTCTGGTATGTGGCGACCCAGGGGGCCATCACCATTCGATTCTACGACCCCGCTTCGCTTGCGATGCTGGCCTTCCCCGTGGGGTTCTACATCGACCGCCTGAGCGCGGTCATGATGGTCTTGATCTCCGGTGTCGGCACCATCATCTACACCTATTCGATCGACTACATGTATCAGGATTCCCACGAACGCCGGTACTTCGCCCTGATTGGGATCGCCGTTTTCGTGCTGCTCTGCATGGTCTCCAGCGGCAACCTCATGATGCTGTTTCTCTTCTGGCAGATTTTGAGTTACTTACTCTATCTCCTGACCCACAACCACACCCACACCGAGACTTTGGAAGGCGCCTTTCGCACCTTCACACTCTTGCGGGTCGGTGATGTGGCGTTTTTGGCCGGGATCGCGCTGGCTCATTCGCTCTATGGCACGCTTGAGTTTCCCGATCTCTTCACGGCGGCAGCCCGATCATCGGCCACCGTCTCGCCATTGCCAGGCGTCGAATTCAACGGCTCAGTGGCCGTCACGCTGCTGCTCCTGATCGGAGGAATGAGCAAGTCCGCGCAGTTTCCATTTCACATCTGGCTCCCACGCTACCTGTATGCTCCGACGCCTGTAACGGCGCTCTTGCACGCTGGCATCATCAACGCCGGCGGTTTTCTCATCAACCGCCTCGCGCCGCTGTTCGGGATGAGCTCGACGACCCTGCACGTCGCCTTCGTGATCGGCACCCTGACCGCCGTCCTCGGCGCCTCCATGATGCTGGCGCAGAACGACATCAAGAA
>JAGXAR010000103.1 GCA_018971525.1 Nitrospirota bacterium
CGCATGCGGTTGGTGTCAAGGAGCTAATATGCAAACAGATTTGGCTACGCTGATCATCATCGCCGTAAACAAATTGAGCGCGCGCATCGAGCGAGCAAAATAGATGCTGATCAGTCCCGCAGGATGCTCAAAAAGGCCGTTCAGCAAGGCCGCAGCGAGTGAGGACCGGAGGCGTACCCTCTGGGGTACGTTGAGGATCTGAACGATGCGAGAACGATGCTGGCGGCACTTTTCTAATGGGATGGACTCCCCCTTCGGTAATATGGATTCGACGGCAATGACCGTGCGCATCCATCATCATCAGAAGGAGGGAGTCGCCATGACACACGTGACACGTATCGGAATCGATGTGGCCAAGCACGTCTTTCAGCTCCATGGTGTCGATGCCCAGGGCCAGACGGTCCTGCGCCGCCGACTCGCGCGCCCACAGCTGCGGCCCTTTGTCGCGCAACTCCCGCCCTGTCTCATCGGGATGGAAGCGTGCGGGAGTGCGCACTACTGGGCGCGGGAATTGACGACGTTGGGGCATGACGTGCGGCTGATCGCGCCGCAGGTTGTCGCGCCCTATCGGAAGAACGAGAAGAACGACCGCAACGATGCGGACGCGATCGGCGAAGCGGTGGGCCGCCCCCACATGCGGGTCGTGCCGATCAAGACACTCGCCCAGCAAGCGGTGCTGACCGTCCATCGCGCCCGGCAGCTTCTGGTCGCGGAACGCACGGCCCTGGTGAACCAGGCGCGGGGCTTGCTGGCCGAATATGGCGTGATTCTGCCGATCGGCCTCACCGCGCTTCGCCGGGCCTGGGCCCCCCTGCTGGAAACGACGGCGTTGCCGGTGTTGGTCCGCGAGATCTGCACCGACCTGGCCGAACGCCTGCGGGCACTGGATGAGCGGATCACGGCCTACGATTGCCGGGTGGCGCAGCTGGCCCAGCAGACCGAGCCGGCTCAGCGGCTCATGCAGGTACCTGGCGTGGGGCCTGTGACCGCGACCGCACTGGTGGCGTCTGTGGGGGATGCCCGCACCTTCAAGAATGGGCGGCAGTTTGCCGCGTGGGTCGGGCTGGTGCCCCGGCAACATTCCAGCGGCGGGACGCGACGGTTGGGCCGGATCACCAAACGGGGCGACGTGTATCTACGTACCTGGCTGATTCATGGCGCGCGCGCCGTCATGCGGCAGCTCGCGCGGCGCACGGATGCGACCAGTCGCTGGGTCTCGGCGCTCAAGGCCCGGCGCGGGTTCAATAAAGCGCTCGTCGCGCTGGCGGCGAAGCACGCCCGCATCCTCTGGGCGGTGCTGGCCACCGGTCGGCCGTATCAGCCTGCGGGGGCAGGCACCTAAGCGGACCCGGAACGGGAGCCTTGTTCCTGAGGACGGAGTGCGAGGGGCAGGAGGCGATGGCGTGACCGGTCGGACCGGCGCCGGGGGAGCCCGCTAGCAGGACTGGCCATCAGAGGCCGATTGTCTGATGAGGATCCGGCGTGCGAATCTCCATCAGGGCCCGAACCCCACCGAGGGTTCACCAGGAGGCCGAATAGATGCGTGCAGTCAGACCTCATCGCCACGATTCGTGACCTTGCATCGGAGGGGGAGTCCATATAACGATCCTGCTAGGTGGTTTGGACGCGGTTCAGCCAATAGTCGGGATGGCGCTTGGCGTGGGCGACTGCGAGCACGTGGATCTCTGTCGGGAGTTCCAGAAAGACGAGTGCGTAGGGGAATCGAGGGAGTAACGCACGCCTCACAGTTAGATCATCGGCTATATTTGCCAGTCGGGGAAATGACAGGGGTCGCGATTGTATCGCGTGTCGTGCCTGTTCGATTTCTTGAAGGAATCTGATTGCAAGCCCAGGTTGGCGGGTTTCGTACCAGGAGGCGGCTTGAGTCAACTCCACGACGGCTTCGGGTGAGAGGCCGACAGGTTTCACCGCTTGGGCAGGCGATCCAGCACCTGCTTGCGCGCCTCTTCCCAGGATACACCCGGGGCTCCGGCCTGCGCCGCCCGTGCGCGACGTTCAATTTCCTCGAGCCACTGTGCGTCACTGCGTTCCTGACCCGGCTCGGTCGGGGGCAAGCTATCGAGTAACTCAACCACCAATTCCGCTCGCTGCTCATCAGGCAGCTGGAGTGCGTCCTTGAGGAGTTGTTGGGTGGATGGTGCCATGTGCACACTCTAGCCTATCTTCTACAGAAATAAAAGATTGAAATCCGAACCAGAGCCAACTTGCGATTATTCTCTCAGGCTTCAAGCTGCTCGGGGGGGATACCGGTGCCTGACAGCGTAGGGCGATCAGAGAGAAACAGTTTTGAGTTCTGAGTTGGGGGGGTCGGAAATCGCCTGACGCCTCACGCCTTACGGTTAGAGAGTTCTGGGTTCTGAATTGTAGGACCGAGTGAAGATTAGGAATGTGGAATAAGAAATGGACGATGCAGTACTGAGTTAGGAGTGGCGTGCGAACAATGGGGTCAGGCTGAGGTGGCCCGGGACAAACGCGCCCGCCTGCTTTCGTGCGCAAAGTACAGGCTGGCAAGGACACCGTTGTCGTTGGCTCGGGCATCTATATGGCGTGACCCCGCTTTTCCGTGCCGCCCGCCGTCGGTGCGGTCAGAGCCCTTCGATTGTCTCGTCGTAGAATTGCATGTTCCGGGCGAGCAGTTGCTCATCGACCGTGGCATCGAAGACCCTGACGCGATCCGCGACCAGGCTTACGCGCAGGACCCAGCGCGCGTACTCCTCGGTACGGCGAAGCGCGTCGATCTGCTCGGTCGTGCCGCGCAACAGGGCGAAGCCCCACAAATCTTCTGCCTGCGGCGCAAGACCTCCCCACTCGAAGCGCTCAATCCGTCCTTCCTCCTGAAGACGCTTCAAGTAGCGAACCGACTCTCTCAATTGGTTGTTGGCCTGCTTCTCACGGCCCCGAACCGGTTGCCCCCACACCATCAGAAGCGCTGCCTCAGTCTTCGCCTTTGTCGTTCCCACTCCAACACCCCCTGTTGAATTGTTCGAGAACAAAGAAAAGGTACCGTGAGTCTTTCCCTGAGCACTCGTGGTTGTCTTCAATCATTGCTGATCAATGACTGTTTTTAAGTGACGAAACGCCGAGGCCGCAGTAGGCCAGCCGGCGTAAAATGCAATGTGCGTAATCGCAGTCACAAGTTCTTCCTTCGTGAGGCCGTTGTCAAACGCCTTCTTCAGGTGAAACTCGACGTGTTCGATACGGTTGAGCGCAACTAAGCATGTGACCGTAATTAAGCTTTTATCGCGCTGCGAGAGTCCGGGACGTTTCCAAATATCGTCGAAAAGAAGGTCTTGTGTCAGTGCGGCAAATTCCGGTGCTACAGCATGTAACTCATCGATCACGGTTTGTTCGTGACTGTTTGTCATGTATAGCTCCTTTGTGGTTGTTGAACGCAATGGTCCTTTCTTTACCATAGAATCGGGACCCGTTTAAGGAGCCAGGTCAGTAATCGCAGGCGATTGTGAGGGGGAAAAAGGGGACAGCAACTGTCTTGAACATCAAGCATGGTGAACCAGTGTGGGATTCCAGGGAGTCCGGTGTTTCAGCATGGCATTGAGGATGCGGAAGAGAAAACAGTGCCAGGAACCGGTAATTCCAGAACTAGATTCGTTGTCGACCTCGAATCCGCCATCGAACAGTTCAGGCTGATCGCGAATGACCTAGGTGGCGAATATTCCGGGAAGAGGTGTTAGCCTGACGGCGAAGACCTTCATCGTTCACGTCCGAGGTGCAGCATTCTTTTCGTGAAACAACGATGTAAGAGAACACACGCGAAACGGGTCTCGCCTTTGTGAAGGAAGGCGTGCGCCTGACTACATTGGTCGCGCACGTTAGGGTCTGCTCGCCATGACACCGCTGACGTACGTGATCGGTGCGGTTCTTCTCTCGGTCATTGTCGTCGCCATTCTGTATTTCTCACCCGATCGTTCAGTGAGGTGTCCCCGGTGCGGCGCCGTGATGCCGCGTGGCGGGGAGGGTGCGTGGGATCCACTGATACGTATTCGTGTGGTGCCCGAGTCCGGGAGTTCCTGTGCTCGCAATGCGGCTATGCCTGGAAATCTTGGCCTTAGGGTGGAATTTGAGGGAGCGGGAGTCTTTTCCTTGCGTGAGTCCCAAGCCTCGACAGCCGCCTACTGTTTCTCTGTCAGTCACGCCGTCTCACGCATCGCCCGCATTTGAGTGTCCGTCCCCACCACTCCGCTGATGGTTCGTGCCTGTGCGTTGCCATCGGTCCAAATTGATCCTTCGCGGACTGCCTGTTATCCTCAATCTTGATTTCGTACCGGGGCAGTGCTCACACTTCAGGGAGGACGCAATGAAGAGAATGACTCCAGCCATGCTCCTGAAGGCGTTGAAAATGTTTCGAGGGTTCACGAAGGCGGCTACGCAGTATCTCAGGGACAAGGAGCGACTTCGTCATCTTTTGGCCAAGGCGGTATCGATCGCACAAAGACGCGGTGGAAAGCTGTTGAAGGACATTCAATTATTGGTTCGGCTCCTGAAGGCTTCAATGAGCGGTGTCTATACAGGACTCTCGGTCCGCAAGCTCGTGGCAATAGTAGCGGCTATTCTTTATCTCATCAGCCCGCTTGATGTGATTCCAGACTTCATTCCTGTTGTCGGCTATGTGGATGATGCGGCGGTGATTGCCTGGGTGATGAAAAGCATTGCTGAAGAACTGAAGGATTTTAAGATGTGGGAGGAGGGGACTTGATCGGGCCTAACCTTGCTTGAAGACCACAGTGCCAAGAGTATGTGCCGCCGATGGCGAAGCATAGTGCGAGCGCTCCACGGAAGTCCTGAGTGCCGAGCCGATTTTCCCCTGATTGCCTCTTGTCCTGAACAGTTCTGCTTGCGCTCCCTAGGAACGGAGTCTCCGGATCGAAGCTATTGGGAAATGTCCCGGAGACCTGGTATAAGGACCAACGACAGTATTGAAGCCTCAGGATCGATGGACATTTGGTGAGTACGCGTGAGCAGAATGAACGGAAATTTTCCCATCGGGAAAGCCTCCCCTCGGGTGGACGGCGATATTGGCTCGATGTGCAGGGGCGGCAGGGGTGGAAGGCCCGGTATGTGAAAGAGGTTGACGCCGACGAGGTAACGGTGCGATTTTATCAAGAGATTTATGATGGCACGGGGAAGCTTGTTGAGGTCCACCTCAAGTACCCGGAAGACTACGGTCATCAAAAGGTCACATCATGAGCCAACTTATTACTCGCCAAATGGTCGCCGACAAACTGGCAGCCTATCTCCAGCATGAGCTCTCGCTGGCTGGTCTGGTTGACTGGGCTGAAACTGCCATGATGGATGGAGAACTCGATCCGCAGCATCTCACCGCCATCCGCGATGTGGTGGCGCGTCTTGGGGTGGCCGACGTCCGTACCTTTGGGTTGACCTGGGACGACTGCGAGCAGCTGCTGAAGCAATTAGGATATGCCGCGCACATTCAGATCCTGGCGACTTGAAGAAGAAAAGGGACCAGGGTACTTATTCGAACCACTTCCGTCAGTCATGCCGTTCCAGCCATCGCCCGCATTTGAGTTTCCGCCCCCCCGCCGCCGATGGCGAAGCACAGTGCTGAGTGCTCCACGGAAGTCCTGAGTCCTTGGTTCTGAGTGCTGAGTTGGTGGTGCTCCCAAGAAGCGCTGAGCATTGAGTGCTGAGTGCCGAACCGATCCTCCGATGTTCCCCCATTGCCCTGACCAGTCCTGTTTGCGGAGGACTTGTATTGCCCATGGGAATAGGAGGGAGTTCTTCTCCACAAGTACTTGTACGAGGATAGATTGATCAGTCGCTAGGTGGGTGAAGCCGAATACTGCCGATCAGGGGTTAGGCTGCGGACTGCTTGGTCACGTCCCAGCCGGGAAACACCAAAACCGCTGGATGGCACTGCAGGACACGCGCGAGGGTTTTGGCCCGTTCGACGCCCAGATTGATGGTGTCGTTTTCAATGGCTGAGATCGTGGACTGTGGAATCTTGGTCCTTCGAGCCAGCTCGCTCTGCGTGAGCCCTTGCAGTTCACGGACAATCCGAACGGATTCTCCTGCCGAGACCACAACCCGCGCTTTTGCCGGACGAAGGTCTTTGCTCTTCATTATTACCTCCGATATTCGTGGGCGGTCACGTCCATGATCACCACCAGTACGCGCTGTTCTTCAACCTTGTAGATCACTCGATACTGCGCATTCAACCTTGACGAGCGGTGCCCTTCCCATTCTCCTCGAAGAGTTTCATCGTGGAACCCCTTGATTAAGCGTAGGCCTGCCGGGCCGGAGATTCGCACGATGTCTTTCCACTTTTCGTAGCGTTTCAGCAACTCGAGTGGGAGGCGATCGAGGCTCTTGCTCGCTCGGCGTGTTCGTAGATCTCCCACATGAACGGTCCTACTATACCATATTAGATATAGCCCATCTCAAGGCTTCACCGGCATCTTGAATTCCGCCCCCGCCACTCCGCCGATGGCGAAGCATAGTGCTGAGCGCTCCACGGAAGTCCTGAGTCCTGGGTGCTGAGTGCTCCCAAGAAGTGCCGAGTCCTTGATCCTGAGGGAGAAAAAGGGGACATCTACTTAATCGGAGGGCATCGCCCTGCGTTGACAGAAGTAAGGTGTCGGCAGTCTTTTCTTGCCGCAATGTCCACCGCTCTTCTACCTTCTCCCCCTGAGGGCGGGCTGGATGGTCTCCTCCTGCGCAGCTTTCTCATCCGCCCAACACTCCGATTGCTTCGCAATCGATTTCCCGGGACGTGCCATTAGCCAGAGCGAGGGGTGTCGTGAGTTTGATTGAGATGGGGCAGCGGAGGGCGGGCCGGCTCATTCTGCTTTTCCGGCGACACATGAACCGCTCCAGGTCACAGCGTGCCAGTGAGGCAAAATTGTGATTGTTCGTTACCTCAGCTATAGTGTTTTCTACCGTCTCAATGAACACGATCGACGAGATACGCCAACGCCTTGCAGCCGGAACCTTTGAGTTCAGTCGGCATGCATTCAAACGTGTCGTTGAGCGAAATATCAGCGAGCGCGATATTCGTGAGGCCGGCCGGCGCGCCTCCATTATTGAGAATTATCCGGGCGATAAGTATGCGCCGAGTTGCCTGCTCTTGGGTTTCACAGATGCAGGGCGTCCGTTGCATCTCCAGGTCTCGTACATCGAATCAGATATGCTGAAGATCATTACGATCTATCAGCCTGATCCTGCAGAGTGGTATGATTACTCTCGACGGAGGTAGGAATGTTTCACTGTCATGTCTGCGGAAAAACTGAGACGCGCCAGGAGCTGGTCAGCGAGGTCTTCGACATTGACGGCAAGCCCGTTCGCGTTGAAGCGATCCCCGCGACCGTTTGCGCGAACTGTGGTGAGGCTGTCTTTAGCCGTGAAGCGACTGAACGGGTGCGTCGCATGGTCCATGGCGAAGCCAAGCCTGTGAAATCCGTTCAGATGGATGTGTTCGCCTATACGACGTAAGGACGAGACTCGGCGCCTCTGCGTTGATTCAGGAAATCCGGTCCTCCACTGCTACGCGCTCAACAATCCGCTAGATCCCGTCAAGTAGTACGACTCTAATCTCGAGAGAATAGAAAGTGGTCGCCCATCTCGAAGGCTCCCACAGACGGGAAGAGAACAGGTACCGGGAGTCTTTTCTGCAGCCAACCTCTCCGATCCGTGAGTCTCCGGTTCCGGCCTGCGACAGAGGGTTCTCCGCCTTCTTGAGGCCCGTGCCGGCAGCCGATCTTCTCTCCGCACATCAATGTTTTGAGAATGGAGGCCCAATTGGTCTCGCACGGCCTGCGTTGCATGTAAGAAAGTATGCCAGGCGTCTTTTCTCGCTGCACGGGATTGGGGGACTGGTCTGTCTGGTGCGAGGCGAGCGAGATTGGTGGGACCCCTCTGTGCCAATATCAGTGAGACACTTTGCCTCTCTTCAATTAGAGTAGCGGGCGGAGAGGAGCACCCCCTCATGCATGCTGACAAGAAGTACGCCAGTCAAGGACTCGAAGGAGCCCGGCGGGCGACGGCGAGGCCCATGGACGAGTCCCCCCAAGGCCCCGCCTCACCACGACCAGCCGTGATCGTCCCGCCGGACCCCGAGGTGGCCGCCACGCCGACGCGGCGACGCTTCACGGCGGAGGACAAGCTGCGCATCCTGAAGTTGGCCGATGCCTGTACCGCGGTGGGCAGCCTGGGGGCCCTGCTTCGCGCCGAAGGACTCTACGCCTCGAACCTCACGACGTGGCGTCGCCAACGCACGGAGGGTGTGCTCTCGGCCTTGACGCCCCAGAAGCGAGGCCGAAAGGCCTCGGCCCGGCATCCGCTGCGGGCGGAGAACGAGACCCTCCGTAAGGAGAACGCTCGGCTGTCGACGCGGCTTAAACAGGCCGAGCTCATCATCGACGTGCAAAAAAAAGTCTCACAGATCCTGGGCATCCCGCTGGAGACGCCCGAGGAAACCGGGCGCACCTGATGGCCGCCACACGGTCGCTGTCCACGGAGATCGGCATCAAGCCGGCCTGTGACGCCTTCGGCCTCGTCCGCTCGGGGTTCTATCGCGGGCAGGGCCCCGCGAAGGAGCCCGCCCCGCGGCCGAGCCCACCGCGCACCTTGTCGTCCGAAGAGCGACAGGCGGTCCTCGCGACCTTGCACAGCGACCGCTTCGTCGACACCGCCCCGGCCACGGTCTACGCCACCCTGCTCGATGAAGGCCGCTACTACTGTTCCATCCGAACCCTCTACCGCCTCCTCGAGGAGCAGGCGGAGGTCAAGGAGCGCCGGAACCAGCTCCGCCACCCGGTCTATCAGAAGCCGGAACTCCTGGCGACCGCCCCCAATCAGGTGTGGTCCTGGGATATCAGCAAGCTCCTGGGCCCCGTGAAGTGGTCGTACTGCTACCTCTATGTGATCCTCGACATCTTCAGCCGGTACGTGGTCGGCTGGATGGTCGCCCCGGCGGAGTCGGCGGTGCTGGCCCAGCGGCTCATCAAAGACACCTGCGCGAAGCAGCAGATCGGGACGGGACAGTTGACCCTGCATGCGGATCGAGGCTCCTCCATGACATCCAAACCGGTGGCGTTGCTGCTTGCCGACCTGGGGGTCACGAAAACCCACAGCCGGCCCTATACCAGCGATGACAACCCCTTCTCCGAGGCCCAGTTCAAAACGCTGAAGTACCGCCCGGACTTCCCGGAACGCTTCGGCAGCCTTGAGGATGCCCGCGTCTTCTGCCAGGCGTTCTTCTCCTGGTACAACGGCGAGCATCGCCACTCTGGAATGGGGCTGATGACGCCGGCCGCCGTGCACGCTGGACGGGCCGAAAGGATGCGTGACGCTCGGCTCAGGGTGCTCAGTGCCGCCTACGCCGCGCACCCGGAGCGCTTCGTGAGGAAGGTGCCCCAGCCACCCATCCTGCCTCGCGCGGTCTGGATCAACCCACCGAAGGAACAATCGTCCTCGCAAGATCGCGCAGGAGCCACGATCTTCACCGCAGACGACCAACGGGTCGCGCTGAACGTTGAGGTGCTCGGGGTATTGTCGGAGACCGTGGTCGTCTCGCCTCACGCGATCACAACTTCGACAGACGAGGTTCTACACTAAATGCCAACGGCAAGTGTCCCAAACTCATTGACACGTTCCGGGTTGGCTATCTCGTTTGTCTGGATGGCCGGATCGGGAACGCAACTAGAAGTACCAGAGAGACCAGTTGCGCCGATCGCGACGATGGTATGTAATTGAATCAAAGGGCTCGGGAGTCTGTTGTTGCGGAAGAAGGCGTGAGGAATAGGAGAGAGGAGTGTGCAATGCGTTCGAAACCCTACATGCTTGCATTGTTCTTGCTGGCTGCCACCGTGGCGATGGGTCAAGCCGAGGAGCGCCATACGTCCCATGCCGACCACCTGGAGCATCACTTCGATCCCAAGGAGTCGGCCTTACGATTCGACGACCCGGCGCGTGACCTGTGGCAGTTGCCGGATCGCGTGATCGCAGAGCTGAATCTGAAGTCAGGACAAATTGTGGCCGACATCGGGGCCGGGACCGGGTATTTCTCGGTACGACTCGCGAAATCGAACGCGTCGCCCAAGGTGTACGCGGCGGACATTGAACCATCGATGGTGAGTTACCTGCGGGAACGGGCCGCCAGGGAAGGTTTGCCCAACGTGATTGCCGTTCAAGCGGCTGCCGATCAGCCCAATCTGCCGGAACCCGTCGATCTGATTCTGGTCGTGGACACGTATCACCATATCGGCGACCGTGAGGCGTATTTCCGGAAGTTGACCACATCGCTCACGCCTGGCGGCCGGGTGGCGATTATCGACTTTAAGGCGGATTCCCCCGAGGGTCCACCGAAGGAGTTCCGCTTTCCCCTGGAACAGTTCAAGTCCGAGATGGGCAAGGCGGGATACAAGCTGGTGGCGCAGCATGACTTCCTGCCACGGCAGCAGTTCTTGATCTTCGAAGTCGCCGGCCCGTCCTCCTGAACAGGAGTAGGAACAGGTACCGGGAGTCTTTTCTGCAGTCACCCTCTCCGTCCAGTGAGTCTCCGGTTCATGCCTGCGACAGAGGGTTCTTCGTCTTTTTGCCGCTGCTGCCGGCAGCCGTTCCTCTCCCCGCACATCAAAGTCTGAGAATGGCGGCCAATCGGCCTCGCACGGCCTGCGTCGAATGTAAGAAAGTATGCTGGGCGCCTTTTTTCGCTGCACGGGATTGGGGGGCTGGTCTGTCTGGTGCGAGGCGAGCGAGACTGGCGGGAATCGCGCGACGCGGGACAAGGTTGGCTATCTCGTTTGTCTGGTTGGTCGGATCGGGAACGCAACCAGAGAGACTAGACAGACCAGAGAAACAAGTTCGCGCGTTCTGCGAGCAAGAAGGGCAC
>JAGXAR010000211.1 GCA_018971525.1 Nitrospirota bacterium
ATTGCTGCTATTGCGCTGCAGGGCATTCGGCTTGCGCAACCGACGCTCGGTGAAGCAGTTGTGGTGACGGGCCTTGGCTTAATCGGCTTGATCGCCGTCCAGCTCTTGCGTGCACATGGATGCCGTGTTTTAGGAATCGATTTGGACCCCGTAAAACTGGAGCTCGCGCGAAGATTCGGTGCCGAAACCGTCGATCTGTCGCGTGGTGAAGATCCGGTGGCCGCCGCCAGCGGATTCTCCCGTGGGCGCGGGGTGGATGCGGTGGTGATCACGGCGGCGACCAAGAGCAACGAGCCAATGCACCAGGCCGCACTCATGTGCCGAAAGCGCGGGCGGATCGTGCTGGTCGGCGTCGTCGGCTTGGAGCTATCCCGGACCGATTTCTATGAAAAGGAGCTCAGCTTCCAGGTCTCCTGCTCCTACGGTCCAGGGCGCTACGACCCGCTGTATGAGGAAGGGGGGCAGGATTATCCCGTGGGCTTCGTGCGGTGGACGGAGCAGCGTAACTTTGAGGCGGTGTTGGACATGATGGCGGAGGGGCGGTTGGATGTTGTACCGCTCATCTCCCACCGCTTTGAGTTGGCCCATGCAGAGGAAGCGTATCAGCTCGTGGCGAAAGGTGGCAGCTCCTTAGGAATATTGCTCAAATATCCTGGGGTGGCGGAACAATCACACGAGTCGCTGAGGACTTCCACGGTGCGACTGTCGGAAAATTCTCCGCGGGCCGCAAGCCCGGCAGATTCGGTCGTTCTGGGATTTATCGGCTCGGGCAACTATGCTTCGCAGGTGCTCATTCCAGCATTCAAGGAGACGCCGGCGATTCTGAAGTCGGTGGCATCCGCCAAGGGAGTGAGCGGGGTTCATGCGGGGAAGAAATACGGGTTCGAAGAGACCACCACCGACAGCGACTTGGTCCTGAGGGATGCCGAGGTGAATACCGTGGTCGTGGCAACACGGCATGACAGCCATGCCCGGTATGTGTGTCAGGCGCTACTCGCACGAAAGCATGTGTTCGTCGAGAAGCCGCTGGCAATTACGCGAGAGGGGTTGGAGGAGATTGAGAAGACATTCCACGAAGTGAATGCTCCCCACTCGGGTCCCGCTGGCGCTAGGGCAGAAGCAGGGGCACTGTTGTTGATGGTGGGATTCAATCGAAGGTTTGCACCGCAAGTTCGGAAGATAAAGGCGCTCCTGGTAGGGTTGCGAGAACCGAAATCCTTTGTGATGACGGTGAATGCGGGGGCCATCCCGGCGGAGCACTGGACACAGGATTCTGAGGTAGGGGGAGGCCGCATCATCGGGGAGGCGTGCCATTTTATCGATCTGTTGCGCTTCTTAGCCGATTCGCCAATCGTGTCTATGCAGGTGGCGGCCCTTGGCACCCAAGGGCAAGGCATGCGCGCAGACAAGGTGAGTTTCACTCTCTGTTTTGCGGACGGTTCGATGGGGACGGTCCATTATCTGGCTAACGGCCACAAGTCATTCCCCAAAGAGCGGTTGGAGGTGTTTGGCGCAGGGCGGATTCTCCAACTCGATAACTTTCGGAGTCTCCGCGGCTATGGGTGGCCGGGGTTCACCACGATGAACCTCTGGCGCCAGGATAAGGGACAGGCTGCTTGCGCGTCGGCCTTTGTCGACGCCATTCGCTTGGGCCGACCAGCCCCCATTCCATTCGAAGAACTGGTGGAAGTGACACGTACAAGCTTCGACATTGTGGATGCACTGGCGTAGTCTGTCTCACCATGAAACGACTGCTGCTCTATACGAGAACTCTCGTCCATCTGCGTCCAACCCAAGTCCTCGCACAGATTCTCAAGCGCGTACTGCCGTCTCCCACCCAGTTTTCTCCAATTCATGGATTACGACTGCGGCCTGGTGTCGGACTCAGCCCTTGCCTTCCACATTCGCGTCTGCCAGGTAGAGATCACTCATTCTGTTTCTTGAATCAGGAGAAGACTTTTCCCGACGGCGGCATCGATTGGACCAGCAAGGATATGCCCAAGCTCTGGCGGTACAATTTACACTACTTCGACTACCTCTTCGATGCAGGCCGATCACACGATGCGAAGGTCCATCTGATCTCGGACTGGATTGCGAAGAATCCTCCCGG
>JAGXAR010000212.1 GCA_018971525.1 Nitrospirota bacterium
CCTCCTGACACCACCTGATCAGAGGCAGGAGGCCCATTCTTAGGAGCGAGCAATGCGCAGGCAATCGCGCCAGATCGCTTCTGATCTCGTCCATCAACATGCCGAGTCTGAACAGTTCACGATGGTGACTACAGATCGCAATCACACCACCGGGCTTTAGTATCTCCTTCATCATCCATAGACGCGGCGTCATGAAACGGAGCCACTTACTGTGCCGTGAACCATCGTCTTTCGGTACGATCTCGCCCAGATCAGGATCGTTCGGGTCTTTATCCCACTTGTCGTTGTAGCGAAAGTCCTCGCCGGTGTTATAGGGCGGATCCGTGAGAACAGATCGATCTGTCCGCGGCATTTGTAGAGCGTGACCATGGTGGATAGGTTTTTGCTTTCCCTAGATACCAAATCACTCCCGCGGGAAGGAGACTGCCGCTCCCCGCAATCTCGAAACGGTATAGCCTTGCTTGATTAAGTCGTCACCAAAGGATTCCATAATCTCAGCCAAATTGAGGGATAATTGCGCCTCTTTCCTGTCACGAACCTCCTCAGGTAACAGGTCCAATGCTCCGTATGCATAGACTGACTTCTCCATGGATTGCCAGATCGGATATCCTTGCACGGTTTCAAAGGCCCTAGCCTCTACGCGCACGGGGCGTAACGCGATCCCAAAGAGATACCCGCCGCCGAAATAGATCGCTGAGTTGGTGAGTACCTCAAAGCCCACATTGGCGAGGATCAGAGCCGGGTGCCAGCTGGTGGCGAGCCCGAGTACGATGGTTTCAACCGAGATGTCTGTAAGGGTTAACGCCGCCAACCATTGCCACCGAACTTTTCCATAATCTAAGATGCTCCCGGCAATCACGAGATCCACTCCCAAGCGCCGGCGGAATTCCGCACACTGCTCGACGGTCGGAAGCATATTAGGTTTCAGCTGTAGTTCCTCGGCCAAGGCGTCCGTCTGCTCATGCGAGATAAAACGAAATCCATAGGCAGTGGCGAGACGACTCAAGAGCAGCCACCGGGCTTCGCGTTCAATATCCCGAAGCGTGGCAGCGAGGTGTGTGGCCTCCTCTTCGGACGACAAGGGTTCGTCTACCGTTTTGACAGTAGAGAGCTTGGTGATTTCTAGATCGAAGCCAAAGGGCAAGATGGCTACCAAGGGACGTTCGCTCAGGTCCTGCACTTCGGACTGCGCAACAGGGTCGAAGGCCACGCAGCCTGTCAACGTCAAGGTAACCGCGCATGAAACAAACGCGCACAGATAGCAGTGGATGGATAAGCACTTCATAAGATCCCTCAGTAAACAGAGACCCAGCAAGCTGCGCACGGATTTCCACTGTAGCGTGGATCTGTCCGTGCGTGACGGGACGCTATTTATGAAAGATCAAATGCGGTAAACGGACACAAGTTGATGGAGGCGGAGCGTGGGGACAGCTCGGAGGACACTACAGGTTTCCTGGTCGGCGGTTTCGTTTGTAGAGTACGATGAAAGAGAGACGCTTTCCTTTGCGATGACAGAACCGCTCAATGCACCATCAAGATATGGCACATCAGGCTTGAGGCCTGAAGCAAGCTGCAAGAGAGCCTGCTCATCTTGAGCACTGGTCTCCTGCGTGAGTTGCAGTTGGTCTGTCAATGCCAGACAGCCTAAAAGCAGCCAGAGCACGACAAGGCTCCGAGCCACAAAGGCGGCTTGGATTCGATGCTGGTTTCGCATGGTTGAGGTGAGCAATCTAGCACGTGTCTGACAGCCCGTCAAACGACTGCAGCGACTAGCGTCCTTCACGAATCACATTGAGCAATCCCCGAAATTTTCTCGCCAGTAGCTCAGCGGTCATTTTATAGTGCATAGCATTATCAGAGAGCTTGGCCATTTCCAGCTCGAGATTGACGGAATTCGCGTCCAATGGCAAATCGTCTGCGGCAACTGGCTGAATGAAATGTTGGACGTCAGTGCCAGGAACTGAAACATGGCGAGCATGGGTAACCTGAACGGTCACGGTCGGCGCGCGACGTGCTGTAGCCAAGGCCTCTGTAAACTGCAACTCGTGGGCTCGAAAACCGGGGGTTTCTTCATT
>JAGXAR010000104.1 GCA_018971525.1 Nitrospirota bacterium
AGCAACCAGAGAGCTAGTTCGCCGAGCGGTGGCCGCTGAAATTCTTCTGCCCACCATGCCTCTGCAAAAATCCATGTTTTCATTGTTTGAGATGGTTTCGAATAAGTAGTGAAACAAGCATGTGCTGGAGTCATTACCGTCGGGCCGCGAGTATTCAGTGTAGAGTGGTCCATCCTTAAAGAGCCGTCATTTCTTCTTAACCATCGCTCTATCCAGTCAATGATAGGATCGCCAAACCGAGTAAGAGTATCCCCTTTCGGCTGTTCCCCTATTCCATGTACGAAGAGAACTCCTACCTCAGCCTTCGATTCAGTTGTGGCAGCGGCCTTCGTTACAAGGGTTATAAGATTTATAAGTAGATCGGCAGTCTCCTGCTTAAATTTGGGGTCATCCAGCTTCTGACGTATGGCAGTAGCCTGTGTTCCAAGGGTTTCGAGATTTGTAAGTAGCTCAGCAGTCTGCTGTTTAAATTTGGGGTCATCCAGGTTCTGACGTATGGCAGTGGCCTGCGATCCAAGGGTTTCGAGATTTGTAAGTAGCTCAGCAGTCTGCTGTTTAAATTTGGGGTCATCCAGGTTCTGACGTATGGCAGTGGCCTGCGATCCAAGGGTTTCGAGATTTGTAAGTAGCTCAGCAGTCTGCTGTTCAATCATGGCATTTGCCTTCTGTGCAAGAATCGATGTTCTTGCCAGGACTAAGAGTTGGGCCTCGTTGTCGATTTGTGGTTGCCACAATGGGATGGATTCTAGCTAACTTTTCTGCTGTTAACCATGCCAGCGACTGAGCTAGGTTACACTGGATAAATTTGCTGCTTTTGGGCACAAGCAGGTGTGCTAATTCCAAACTGTCTCAACGAAGGGGTTCACCCCACCTTGCTGTGCTAAATTTGTGCTAGAAATCTGCATAAACAACCGAATTGGGTAGAAGCAATGGAATCAGTAGAAAGCCAATAAGCTCATGATTTTCAACGATAAGTGGGGAAACCTTCGCAACATCGAGCTGTTCGAATAATCGGCCTTCTGTCACTCTTAATCAGCGGGCCGTAGGTTCGACCCCTACACGGCCCACCAAAATCCCTCACCTCTCCTAGTCCGCCGATTCGCGGTCTAGATACTCCGATCCTGCGGTTCCCGGATAGAAGTTGGCTATACCGGCGAAACCGACCCGATCAGAACAGGCCTTCACCGACCCTTTCTCTCGGCAATGCGTCGACACTCCCTAACCGCCGTTCATGGTCCAGAATGCATAAACTCTATTTAGACCCGGTTGTGGACGGGTGTCCCAAATAATCCCGTGCGACAGATCGCGCATGCTCAGCTTGTGCAGAAGCCATACGCTGTTCCCTTACATCCCCTACGACGGGCGCATCTACTTCTAGGCCTGGAATCCGTTTTCGGTTCAGCAGCCGTCGGCGTTACTGGCGCCATTCGACGGCGCCGAACCCGGTGCTTCCAAGGTAAGTGTAGGCCACATAGAAGGTTTCTACCGATTGGTACGTTCTTGGCAGGTCGGAATAGTGGGCATCCCGTTGCGACGTGACGTACTTGACTGCAATGGCATGGCGGTCGTATACGCGCAGGGTGAACGATGCCGTCCCGCGGGCGATGTTCTCCGATCCCCGATGCTCGGTGGATCCCAGGCCGCTGACGTAGTACTCGTGTGCGCTCACGTTGAGCATGGCCATGTCGCCGAGGATGAGACGGAGGTCGAGGACCCCCTGCGGGGTGGCGCCGTAGTGATAGTCGCGTTCACCCGAGCCGTGGATGGTGCCCGCCGCACCGTAGCCGACGCCGCTGAGGGCCGTGCCCTGGAGCGCCACCGCGCGCGAAAGCCACCACTGGGCGGTCGTACCGAGGTTGAGGGCCGTGCTCGAAACGCGGAAGACCTGCGGCGCGATATAGTCGTAGGTCCCGAAGAGGCCCCACACCCCGCGATAGGAGTCGCCTACTGCGTACGGTGCTCCGACAAGGAGGCCGCGGGTTATGATGTTCTCGAAGATGTTGGCGGTGGAGGCGGTGAATTGAAGATTGAAGTAATCGAAAGGGCGTGTATAGCTGTAGCCGGGCTTCCCGGGGAGCCCGTAAGCCAGTTGGAAGTCTGCGGTCGCCTCATTTTGTCTGAAGCGCGAGGTGGCCGGGCCGGTCAAGTGCGTGTTCAGGGCCGCGCCGAGCTGAAACCGCGTGGAGATGGCCGGATCGTGGCTCGGAAACACGGCGTCGAACCGGTTGCCGAACACGAGGCGATTGAAGCCGGTGGGCGGCGAGAGGACCGCCGCGCCCAGCTCACGCCAGAACCCGGGCGGGCCGCCGTCGCTCTCAAGCAGCAGGCTGGCCATCCGGAAGAGCGGTTCCCCCAAGAAACTTCCAGCGAGAGGAGTCGTGATCTGATCGTTGATGGAGGGAGCCCCGGTCTCGCCCCCTATCTCCCAGAGGAAACTGCCGACGGTGGCATACCCGAACGATTCCCAGAAGTTGAGACCGGTCGACCGCGCTAATCCATAGTAGATCGATCCCCCGTAGGGATGCAGGAACTGGTTCGTGCCGAACGGATCGCTGTCGACCACCCACTTGGAATCGGTCAAGTTCGTCTGGAACGACTTGGTGCCGGTACGGTAGATATTCTCCGGTTCGACGAAGTACCGGTCATACTGATTCAACAGCAAGAGGTACCCGATAAGCTCCACGGCCGGGATGACATAACTCCTGCCCGCGCCCGTCTCCCAGTTCAGAACCTGTCTCGGCCCCTCTGGAGCGGGCGGGCCGATGGGAGCAGCCTGCGGCGGTGCCGTCGACGTGGACGAGCCGGCGGGTGTAGGCTCCTGTGCGAAACCTGCACCAGGCATCACAAGGCCGAGGGCGAGGGCACCGGTGAAGAGCGCCCCAAGGAACTTGCCGGCATGCTTGGATCCGCTCACCCCCGGCGCATTTCCGAACCGGCCCTCGAGGACCGCGCGTGCCTCGATGACTGGTTGTCGCCGACCAATTGAATCGCGCCAGGGAATAGCACCGGACGAGACTGGCTCACGCTTATGCGGACCAGTTCTCCCAATGGATATAGTCTGCACCGCCGTTTCTGAGCAAGGCCCTGAAGGACGGTGGCGTCACGAATTCGATGGCCGGGTATTCGACGGGGGAGTCTGTCGATTGCAGGAGGTGTTGCATACATTCCCCGTGGGGCTGTTGTGCAAAATTGCGTAGCACTTGCACGGCTGATGCATGAATATTCCGGCGTCGGCACCATGAAAGCGGGGCGGAAATCCTGTAAGCACTCCTAGCTGGCTATCGTAAAGTGCTGAGGGCACAAGCTGCAGGTAAGCTGTCGTACTTCGCGACCAATAGGCAAATACAGAGGGAAGAGAAGTGAGAATTTGGCCTGGAAAGCCCTATCCATTGGGAGCCACATGGGATGGCGAGGGAGTCAACTTCGCCATCTTTTCCGAGAATGCCACGGCTGTGGAACTCTGCCTGTTCGACGGACCAGACTCCGACAGAGACTCTGCACGCATTCGACTGGCGGAGCAAACCGATCAGGTCTGGCACGTGTACCTGCCGGAGGTACGGCCAGGACAGCATTATGGCTACCGCATCCATGGGCCTTATGAGCCGGAAGCCGGGCACCGTTTTAATCCGAACAACCTCTTGATCGACCCATATGCCAAATCCATCGCCGGCACGCTCCAATGGTCCGACGCCATGTTTGGCTATACAATCGGGGATCCCAAGGCCGATCTCTCATTCAACACCCGGGACAACGCCGGGAATATGCCTAAGTGTGTCGTCATCGATCAGGCGTTCACCTGGGGTGGAGATCAGCTGCTCAAGACGCCCTGGGACAAAACGATCATCTATGAAGTGCACGTCAAGGGTTTCACTGCCCGACACCCCGACGTCCCGGAACCCATGCGTGGAACCTATTCCGCCCTCACAACGCCCGCCGTGATCGACCATTTGCTTGCTCTGGGGGTGACCGCCATTGAGTTACTACCCGTCCAGCATTTCGTCTGCGACCGACACCTGTGCGATCGCGGCCTCACAAACTATTGGGGCTACAACACCATCGGCTTTCTTGCCCCCGATAGTCGCTACGCCACATCGCCGGTTCGAGGCCGCCACGTAAGGGAATTCAAGAGCATGGTCAAGACCCTCCACAGCGCGGGAGTCGAGGTCATCCTGGACGTGGTCTACAACCATACGGCGGAAGGCAATCACCTCGGTCCCACCCTGTCGTTTCGTGGGGTCGACAATGCCACCTATTACAGGCTGGTGGCGGACAACAAGCGCTATTACATGGACTATACGGGTTGCGGGAACACTCTCAACGTCACGCATCCCCGGACCTTGCAACTCATCATGGATAGTCTGCGTTACTGGGTGACGGAGATGCACGTGGACGGATTTCGATTCGATCTCGCCTCCACGCTTGCGCGAGAAGTGCATGCCGTCGACCGGCTGAGCGCTTTCTTCGACATCCTCCACCAGGATCCCATCCTGTCCCAGGTCAAGCTAATCGCGGAGCCCTGGGACGTGGGCGAAGGCGGCTATCAGGTCGGCAACTTTCCGGTCGGCTGGGCCGAGTGGAACGGCAAGTACCGGGACACCATCCGGCGGTACGTGAAGGGTGATGGAGGCCAGGTGGCGGAGTTGGGGTACCGGCTGACCGGGAGCAGCGACCTCTATGGTATGAGCGGGCGGCGCCCCTTTGCGAGCGTCAATTTCGTCACGGCGCACGATGGATTCACACTCCACGATCTCGTCTCGTACGACCACAAGCACAACGAAGCGAATGGTGAAAACAACTGTGATGGAACGGACGACAACCTGAGCTGGAATGGCGGCGTCGAAGGGCCGACCGCCGATCCTGCCATCAACGAGCTCAGAGAGCGGCAGAAGCGGAACTTCCTGGCATTGCTCCTGCTCTCGCAGGGTGTCCCAATGATCTGCGGGGGCGACGAGATCGGCCGGACGCAACAGGGCAACAACAATGCGTACTGCCAAGACAATGAGCTCAGTTGGTACGACTGGAAACTGGACCGTGCGGCCCGTGAGTTGATGGTATTCACGCAACGTCTCGTTGGCCTGCGGAAGAACCACCCGGTTCTCAGGCGGCGGCGCTTTTTTCAAGGACGCCGGATCCATGGATCGGAGGTCAAGGACATCTCCTGGTTGCGTCCTGATGGGCAGGGAATGACTGACGAGGATTGGAATAAGGGCTCTGTCCGCTCCCTCATGCTTCGTCTCGCCGGTGATGCCATAGCGGAGACCGATGAGAAGGGCCGGGCGATTGTGGATGACACCTTGCTGATTCTCCTGAATGCGCATGATACACCTCTCCCCTTCACATTGCCGGCGCACAAACGGGGAGTTCGGTGGCACCAGCTCCTGGACACAGATGCGAAGGGAGTGTCCCCGAAGTACGTGACGGTGCTCAAAGGCGGCGAACGGTACGAGATCGAGGCGCGGTCGGTGCGGGTGCTTCGAGTGGTGCCTGCAGGCGCCACTCGACGAGATCTCTGATCAGTCGTCCAACGTGATAACCAGCGGCAGGGGCCGCTCCTAGGCGGTCGAAAATGTGGGAGATGTATTGGGAGTGGTGTCTTTGCACGTGAAGGGATATTTTGAGAGATTCAAGGAATTCATCGAGCAGCGAGGTCGTGAGACAGGGGTCTGGCTCGGTCAGGTTTGATGTTGTGGCACAAACACTCTTTATGACGAACAGCCAGAATGCGTGAAGAACAAAGTCGCAAGGGGCGGCAATGTCAGGGTAATTGAATGAGTGCGCCCATGGAGTGGAATCGGGACAGCCTCGAGTCCCCCGAGATTACCCCATCCCCTCCCTCCATAGTGAGTCGAGTCGCTATTTAAAACCTCCTTCCAGAACCCACCGTGGGGAGCGCCTATCCGATAATTCGGTCTGGGAACCGGGGTGAAGTTACATACTGCAAGCACTGCCTTATCCGTGGACTTCCCTTTGCGGAGCAGGCTGATGACACTCGACCCGGCATCTGCACAATCAACCCACTCGAACCCTGCTGGAACACAATCGCGCTCGTAGAGCGCCGGCTCATTTCGATAGAGACGGTTTAGGTCTGTGACCCATTGCTGAATGCCGCTGTGTCGACCGTCTTGGAGCAAATCCCACTCCACTGTACTGTCGTGGGCCCACTCCCGCCGTTGACCGAATTCACCGCCCATAAACAGCAGCTTCTTCCCCGGCTGCGCGTACATACATCCGAATAGCAGACGGAGATTGGCGAATTTCTGCCAGTCATCCCCCGGCATCTTACCGAGCAAGGAGCCTTTCCCATACACCACTTCATCATGCGAGAGAGGCAGAACGAAATTTTCATGAAAGGCGTAGACCATGCGGAAGGTCAATTTGTAGTGGTGTTCCTTTCGAAAATAGGGGTCCTGGCTCATATATTCCAGTATGTCGTGCATCCAGCCCATGTCCCACTTCAGGCCGAATCCAATGCCCCCCGCATAGGTCGGGCGGGACACCAATGGCCACGCGGTCGATTCTTCGGCGAAGGTCTGAACATCAGGGTGGTACGTGTACACTGCTTCATTCAAGCGCCGCAGAAAGGCGATCGCCTCAAGATTTTCTCTGCCGCCGTACTGATTGGGAATCCACTCCCCATCCTTTCGTGAATAATCCAGATAAAGCATTGAAGCGACTGCGTCGACGCGCAGACCGTCCGCATGGTACTTGTCCAGCCAAAACAACGCGCTGCTGGTAAGAACACTGCGCACTTCGTTTCGGCCGTAATTAAACACCAAGGTATTCCAATCCGGCTGAACACCTTGGCGCGGGTCAGCATGCTCATACAGGTGCGTGCCATCGAAAAAACTGAGTCCATGGCCGTCAGTCGGAAAGTGCGAGGGGACCCAGTCCAGGATCACCCCGATATCATGGCGATGCAGTTCGTCGATCAGAAACATCAAGTCCTGGGGAGTGCCATAATATCCGGACGGTGCGAAATATCCTGTAGTCTGGTATCCCCAGGAACCGAAGAAGGGATGATCCATGATGGGGAGAAACTCCACATGGGTGAAGCCCATTCCCTGAAGGTACTGGGGTAATGTTGTGCCCAGTTCCCGGTAGCTCAATGAGCGATTTCCGTCCTGGAGCACGCGTTTCCAGGACCCTACGTGCATTTCATAGATTGACATCGGAGCATCCAAGGCATTGCGTTTGTTCCGGCTTGCCATCCACTTCTCATCGCGCCACGTATAATCCAGGTCCCACACGATCGAGGCCGTCTTGGGCGGAATCTCGTTAAAGAAGGCGAAGGGGTCGGTTTTTTCTACCTCATAGCCGTTAAACCGGGAGCGAATATGGAACTTGTATAGCGTTCCCTTCCCTACTCCGGGAAGAAAACCCTCCCAGATACCTGATTCCTCACGGCGGCACAGGCCATGCGCGTCTTTTTTCCAGTCGTTGAACGAGCCGATAACCGACACCTGCTCCGCATCCGGAGCCCATACAGAAAACGAGGTGCCGGCTATGCCATTCCGTATGACAGGATGGGCCCCAAACTTCCGATAGAGATGAAAATGTGATCCCTCATTGAACAGATATAAATCTTCTTTGCTCATCAGCGTCATCTCGTCGGATGCACCCGTTTCCGTATGACCGTTCTTCATTGGTACCTCGCTCGCTCTATCGCCTTACGCGTGGTCGTCTCCAGTATTTCCAGCACACCGCGGATCGGAACCCTCACCCAGTCCGGCCGGTTGTTGAGTTCATAGCCGATCTCGTATACAGCCTTTTCAAGAAGGTGCGCATCGAATAGGATTTGGAATTCCGCTTGCGACTCGGGCCAGAAGGAAGCTCGCCCTGCGATCCCGAGATACGCTTTCAGGAACGCCACGCTGACCCAGCCATACCAGAACCGGACCCACGGCTCGAGCCTTGCTCCGCCGCCCTCTGCGGGCAGATTTGACTGCTGACGTGACAGGGCGGCATAGGGAGCGTAATAAAATGACCGCAGCATGCTTGCTACATCCATGATGGGGGTATGTTTCATTCGTCGCTCGCTGAGCGGACGGGCTGGCTCGCCTTCGAAATCGCTGATCACAAAATCCCGTCCGGTCCAGAGCACCTGACCTAGATGATAGTCCCCATGACACCTGATCCGCAGCGCGCGGCTCTCTAGCTCCAAAAAATCCCGGAATCGATCCTGAATCAGAGGCTCATAGCTCACCACCCGTCGAGCCTCCTGTTCCGTGACCGACGGCAGATCGTTGAGTCGCCCATTAAGAAGCGAACAGGTTTGCAAGGCCAACCGGCACATGGACTCGTAGCGAGACCGACGATACTCCAACGAGAACGGCTCCGGCGTGAAATCAGGGTTGTCCTGAACGTTCGCCAGGGCGACATGAAGTTCGGCCGTACGCTGTCCTAATCTGGAGGCTGCCTCCAGGTACGGACCGATGAGCTCGCGCGCAAAAGCAGGAATGTCTTCCTGTGCCATCTCGAGAAGAGGCTCATTGAGTGTGAGCGCATCCTCTCGCCCCGTTGGCTGAGCGCGACATCGCACCAAGTAATCATCGAAGGCCTCAAGGGTATATTTCCATGCATCTCCCTGGTTGTGCACGAAGCCCTGAAGGATAGCCACAGTGACGGCCTCGCCATTTGCTCGAACATACTCGATGGATCCGGCCACAGGGGGGCTATGAGGAAAGTTCATAGTCGTCAGGATCCGTCCGATCTCCAAGTCAGGATTCATTCCATTCTCCACGCGCCGATAGACTTTCAGAAGGACGCGATCACCGTATGCGACAGACGTATTGCTCTGCTCCGCTTTTAGGACCGCGGGTTCCAGCGCGGCTTCGCCGCTGATCAGGTTCCCATATGCCTGCGTGGAGGATGCGATCAGGGTACCCGTCTGGCCGGTGAATCGGCCTCCTTGCCCGATAGCAGACAGCAGCGTCCTCGAGAAGTCTGCGTTCCAGAGCGCGTCATACAATACTCCGGTCTGTTCACAATCTTTCATCCGAACCTTCAGCGTAGTCACAATGGTACCGGGCAGGTCTTGATGAATCTGAGCAGCCTGCTCACCCAAGGCCGCCGTGACAGGGAACGTATACATTTCAGGAGCCCCGTCCAGGTATTCCACCCGGATGAAGAGCAGGACCACGGTGCTCGATCGGGAAGGGATGGGCACGGACTCGACGATGCGGACTGACTGTATGGCGCGGGCTTTCCCGGCGAACCATCGCCGCGCCTTCAGGACGTCGGGCAAGCGGGCTTCCAAATGGCTGCGGGCTTCCTTTTCCAGGATACGATCCCATCGTTCGTTTACAATCAGCATGATCAACTTCCCGCCGCTTACATGTAATAATCGAAGTCTTGCTCCGTGCGGAGCCGACAACGTACACGGAAAATCTGGGCGGGCGCAGAGTGCGGGTTGATCTCTATGTAGTTGCGCGGTCCATCCCAGCGATAATAGGCATTCGTCAGCAGATCCTGCACCTGGAAGGGTTGATGCGGATCAAGCCACAGGTGGTCGAGATCCAGTTGCACCCAGCCGGAGTGGGTATGATAAGGACTCACGTTGACGACGACCAGAATGACGTTGGATCCATCAGGCGTGCTCTTGCTATAGCAAACCAGTTGATCATTATCTGTCGTGTGGAAGTGTAGGCTCCCATCCCGGTGAAGCGCCGGATTCTCTCGACGGATCCGATTCACGAGGCCGATGAACTCCTTCAAACTGTCGGCCCGCTCGATATCCCACTGCTTGATCTCGTACTTCTCTGAATCCAGATACTCCTCACTCCCCGCCTCCCGCGGGCGGCTCTCGCATAGCTCGAAAGCGGGACCGTAAATCCCATAGCTTGCGCCTAAGGTCGATGCAAGGACGAAGCGAGCCATGAAGGCAGGCCGGCCACCATGTTGCAGCTCCTCTGTCAGAATATCCGGCGTATTGGGCCAGAGATGGGGACGAAAATACTCGCGAACTTCGCTGTGGGTCAGTTCGATGAAATATTCCATAAGCTCTGCTTTCGTACTGCGCCAAGCGAAATAGGTATAGGACTGGTTAAAGCCCAGCTTCGCCAACCGGTACATCGGTTTGGGTCGCGTGAACGCTTCGGCCAGGAAAATGACGTCCGGATAGTCCGCTTGAATCTCGTGAATCAGCCACTCCCAAAACACAAACGGCTTGGTGTGTGGATTGTCCACGCGAAAGATGCGCACCTCTTGCTCGATCCAGTAAAGAATGACGCTTTTTAGCTCCAGCCAGAGTGGATCCCACTGGTCGGTCTCAAACTCCAACGGAAAAATGTCCTGATATTTCTTGGGCGGATTCTCCGCATATTGCACAGAACCATCCGGTCGGATCTTAAACCACTCCCGATGCTGCTTGACGTACGGGTGGTCGGGGGAGCACTGAAAGGCCAGGTCCAGCGCGATCTCAAGCCCAAGCGATCTCGCCTTCTCCAAAAACTTCCGGAAATCCTTCGCGGTTCCCAGTTGTGGATGGATGGCCTTGTGTCCCCCGTCCGGTGAGCCGATCCCCCATGGGCTTCCTGGATCATTCGGCCCGCCGGCAGGTGTGTTGTTCTTTCCCTTCCGATTCGTGACGCCGATGGGATGGATGGGGGGCAAATACAAGACGTCAAACCCCATGGATGCGAT
>JAGXAR010000027.1 GCA_018971525.1 Nitrospirota bacterium
GCGGCCTTCTTTTTCCGTTCTTCCAACACGCGCTTATAGTCGACCGGCATCACCTTCTCGAACTTCGGCAGCATCGATTCCCAGCTATCGAGGATACGCTTCGCGTTCCGGCTGCCGGTATGCATGAAGTGAGACGTGATCATCTGATGCAGCGTCTTCTTGTCCTCCGCCGTCGTCACCTTTTCTAATTCCACCATGCCGAGGTTGCAGCGAGATTGGAACTTGTCGAGTTCGTTCAGGACAAAGGCCACGCCGCCCGACATCCCGGCCGCAAAGTTTCGTCCGGTCCGACCCAATACGACGACCACCCCGCCGGTCATGTACTCACAGCCGTGATCGCCGGTCCCTTCGACGACCGCCCTGACACCGCTGTTCCGCACTGCAAACCGCTCGCCCGCCATGCCGTAGCAATAGGCTTCACCCTGCGTCCCGCCATAGAGTGAGGTATTGCCGATGAGAATCGTCTCTTCCGGCTTATAGAGCGCCTGCTTCGGCGGGAATACAATGATCTTCCCGCCGGACAGTCCCTTGCCCAGATAGTCGTTGGACTCGCCTTCGAGGATGAGGGTGATGCCATGGGACAGGAATGCGCCGAACGACTGTCCGGCGGAACCGGAGAACTTGATCGTGATGGTGTCCTCCGGCAAGCCCTCAAGCCCGTACTTTTTCGCCACGCGGCTGGAGAGCATCGTCCCGACCGTGCGGTTCACATTTCGAATCGGCAGATCGAGGGTGACCTTGTCTTTCTTCTCCAACGCCGGCTTGCACAGCTCGATCAGCTTGTTATCGAGCACGTCCGCGAGGCCGTGGTCCTGCTTCTGCACACAATAGCGGGCAATTTCCGGCCCCACATCCGGGGCTTGCAAGAGCGGGGTCAGATCCAGCCCCTGGGCCTTCCAGTGATCGATTGCCTTGTGTACTTTCAATTTATCCACACGTCCGACCATCTCGTTGATGGTCCGGAAGCCCAGCTTGGCCATGATCTGCCGCAGTTCTTCCGCGACGAAGAAAAAGAAGTTCACGATATGTTCCGGTTGCCCGGCAAATTTCTTTCGCAAGGTCGGGTCCTGTGTCGCGATGCCGACGGGACAGGTATTGAGATGGCATTTCCGCATCATGATGCAACCTTCGACGATCAAGGGTGCGGTCGCAAACCCGAACTCCTCGGCGCCCAACAAGGCGGCGATCGCCACGTCGCGCCCTGTTTTCATCTGCCCGTCGGTCTCCACCCGGATACGGCCGCGCAGATCGTTGAGCACGAGAGTCTGATGCGTTTCTGCCAGGCCCAATTCCCAAGGCACCCCCGCGTACTTGATGGACGAGAGCGGAGAGGCACCGGTGCCGCCGGAGTCTCCGCTGATGAGCACCTTGTCCGCATGGGCTTTCGCCACCCCGGCCGCAATCGTGCCGACCCCCACTTCCGACACGAGCTTCACGGACACCGCCGCGTCCGGATTGGAATTTTTCAAATCAAAAATGAGCTGCGCCAGATCTTCGATGGAATAGATGTCGTGGTGCGGCGGCGGGGAGATGAGCTGCACCCCGGGCGTGGCATAACGCAGCCGCGCGATGTTCTCATCGACTTTGTGGCCCGGCAACTGCCCGCCCTCGCCCGGCTTCGCCCCCTGCGCCATCTTGATCTGGAGTTCCTTCGCATTGACCAAGTAGTGGCTCGTGACGCCGAATCTTGCCGAAGCCACCTGCTTGATGTAGCTGTTCTTCGAATCACCGTTGGCCAGCGGCAGGAACCGCTCGGGGTCTTCCCCACCCTCGCCGGTATTGCTCTTGGCGCCCAGTCGATTCATCGCGATGGCCAGCGTCTCATGCGCTTCCTTGCTGATCGAGCCGAAGGACATGGCGCCCGTCGTAAACCGCTTGACGATCTCCTTCGCCGATTCCACTTCTTCGACAGGAATAGGTTCCGGCAGGAACTTGAACTCGAGCAGCCCGCGCAGATTTGAGCGGCGCTTACTCTCGTCGTTCACGAGCTGCGAAAACTCGGCGAAGGTTTTCGGATCGTTGGCCCTCGTCGCGTGCTGCAGCTTATAAATCGTGTCCGGATTCCAGTTGTGGTGCTCGCCCTGGATGCGGTAGTGGACCTCCCCGCCGAAATCCAGTTGTCGTATCGGCGCCGGCTCATAAGCCAGACGATGCCGCCGAAGCGTCTCTTCGCCGACCTCGCGGATGCCGATCCCCTCCACCCGCGAAGGCGTGCCGGTAAAATACCGACTGATCAACTCACGGTTGAGTCCGATCGCTTCGAAGATCTGCGCGCCGCAGTAGGATTGAACCGTCGAGATGCCCATCTTCGAGAAGATCTTGAGCAGGCCCTTATTGATCGCCTTGATGAACTTGCCTTCCGCGGTCTGCGCGTCCAACCCCTCAGGGAAGTAGCTATCGCGCTCCATGTCCACGATCGACTCGAACACGAGATACGGATTCACAGTCCCGGCTCCATAGCCGATCAAACAGGCGAAGTGATGCACATCGCGCGGCTCGCCGGTTTCCACGATAAGGCCGACCTCGGTCCTCGTGCAGTCGCGCACAAGGTGATGGTGAACGGACGCGATGCCAAGGAGGCTGGGAATCGGCGCCCACTCTTCGTTGACTCCGCGATCGCTCAGGATCAGAAACTTGTAACCTTCTTTAATTGCCTGGGACGCCTGTCGACAGAGATCATCAACGGCTGCCCCGAGCCCCTCAGGCCCTTCGGCCACCCTGAACAGCATCTTGAGCGTCTTGCTCTTAAAATGCGGATCGGCGATCTCGCGAATCTTCTGGAGATCGGCATTCGTCAGAATCGGCTGTTTGACCCGGATGCGGCGACAGGACTCCGGATGCTCATCCATCAGATTGGGCTTGGGTCCGATGCTGGTCGTTAGCGACATGACCAGTTCTTCGCGGATCGGATCGATCGGCGGATTGGTCACCTGGGCGAACAGCTGTTTGAAATACTTGAAGAGCAGTTGCGGCCGATCGGACAACACCGCCAACGGCGTATCCGTACCCATCGAAGAGGTCGCTTCCTGCCCCTCCACCAGCATGGGGGTAATGACCATCTTCAACTCTTCGACGGTGTAGCCAAAGGCCTGTTGGCGCTGGCGGATCGTCGGATGATCCGGCTGCGGCACATTGCTGGGATCAGGCAGCTCGTCGAGCGAAATCCGATATTGGGTGACCCAGGACCGATAGGGCTTGCGGCTCACGATCTCGGCCTTGACTTCCTCGTCGTCGATGATGCGCCCTTGCACGGTATCGACCATGAACATCCGGCCCGGCATGAGGCGCCCCTTCTGCCGGATCTTCTGGACGTCCATCGGCAGCACACCCGCTTCCGAGGCCAAGATCACCAGGCCATCCGTCGTCACTTGATAGCGACAGGGACGCAGCCCGTTTCGATCGAGCGTCGCGCCGATGAACTTGCCGTCGGTGAAACAGACCGCCGCAGGACCGTCCCAGGGCTCCTGCATCGCCGCGTGGTACTCATAGAACCCCCGCCGATCGAGATCCATCTGCGGGTTCGCGACCCAGGGTTCAGGAATCAGCATCATCATCACGTGCGGGAGAGAGCGGCCTCCCATGGTCAGGAATTCCACGGCATTGTCCAGGCACGCGGAGTCGCTCTGGTCCTCGGAGACGATCGGATAGAGCTTGGCGAGATCCTGGCCGAATAATTCGGAATTAAGCCGGCCTTGTCGGGCGCGCATCCAATTCACATTGCCCTTGAGCGTATTGATCTCGCCGTTGTGGCAAATGTAACGATAGGGATGTGCCAACGGCCAGGTGGGGAACGTGTTTGTACTGAAGCGGGAGTGCACGAGGGCGAGCGCGCTCGTCAGGCTCGCATCCTTCAAGTCCTGGTAGTACGCAGACATCTGCTCCGGGAGCAACAACCCCTTATAGACGATCGTGTTCGCCGACAAGCTTGAGATGTAGAAGTAGTGACGCTCCTGAATGGCCGATTCGCGGACGGCTTTTTCCACCCGCTTGCGAATGACATAGAGTTTGCGTTCAAACTGCCCTTCATTGAGGACATCACGGGCGATGAACACCTGCCGCATAAACGGTTCGGTGCTGCGCGCCACGACACCGATCGCATCGCTCTTGACCGGCACATCACGCCAACCAAGGAGCCGGGCGCCCTCCTCGCCGATAATTCTGGTAAAGACTGCCTCACACTGTTGTCGCGCATCAGCCTGAGGCGGGAGAAACATCATCCCGACGCCATACTCCCCGGCATTCGGTAAGGAAAACCCCGCATCGCCGGCCGCGCGCTTGAGGAATTCGTGCGGTACCTGGAGGAGAATTCCGGCGCCGTCTCCCGTGCAAGGGTCACAGCCCTGTGCCCCTCGGTGACTGAGGTTCTCGAGGATCTGAAGACCCTGTTGAACAATGGTATGGGATTTCTGGCCCTTGATGTTGACGACAAAGCCGATCCCGCAGGAGTCCGTCTCCTGTTCAGGGTCGTAAAGGCCTTGCTTCAGAGGAAGCCCTGGGACATTCATCGTTCGTATCTCGTTATGAAGGCAGGCGTTGATACTACTGGACGGAGGCTACACCAGAGAGGCAATCGGGATGGATAACCCCGTCACTCGCAAGGCGAATTCCGTTCGTGTTAGCTCCGCTCACCTTAATAGATGGACGATTCTTCTGTCAAGATTGTCGCTCACACAGATGGGCCGCGCCGGCGCGCCCCCAAAAGGGGTGATTGGCTTGACTTTGTTTCCCCCTCTGCCCTACCATCCGCCGCATGCCTCAAGGCCCAATCACCTCCACTATCAACAGCATGGCGGACGTCTGGGAGGCGTATCGTGATGAATTGGAGGGGGTGGAGCACCAGGTCAGGACGAACCTCGATTCCAGTGTGGCCCTCGTCAATACCGTCGCCGCCCACATCCTGAACAGCGGCGGGAAACGGATTCGACCGCTCTTGTTACTGCTCTCCGCCCGTCTCTGCGGCTATACCGGTCGCGATCATCACCAACTCGGCAGTCTGGTGGAGTTTATTCATACCGCGACCCTGCTCCACGACGATGTGGTCGACGATGCCGATATCCGCCGGGGCAAGCGAACCGCCCGCAAAGTCTGGGGCAACCAAATCAGTATCCTCGTCGGCGACTATCTCTATTCCAAAGCCATCTGCCAGATCGTAGACTTCCGGAGCCAGGGGATCAACGAAGTCCTCGCCGAAGCCTGCAAAAAGATGGCGGAAGGCGAAGTGCTTCAGCTCTATTACAACGGCAACCCCGCGATGCCGGAGGCGGACTACCTCAAGATTGTCGAACACAAGACAGCCGGCCTGATTGCCGCCTCCTGTCGCATGGGCGCCATCCTCGCGGACGCCACAGAAGCCCAGCAAGATGCGCTCTTCCGGTTCGGCCAATATCTCGGGATGGCGTTCCAGGTGGCGGACGATACGCTCGACTACACGGCCAATGGCGAACGCCTGGGCAAAACGCTGGGGCAGGATCTCCGCCAAGGCAAGGCGACGCTGCCGCTCCTGCATCTGCTTCACCATTGTCCGGAACAGGACCGGCAGATGATCATCGACCGCATGGAAACCAGGACGCTGACGGAGGAAGATCTCGGCCGGCTGATTCGCCTCATGGAAGAATTCGGCTCGACTACCCATGCCATGGATCGCGCCAGGACCTTCGTCGCTGCGGCCCAACGAGAACTCAGTCAGTTCGAAGACAGCACGGCCAAGCGAGCCCTCTCGGTCGCCGCCGACTATATGGTTACCCGCGATCGATAGCCTTTCCCGCCGCGTATCCTGCGCCTCGTGGCGTCGGAGGGCACCGCGGAGCGTGAAAGGTTCCACCCCTCTGGTCGTTGCACCGCAACGGCCTCAACCACTTACGGAGTAGAGGATTCCGCTATGTCGACGATTATTCCGTTTCACGGCACACGATACGATGCAACGGTTGTCGGAGATGTCAAACAGGTGGTGGCCCCGCCCTACGACATCATCGATGCGTCCGGACAGAAGGCCCTGCACGATCGCCATCCACAGAACATCATTCGCCTGGAGCTCGGCCTCGATCAACCCGGCGACGGTCCGACTCACAATCGATATACCCGCGCCGCATCGTCCCTTCGCGACTGGCTCACGAGCGGGGCGCTGAAACGCGATGCGCAGCCGACCCTCTACTACCATACGATCGAATACACACCGCCCTATGCTCCGGCCGGCTCGCCGACGAAGATCCTGAAGGGGTTTCTCACCACGGTCAAGCTGGAAGCGCTCGATTCGGGACATATCTACCCGCACGAGAATACCCGCTCGGCAGCCAAGACGGATCGGCTGAATCTGCTCGAAGCCTGCAAGACGAACTTCAGCCCTATTTGGTCGCTCTACTCGGATCCTCACGGAGCGGTGATGGGGCTGCTGGAAGGGGCGATCAAAGGGACAGCGGCTACGATCGATTTTCGCGACGATGTGGGGTTCCGTCAGCAGCTCTGGGCTGTGACGGACCCGGCCGTGCTCAAGCACGCGGTCGACGCCCTGCACAGCAAGCCGCTGTTTATCGCAGACGGCCACCATCGTTATGAAACCGCATTGAACTATCAGAAACTCCGTCGGCAACAGGCCGGGGTACCGGTCGGCCTGCAGCCGTTCGACGGTGTGTTGATGCTGTTGACCGCCCTCGAAGACCCGGGCTTGACCGTGCTCCCGACGCATCGGGTCACGACCACGGCGCTGCCTTCATATGACCGTGTGCACTCACTGTTGGGCGCCACGTTCGACCTGCAGGAATTCCCGTTCACCGCAGCCACCCGGGCGGCCACGCGCGCGAAATTTATCGAGGCGATGCGGACGAATGGACGAACCGTGCCGGTGTTCGGGCTCGCCTTGAAAGGAGACAGCCGCTACGTCACACTAAGCTTGAAACCAGCCCATCGTCCGCCCGCGCAAGCCTCTCCTCGCGCCAAGCTCGATGTGTCGCTTCTCCAACAACTCGTCGTCCCGACACTCTGTCCGACGCAGCAGGAACAAGAGGCCATCCTCTATACGAAGGATGACGATGAAGCCCTTGATTGGGTAGCGAAGGGAACGGGAACCGGAGCCTTGCTGCTCAACGCCACCAAGGTCAGCGAAGTGCAAGCCGTCGCGACGGCCGGCGAACGCATGCCCCACAAGTCGACATACTTCTTCCCGAAGCCGCTGACCGGACTCGTGATCAACGTGATGGACGCATAGAAGTGGGAGGACAGGGTGAAGGCGAAAATCCTCATCGTCGACGACGATCCTGATATTGCCACGATGCTGGAGGATCGTCTGCAGGCCTCCGATTATGGAACCGTGATCGCGCAGGACGGGGTACAGGCGCTCGAGCTGGTCGAACAAGAAGCTCCGCACCTCATGTTGCTCGATCTGGATATGCCGCGCCTTACCGGCCTTGAGGTCCTCAAGCGGCTCCCGAAAGTCAGACCGGCCGAGGATCTCCCGGTGATCGTCATGACAGCCCATGCCTCGATTGATGCCGCCGTCGAGGCTATGAAAACCGGCGCCTACGATTTTCTTACCAAGCCGCTGGATAAAGACCACCTCCTCATCGTGATCAGCAAGGCCTTGGAGCGAGACACCCTCAAACGGCAGGTGGCTTGCCTCAAGTCCGAAGTCGACGGCCGCTACGCCTCGATTGTGGGTATGAGCGCGAAGATCCGTGCAGTGATGGAGTCAGCCCAACGCGCCGCCAAGTCCGATGCCAGCGTGTTGCTGCTTGGTGAAAGCGGCACGGGCAAGGAACTCTTCGCCCGTTCCATCCACCAGTGGAGTCCGCGTCAAGCCATGCCGCTGGTGGTCATCAACTGCGTCGCCCTCACGGAAACGCTGCTCGAGAATGAGCTCTTCGGGCATGAACGCGGCGCCTTCACCGGCGCGGATCGACTGCAAAAGGGCAAACTGGAGATGGCGGATGGAGGCACGATCTTCCTGGATGAGATCGGAGACATGTCGCTCCCGCTGCAAGCCAAACTATTGCGCGTGCTCCAGGACAGGGAATTTCATCGAGTCGGCGGCACACGCCTCGTGTCGGTCAATATTCGGGTCATCGCCGCCACGAACAAGGATCTCCGCCAGGCTGTAAAGACCGGTGAGTTTCGCGAGGATCTCTTTTTCCGTTTGAACGTCATCAGCCTGACCCTGCCCCCTCTCCGCGAACGGCCCGATGACCTCCCTGCCCTGGCCAAGTTTTTCTTGAACCGACATGCCAAGGAAGCAAAGCGTCCCGGCATGATGTTCAGCCCCGCGGCAATGGAGGCCATGAGCCGATACAGTTGGCCGGGCAACATTCGCGAATTGGACAACGTCGTCGCACGGGCCGTCGTCTTGAACCACTCGGACACCATCGAACCCGACATGCTGTCGTTGGATGCGATGGGCCGCACCTCGCCGGGCGAATTCCTCCCCTATCTCTCACTCCCGTACCATGAGTCGATGGGAGAACATAGCCGCTACATCATCGGGCGAGCCATCGAGGAAGCGGAGGGCAACCAGACGAAAGCAGCAGACCGGCTCAAGCTCCAACGCACGTACCTTGCACGATTGATCAAGCAACAAAAAGTGAAAGAAGCGTTGGATTAGCCCTAAGGATGGATGGCGGGCAGTTGTCTTGTCGCGAGGGTGATCAGACCAGCTGATGCATCCTGTTCGGCTTGCGCATAGCGCTCCGGGGTCCCGATGTCCGACCAGTACCCCTCACAGTCATACCCGAGCACCGTCTCCCCCCGCTGAATCGCCGCCACATAGGGGTCGATGATAGTCGAGGCCACGCCCTTCGGCACATCCCGCAGAAGCCGCGGACGAAGCACATGAATCCCGGCAAACATGCGAGGCTGGGTCGGCACCTGATCTGTTCGCCCACGCCCGGTGATCCTCACGATGCGGTTGTCTGAATCCATTTCCACAAGACCCCACCGTGCGGCCTCAGAATCTTTGCGCAGGACCAACGTCGCCACAGCGTCGCGCTGCTGGTGAAACGCACACAACGCATCGAGGTCGAGGTCCACCAGCGTATCGCCGTTGAGCACCAAGACCGACTCACCGGAAAAATGCGGTTCCGCCTGCTTGAGGCCGCCCCCCGTGCCCAAGATCACCGGCTCGCGCGAATAGATGATTCGCATCCCGTACCGCGAGCCGTTGCCGAGCGCCTGCTCGATCATCGGTCCGAGGTGATGCAAATTGATGACGACATCGTGGAATCCGTGCCGCTTCAGGAGCAAGAGATTCCAGACGATCAGCGGGGTGCCCGCAATGGGGAGGAGCGGCTTCGGAATCGTATTCGTGAGCGGCCTCAGGCGAGTGCCCAAACCCGCTGCGAGGATCATGGCTTTCATGGGCGTAAGACGTCAGACGTGAGACGTGACGCGTGAAGCGCGGGGAAAAAACAACGGATGGTTTCCAATCGTTTCACGTTTTACGTCTCACGTTTCACGGCTCATCCTAGCTCCGGCACATAATAGGCCAACTGTGTGCGTAACGCGAATAGCTCCGGATACTTGGACAGATTCCGCCGGACATAGCCCAGGGTACGAGGAATGTCGGCGAGGAACTTGGGATTGCCCTTCACGCGATCAATGTAGACGAATCGCCCAGCCGCTTTGAGGTTACGCTGGATGCTCGTGAAGTCGAACAGACGGCGGAAGGCCTCCCGGTTGATCCACACCTGCCGATGCGCCGCCATCTGATCGAGATAGCGGTCGATCAAACGGTCGATCAGCGCCTCGTCGAGTTCAATATAGGCGTCGCGCAGCAGCGAGGCGAGGTCATATGTCGCCGGCCCCATCAGCGCATCTTGAAAGTCGATCACACCCAGCCGCGAGTTATCCACCATCAGGTTGCGGGAATGATAATCCCGGTGGACGAACACCCGCGGTTGCCCCGCCAACAATTCGGCGATCTTCTCGAACGCTCCGCGGATCTCGCGGCGCCCCTCGTCCTTCATCGGTTTGCCCTGCCGCGCCTCAATGCCATATTCCAGAAAATGGTCGAACTCCCACATGAGGAGCGGCACATCGAAACTCCGGTGGAACGCGAGACAATTCTGATCGGCTGGCGAGGTGGCCTTCGATTGCATCTGCACGAGGGCATCGACGGCCTGCGTATAGCGCGCTTCCAGATCTGCCGCACTCGCCTCACGACAGGCTTCCGACAGGGTGAGGTCCCCAAAGTCTTCAAGGTAGAGCAGTCCCGCCGGTTGATCATAGTGATAGAGGCGCGGCACGGAGACACCGGCTTTGGATAAATGGGAAAGGATGTTCAGAAACGGTAACTCGGTGACCTGATGAGCCGCCCCGCTGACGGCTTCCTCCGATTGCTTGAAGGCCTCCGGCTCGGCCAACTGCATGAGGATCACAGGGCGAGCGGCGGCCCCGATCGACTCGATGCGAAAATACCGGCGGTTGGAGGCATCGCCGGCTAACGGCGTGAGTGCCTTGAATCGCCCCTTGAAGGGAAGCAACGTCTCAACCGTGGCTGCCACGAGGGTGCGATCCGGCAAAGCGAGCGGCTGTTTCGGTGCGGCAGGATCGACAGTAGCCATAGGCTGCGCATTATACTGATGCAGTCGAATCTTGTCACGAAGAGGATGGGAAAGAAGCGGGCAGGTGCCCTTTTTGCTCGCAGAGCCCCCACGATAAAGCAGTGGTCGCTCGATGCGCGCATTAAAGGGCAACCTCGCCACTCCTCTAAAGAGAGGTATAAGTATGGAAGGCCTCGTTCGACGGCCGCACTTAGACCAACATGGGTGCCCTTCCAAGAGAGGAGAGGAAAGCAAAGCGAGCTTGGAAGGATGGGAAAGGAGCCGCCAAACCGTCCTTCTTGCTCGCAGAACGCGCACGATGAGACCGTGCTCGTCCGATGCGCGCAGTGAAGGACAGTCTGGCGAGAGCGTGTAGCGGACGGTCACGCAATGATCCCAGTTCTTGTTACCCGTCCCGCCTTTCTCGTCAATGACGCCCGTCTCGCGGCGCATCATTCTGACCTGATGGACCGCCAACTCATCGCCCCAATGACTGCACCGATCGTATCGGCCAGCCAATCTTGCCAGGTCGCTTCGCGGAGAGGGACGAAGGCTTGATGCACTTCATCCGTGAGGCCATAGACCGAGGCCGTCAGGATCGCCAGCACGACCGCCTGCCTAGCGACAGCAGGCCCTGCCGCCCGGCGAAACGCACGGTAGCAGAGGAGGGACAAGATGCCGTACTCCACCGCATGCAAGACTTTGTCGCTAACCTCTTTGAACAAGAACGATGGCAGTTGATCTTCCGGGTGCGACTGGGCCGACATGAAAAAAATCGCTCCGGCATACAGCGCCACAGGCACCCAGTACCAGAGCACCTGATTCATCACACCTCGCCAAGCTGCGTCACACATCGATTTCCTCTCGCTCCATCTCCCGCCCTATGCCATACTTATAGCGAACAGGTTGCACAAAGACTATATAGAGCCACGCGAAAACTTCGATGATCCTTTATATATGTGACGTAATCGATAGAGCCATACTCCCGCAGGAGGCTCAAACAGTTCGTCCAGCTTCCTGCCTTGCGATCAATAGCATTCGACTATGAAGACTGCCCACATCTGTTTTCTCTGGCACATGCATCAACCCTATTACACGGACCCGGTCGCGGGGTCTGCCAGTATGCCCTGGGTGCGCCTCCATGCCACCAAGGCCTATTTCGACATGGCCTATGGGCTGGAGAAGTTTCCCTCAGTCAAAGCCACATTCAACTTCACGCCCTCGCTCCTGCGGCAACTCCAAGAAATCGGATCAGGAACGGTGCGCGACCTCTTTCTGGAACATGCTCAGCGTCCGGCGGCGGACCTGCGTCCGGAAGAGAAAGCGTTTCTCGTCCGACATTTTTTCTCCGCCAATTGGGCCACGATGGTGCGCCCCTACCCTCGCTATCATGAATTGCTCGTGAAGCGCGGGGCCGACGTCTTGGGTCGCGACCTGGAGCGGGTTGCGCGGCAGTTTTCGACACAGGATCTGCTGGACTTGCAGACCTGGCATAACCTCGCCTGGTTCGGCTACGGCGCCGTCAGCCGCTATCCGCGCCTGGCTGCGCTGCGCGCGAAAAACCGGGGCTTCACGGAAGAAGAAAAACAGGAAGTGCTCGCCCTCCAACTCGTCGCCGTGCGGGACATCGTGCCGCTCTATCGACGGCTGATGGAGCGGGAACAGATCGAACTCACCACGACCCCATTCTTTCATCCGATTCTGCCGCTCCTCATCGATACGGACTTCACTCGACGAGCCAGACCGGATCTCCCCCTCCCCTCGCGGTTCCATGCGCCGGAAGATGCGGAGACGCAACTGCAACGAGCCGTCGAGTTTCACACCGCCACATTCGGCCGGGCCCCCGTGGGACTCTGGCCGTCGGAGGGGTCCGTCTGTCCGGAACTGATTCCGATGTTGCCCAAGGTTGGGCTCCGCTGGCTGGCGACCGACGAAGGCATCCTCGCTCGCTCGCTCGATGCGGCCCAGCAACCGTGGCAACGCCACCGGGATCTGTATCAGCCCTACCGGGTCGGGCCGGAGGACCAAGACGTCACGATGCTGTTTCGCGATCGGGAGATCTCCGATGCCTTTGGGTTCGTCTACCACAAGACTACTCCTGATATGGCCGCCGAGGATGTCCTCCGTCGGCTGCGCCAGATCATGTACGACGCGCCGCAGGACCAGATCACCATCGCGATTGTGCTCGACGGGGAAAACCCATGGGAACACTACCACGAGGGGGGAGAACAGTTTCTCTCGCTCCTCTACAAGGCCTGCTCGACCGGAGCGCTCAACAACGACACGATCCGCACCACCACCGCAACGATCTCCGAAGCACTCGAAGCCGCGCCAGCCACGCATCGAGTAAGCCACCTCCACTCGGGCTCCTGGATCAACCAGGACTACAAGATCTGGATCGGCCACCAGGAAGACAATCGGGGATGGGACCTGGTCGGTCAGACTCGATCCCGTCTCACCGAAATTTCAGCCACGCTCCCCCCGGAACGCGCGCAAGCCGCCTGGGACGAACTCTACGCCGCCGAAGGCAGCGATTGGTTCTGGTGGTATGGGGACGACTTCGATACCGACTACAAAGAAGAGTTCGATCGGCTCTTTCGGACCCACCTCCGGAACGTCTGGACGATCGCGAGACTGACTCCCCCTGACCTGTTGAATCAGCCGATCTGTCGTCCCCGCGGCATGCCAATGACAGACCTCGTGACCGCGCCTCTCGCCTTGCTGACCCCCTCCATCGATGGACTCGTGACCGACTTTTTCGAGTGGCGCGGAGCCGGCAGGATCCATACTCAGCCGCCGCTCGGCGCGATGTGGAAAGCCGAAGGGGTGCTGACCGATATTCAATTCGGCTGGAGTCTTGACCAGTTGTATCTCCGGCTCGATCCGGACCAGCAAGCGCAGCCGCGGCAGACAGGGCTGACGGTCGAACTGCAGCTACAAACGCCCGAACACCTCTACAGTCTGTCGTTTTCACTCGCACCCTCAGAACCAGACCGGTATCTGCTCTCGCAGAGACTGGCAAGCGGACACTGGCAGGAGATCGGCCCCTACCAATCGATCTGTCATCGGAATATTGTCGAACTGGCTGTGCCGTTTAAGGACTTACAGCTCACTCCGGGGCAGGAACTCCGCATGACCATTCTGGTGCTGGAACATGGCTTGGAAGTCACACGCTACCCGCACCACCAGCCTGCGACCTTCCTCGTTCCAGGTCCGGAGTTTGAAGCGAATCTGTGGCGCGTATGATAGGCATATAAGGGTAAACGTTAGACGTGAAACGAAAGAGCCCTGATACGAAATCATCTCTGAGCAGTGGACAGTCTTCTTCCGTCATCCAGCGCCTTACGTTTCACGTTTCACCTTTCACATCTCACGTTTGACGTTTGATGTTTCACGAGTCTGGAGGATAAAGATGCCTGATTTACGCCGTGATCCGATTGTCGGCCGGTGGGTGATTATTTCGACGGAACGGAGCGCCCGGCCTAAAGACTTCATTCCCTTGCAAGCAACCCGGCCTTTGGCCGCAGCCCTCTGCCCCTTTTGCCCGGGGCAGGAGCGACTGACGCCGAAAGAAATCATGGCCTACCGGCCGCAGCCGGTGGAGCCCAACAGCCCGAACTGGACCGTGCGTGTCGTGCCGAACAAGTTCCCCGCGCTCCAGGTCGAAGGCGACCTCGACCGCCAAGGCCTCGGCCTCTACGATCGAATGAACGGAATCGGCGCACATGAAGTCATCATCGAGACCCCGAACCATCCGGATAGCCTGGCCGACATGCCGACAAAACGGATCGAGGACGTGCTGTGGGCCTATCGTGATCGCATGATCGACCTGAAGAAAGACGTGCGGTTCCGGTACATCCTTATCTTCAAGAACCACGGAGCATCAGCCGGCGCCACACTGGAGCACAGCCACTCACAACTCATCGCCCTGCCGATCATCCCCACCAGCGTCCAGGAAGAGATCGAGGGCTGTCGGACCCACTACGAACAGAAAGAGCGCTGCATCTATTGCGACATTCTCCGGCAGGACCTCTCTGACGGCGATCGCATTGTGGCGGAAAATCAGGAGTTCCTCTGCGTCACCCCGTTTGCCCCGCGCTTTCCCTTTGAAATGTGGATTCTCCCTAAACGCCACGCCGGCTACTTCGAAGAGAGCCAGAGGACACAATTCGAGTTCCTCGCGCCGATCCTCTCCGAAGCGCTGCGACGGATGGACAAGGTCCTCGTCCGGCCACCGTATAACTTTATCCTCCATAGTTCGCCCCTCCACGAAAAGACCGGGGACTTCTACCACTGGCACATCGAAATCATTCCGAAGCTGACCCAAGTGGCCGGCTTTGAATGGGGCACAGGATTTTATATCAATCCAGTGGCACCGGAAGAATCGGCGAAGTTTCTGCGGGAGGCAGAAATTTAAAGTCGTCAGCCATCAGCTCTCCGCACGAAATGATTCGGAGTCCGGGGCTGATGGCTGAATGGTTTCTTGCAATCCTGCCGACGCCGGCCTTATCATCGTCCCATGCAAGTCCAACTAAGCCATCCAGCCAGAACCGTCGAGGTCAAAGGCCCCAAGAAGGTCAAAGAACTCTTGCGCGAATTGAATCTCGTCGTCGAGGCGCATCTGGTGATCAAAGGCGATGACCTCGTCACCGAAGACGAGATGCTGTACGACGTCGATCAGATTGAAATCCGACCGGTGATCTCGGGGGGATGAGGACGGTTCATCTCGTTTGTTTGGTTTATCTGGTTGATCTCATCCAAACCAAATAGACCAGACAAACCAGACTCACTAAAGAAACCAACCCATGAATTGCACCAAATGTAAAACCAAAGCAGTCATCAGTCTCCCCCGCCACAATGCGGCCTTCTGCAAAGGCTGCTTCAATGGCTTCGTCCACGATCAGGTTGCGCGGGCGATCAAGTCGGAGTGGATGTTTGGGAAAGAGGAGCGGATTCTCGTGGCGGTGTCCGGCGGGAAGGACAGTCTGGCGCTCTGGGACATTCTGCTCAAGCTCGGCTATCGCGCCGACGCGCTCTATGTGAACCTCGGCATCGGGACCTATTCTGAACAATCGCATGCAAAGGTGACGAAATTCGCTGAGGTGGTCGCCGCCTCACATGGAGCCACGCTGCACCTCCATACAGTCGAACAGGAGGCCGGAGCGGGGATCAAGGAACTGGCCCAGCTCATCCATCGTCCCACCTGCTCTACGTGTGGGACCATCAAACGCTATCAATTCAATCGCGTGGCGATCGAACAGCAGTACGATGTGATGGCCACCGGCCACAATCTCGATGACGAAGCGGCCCGGCTCCTGGGCAATGTGCTGCATTGGCAGGAGGAATATCTGGAGAAGCAGGGCCCGTCTCTGCCGGCCTCGGTGGAAGGTTTTGCCAAGAAGGTGAAGCCCCTCTACCGGCTCTCAGAACGAGAACTGGCGGCCTATGCGGTCTTGAACCGGATCGATTACATCGTCGAGGAATGCCCGATGGCGAAGGGCTCCAAGATGCTCCAGTACAAGGAAGTCTTGAATCGTCTGGAGACCGAGTCGCCGGGTACGAAACAGACGTTCTATTGGGGTTTTCTCGAGAAACAAAGCAAGAAGCAGCCCACCGCAACCACCATGACTGAGAAAGACCGGGCCGTCCTCCACCCCTGCACTTCTTGCAGCCAGCCCACCACCGCCGAGGTCTGCTCCTATTGCAAGATGATGGTCCGGGCCAAGACCGTCGTCCCACGCTAACAGGCACAGCCGTCAGCAGGCCCCGCCTCTCATCAGTACTTGAAAAGCTCTGATCGACCCCGTAAGCTGCGTGGATTCCAGTTGCCGGTCAAACATTCGGGCCTATTCCCTCACTATGGCTACCACGGAACGCGACTACTATCAGATTCTCGGCCTCCCCAAGTCTGCGTCAGCGGATGACATCAAAAAAGCCTATCGTCGCCTCGCGCGCCAAGTCCACCCCGATCTCCATAGCGGTTCCAAGAAATCCGAGATGGAGAAGAAGTTCAAGGAGTTGAACGCGGCGCACGAAGTCTTGAGCGATCCGGACAAGCGGAAGAAGTACGATCAATATGGAGCCAACTGGGAGCAGGCCGAGGCCTACGAGCAAGCGCGCCGGCAGGCGGGCGCCCGCGGGGAAAGCGGCCAGGAGACTTCGTTCGGCGGAGAAGGCTTTTCCGACATCTTCGAGAATCTCTTCAAAGGACGAGGGCGAGCCGGCAATGGTCGTGGCTTTGCGATACAGGGAGAGGATCTTGAAACGGAAGTGCAACTGACGCTGGCCGAGGTGCTGACCGGTGTCACCAAACGCATGACCTTGCAAGAGCCCGTGCCCTGCTCCACCTGCCACGGGAGCGGGTCTCTTCGCGGACGAACCTGTCCTACCTGTCAAGGACATGGTGCGACGCTCCAGCCCAATACGATCGAAGTGCGAATCCCCGCCGGAGTGCAGGATGGAACGAGGGTTCGCGTGGCAGGCAAGGGACAAGCCGGCACCCACGGCGGCAAACCAGGCGATTTGTACCTGCGTGTGGCGATCGCTCCGGACAAGATTTTTCGCCGGCAAGGGAGCGATATTCATGTCTCCCTCCCCGTCTTCCCCTGGGAAGCGGCCTTGGGTGCCGAGGTGATGGCTCCCACACTGATGGAACCGGTTCGGGTGAAAGTTCCGCCTGGGAGTCGGGCTGAGAGCAAGCTTCGGCTGAAGGGCAAGGGGCTCCCAGCTGCGGCCGGCGGCCATGGCGACCTCTTTCTGACAATCCAGATCGTGATGCCTCCCTCCTTGACCGACGAGGAACGCGCACTATACGGCCAACTCGGGGCCATCGGGCATCCGGATCCGCGGGCCGAACTGCTCGGCCAGGCCCGACGCCGATCATACCCATGACGCTCACTGAATACGCGGTTCTGGCGTTCAGTTCCCTCTTTGTCATCGTCGACCCGATTGCCACCGTCCCGGCCTTCCTGTCCATGACGGCTCGTGACTCGATCCGCCAACGACTACGCATGGCTCGTACTGCCTGCCTGGTCGCGGTCGGCATCTTGATGGGGTTTGCGCTCATCGGCCAGTGGCTCTTCACTCTCCTGGGAATCACGCTCCCGGCCATCCAGGTGGCCGGGGCGCTCGTTCTATTATTAGTCGCACTGGATATGTTGCGTGCGCAACGGTCTCCGGTCCAAGAAACCGCGGCTGAAACGGCCGAGGGGGCAACCAAGGACGACATCGCCATTACGCCGCTGGCCGTGCCGATGCTGGCGGGGCCCGCGGCCATTTCGACGGTGATTCTGCTTGAAGCGCAGGCCGCTTCGTGGGCGCAGCGAGGTGTGTTGTTGGCTTGCGTTGCGCTGGTGGGTCTGGCAAGCTACATTACCTTGGCTCTCGGGGCCTCCGGCGCCAAGTGGATGAGTCCGCTCGCGGAGAAAATTATTACCCGCTTGATGGGTCTGTTGCTGGCTGTGCTCGCAGTGCAATTCTTGTTCAATGGACTGAAGGGCGAAGCGGGGTTGTTTGTGCGATAATTATTTCACCTGACGGCAGGCTCAGCAGCTTTATCCAAACGAAGGAGGATTTCATGAAGCGAGGAACACGAACACTGGTCACACTCGGCGTGGCTTCAGCCTTTGCGCTCTCACTTGGCCTTTCGACGGCTTGGGCGGACCCTGCGCCGAAACCATCGAGGCATGGCGACGGATACGGGAAGGAGGGGCATGCTGACGGCTACGGGAAGGAGGGACATGGCGACGGCTACGGCATGGGCGGGCCGATGATGGGCATGATGAAGATGATGGGAGGGATGCACGGAGGCACAGCCCACTTTCTCCGCCATCTTGTAAAGCATCAAAAGGAGATCGGTCTGAGCGACGAACAGGTGGCGAAGTTAAAGGAAATGGAACTGAATCTCGATCGCACGCGGATCAAGGCAGAAGCGGACATCTTGATCGCGGAGCGGGAACATGCGGCATTGATCGAGGATGAAAAGTCTGATCTGGCTGCGATTGAAGCGAAGATCAAGCAAAGCATGGATCACCAGCTCACCCTTCGCATGGCCGTCATCAAGACCAAGAGGGACGCACTAGCTCTATTGACTCCCGAGCAACGCGCGAAGGAAAAGGTCGAGCACGAGAAGATGATGCAGCAGCACAAGGGCGCCGGGAAGGGTCACGGCACCCCCCATGGCGGCGCGATGAAGGACACGCCACATAAAAGCGGCGATGCCGCACATCCGGCGCCTCCATCCAGCATGAATGTGCAGTAGCTCTATCCAGGAAACGCGAGACAACCGGACCATCCACCGAGGAGGTGCACCATGAAAACATTGGGAATCGTTACAGCGGGCGTCGCCGGATTACTGCTCGCAGTCGGCTCCAGCGCCTGGGCCGATGATAAAGAAGGCAAGATCACGGACCTCGTCAAGGAAGCCAAAGTCACAATCGATCAGGCCATCAAGACCGCGTCGGAGGCCGTCCCCGGAACGGTCGTGGAAGCAGAACTCGAAAAGAAACATGGCAAGACAATCTGGGAAGTCGAGGTCCTCGGCGCTGACGAGGCTGTCACGGAAGTCCACATCGACGCAGCCACTGGTGCCGTGATCGACAAGGAAGCCAAGCAGGAAAAAAAGAAAAAAGAAGGCAAGAAAGGAAAGTAATCACGTCATGTCGAAGGAGCTGAAACTCACGAGCCGCGATTTGCTGGCCGGTCCCGATCGGGCACCGGCCCGCGCGATGTTGAAAGCCGTTGGATTCACCGATGAGGACCTGTCTCGTCCGATCATCGGCGTCGCCAATACCTGGATCGAAGTCATGCCCTGCAACTTCCACCTGCGCCGACTGTCGGAACGGGTGAAAGCCGGCATCAGAGCCGCGGGCGGCACCCCCATCGAGTACAACACCATCGCCGTATCGGATGGTATTTCGATGGGCACCGAGGGGATGAAGGCGTCGCTGATCAGTCGAGAAGTGATTGCCGATTCGATCGAACTCGTGGCTCGCGGGCACCTGTTTGACGGCGTGGTGGCACTCTCAGGCTGCGACAAGACCATTCCCGGGACCGTGATGGCCCTCGCTCGCCTGAACCTGCCGTCGCTGATGCTCTACGGCGGCTCGATCATGCCGGGCCAGTTCCAAGGCCACGACGTGACCATTCAAGACGTGTTCGAAGCAGTCGGGAAACATGCGTCCGGCAAAATGACCAATGCCGAATTAAAAGATCTCGAAGACCATGCCTGCCCGGGCCCTGGAGCCTGCGGGGGCCAGTTCACGGCCAACACTATGGCGATCGCGTTCGAGTTCCTCGGCATTTCGCCGATGGGACGGAACGGGGTGCCGGCCATGGACCGGCAGAAGGACGACGTGGCCTTCGAATGCGGGAAGATGGTCATGGATCTGTTGAAGCGAGACCTGCGACCCCGTCAGATCATCACGCGGAAATCGCTGGAAAATGCCATTGCCGCGGTCGCGACCACCGGCGGCTCGACGAACGCCGTGCTGCATCTGCTCGCCATTGCCCGAGAGGCAGGCATCAAGCTAAGCATCGACGACTTCGACAAGATCAATCGGAAGGTGCCGTTGCTCGCCGACCTGAAGCCAGGCGGACGATTTACAGCTTCGGATCTCTACGCGGCAGGAGGGACCACACTGGTCGCCAAACGGCTGCTCGATGCCGGCATTTTGCATGCAGGCCAACCGACCGTGACCGGCCGGACGATCGGGGAAGAGGCCAAGGACGCCAAGGAAACATCTGGCCAACAAGTTCTCAGACCCCTGTCGAACCCGATCAAGCCGACAGGCGGGCTCGTGATCTTAAAGGGCAATCTCGCCCCAGAAGGCTGTGTCGTCAAGGTGGCGGGACACTCGATCATGACGTTCCGTGGCCCAGCGAAGGTGTACAACCGGGAAGAGGATGCCTTCGTGGCCGTGCAATCCCGTCAAATTAAAGCGGGCGATGTCGTGGTGATTCGGTATGAAGGCCCGTCCGGCGGGCCCGGCATGAGAGAAATGCTTGGCGTTACCGCGGCCATCGTCGGCGCGGGGCTTGGCGACTCCGTCGCGCTGCTCACCGACGGCCGCTTCTCCGGCGCCACCCATGGCCTGATGGCCGGCCATGTCGCACCAGAAGCCATCAAAGGTGGCCCGATCGGTGCCGTGAAAAATGGCGACTTCATTGTCTTCGATATTGCCAAACGGACGTTGACCGTGGAACTCTCGCAGAAAGAGATCAAAGCCCGCCTCAAAAAGGTCAAGCAGCCACTGCCACGCTACACCTCCGGCGTCATGGGCAAGTATGCGCGGCACGTCTCGTCAGCCTCGGAAGGGGCGATTACGACGTAGAAAGAACCGAGAGAGCGGCGGGACTGGCTGGAGCATTCGACTAATAGTACGTGATGATCCGCTCGCAGCTCACGATCGTTTCGCTCGATGCCGCGGATCCATTCTTGTCAGACCAACGCTGAACCGTTTCCTTGATCCTGCTCCCCAAGTGATCGAATTCGTAGGTGGCGACGGACTTGCGACGATGTGACTGGTGGTAGAAATTCCTCTGCTGTTCGCCCCTCTATCCAGCCTGATTATACGAAGGCACAGGACGGGCATTCGGCATGAAGTGCCTGGCGAATCACCGGTTGTGATCGAGTAAGAACCATCCCTCCTGCCTATCGCCCCTTCATCCGTCCACGCATCTCTAACATCATGTTTTCAAGATCGGCTTCCGCTTTCGCACGATCACTGATCAACTGATCGAGGTTATAGGGACGAACCGGAACCGGCGGGGCCACATCCGGCTTCATCGTCGGCTTGGGCGACAGATCAGACTGAGGAGGCTGGACTGGTTTGGCTTGGGGCTGCACTGAGGGGGCCAGCGGTTGGTCGGTCGCTGGCTGCATTTGTCCAGCGGGAAGCGGCGCCCCTCGTCCAGCTCGTAACCCCACGCCTTGCTCACGCAGCCATTGTGTGGCGACGCTCGATTTGAGCGAGAAACTGATGCTCGTGATCGGAAGACCGTCAGGAGCCACGCGAGCAATCGCCGTGTTGACCCCTATCATCCGTCCTTCTCCATCCAAGAGTGGCCCACCTGAATTTCCACGATTCAGACCCGTCTCTGTTTGAAAGACCTGCTTGCCTTTGACTCCATTAAAATTGTCGACCTCGGCACTGATCACGCCAGTGGTGAGGGTCCACAGTCCCCCCTGTTCTGGATGACCGATGGCCACCACTCGATCCCCGATCCTAGCCCGTCCCGATTCACTCACATCGACGACAGGCAGTGGCTCCGTGACACCTTCGAGTTTCAACAGGGCGAGGTCCAATGGTTGTGAGTAGGCCACAACCTTGGCGCGAACCATACGAGAGAGATCGCTCTTTGAATCGCCGGTAACCCGGGTCGGCTTGAGAAAAACAGACAGACGGGCGAAGGGTTTCCCTGTCTGTTCTTCGATCACGACGTGGGCATTGGTGAGGACCAACCCGTCCGCCTGAATGATCGAACCGGTTCCTCCACTCCCCTTCCCGCCGCCGTCCGCATACCCCATCACCATTACGACGGCTGGAGAGTCTCGTTCGTAAATCTCACGGGGCGACAACTCCTTGCCGATGGCTATAGTGCTCCATATCAAGGAGAGCGCGAACAGAGTCCCCCACATCATCGACCTCATCATGACCTCCTTCTTCTGGCTGCTGTGCCATCAGTCTCGTTCATCCGAATCTGAAATGTGTGTTTATTCTACGACAAAACACAGGAACGGACAGGCGTTGACGGGAGCGAGAGCCTCGCTGGAAACAGGGGCATGACCTGAACAAACCTAGGCGTGCCGATAGAACTCCGCAATCATCTCGACAACGTAGGACTGCTGCGCTTCTGTCAATTCGGCATAGATCGGGAGGGATATCACCTCTTCGGCCGCTTGTTCCGACAGGGGGAAGGACCCCTTCTGACGGCCTAACTCGCGATAGCAGTTTTGCAGATGCATCGGGAGCGGATAGTATACTTCCGTGCCGACCCCCTTCTCTTTGAGGAAGGTGCGCAACTCGTCGCGCTTCGGCGCTCGCACGGTGAATTGGTTATAGACGTGGAAATTTCCAGGCACCGTCGGTGGCAGTGTCACGTGATCCGCATGCTTTGTCCGGGCAAACAACTGCTGATACCGTTCGGAGTTTCGGCGTCGCCCCTCGGTCCACTGGTCAAGATATTTCAATTTAATCTGTAGTACGGCAGCCTGAAGCGCATCTAGCCGGCTATTAATCCCCACCGCCTCGTGGAGATAGCGGACCTGACTCCCATGAACACGGAGCATGGCCATGGAGTCCGCAAGTGCTTTGTCGTTGGTCGTGATGAGCCCCCCATCTCCAAAGCCGCCCAAATTCTTGGTGGGAAAGAAACTAAAGCACCCGGTGTCTCCAAGCACTCCGGCGCGCTTCCCCTGCTGTGCCGCGCCAATCGCTTGGCAGGCATCCTCAATCACCTTTACATTCTTTCGTCCGGCAATCTCGTTGATCGCAGCCATGTCCGCACATTGCCCGAAGAGGTGAACGGGAATGATCGCTTTCGTGCGAGGCGTGATGGCTCGTTCAATCAGGGATGGATCGATATTAAACGTATCCGGCTGAATGTCTACAAACACCGGCTTGGCACCCAATCGTGAAATCGCGCCCGCCGTGGCAAAAAACGTGAACGGGACAGTGATGACCTCATCGCCGGCCTTGACTCCCATGGCCATGAGGGAGAGTAACAACGCATCGCTCCCGGAGGCGCAACCGATCGCATAGCGAGCCCCGATGTAGCGGGCAACGGATTCCTCGAACGCCACGACGCGCGGTCCCAGGATAAATCCCTGCTCGTCACAAACAGTTTGTACCTCCGCCATGATCTCCGCACGGAGAGGTTGGAACTGAACTTTCAAATCAAGCAATGGCACATTCATCGATGTTGTTCTCCAGTATGAATCTCAACACTCGAAGGACCAACAAGGCAGCCGTGGCACTCCCTTCAATACCTTGCTCCTTGACATAATGCAAGTGGAGAATCAGAACCGCTGGCAGGCCGTCTTAGCGGAAATCTCTCCGATGAAAAATAAGGCTGGCTGTGAAAAGAAGAAATGCTGTGTACGTCGCTCCGTAGACGACAATCAGCATCAGGTCAGAACCACTTATTTCCAGGTGATGAACGACATGGCCCTTCAAGTTGAAGCGCTCGAGGTTGGGCAAGAGATAATAGATCCCGTTCAAAATCCCCCGGCTGAGATCATCCATCTTCGCCCCGAATGTTTTCAGGTCGGCCGTGAGGTGTCCGATCACATACATCGCCAGCGTGAAGATGGCACTCAAGGTGGCACTGGTAAACGTGGAAAACAGCAGGGCTACCGCCGTGATCACCATGAACTCGACGAAAATCAGCGCCAGCGCCTTGAAGAGCATCCCCTCGACCGGAACATCTTGGGCATAGAGCACCAGCAGCAGTCCCAGCGCCATAACAACCGTATTGACGAACAAGGTGAATGTGAGGCCCAGATACTTTCCGAGCAGAAATTGGTATCGCGCCACCGGCTTGGACACAATCGTGTAGATGGTCTTCTTCTCGATCTCTTTGCTCACCAGGCCGATCCCGACAAAAATGGCAATCAACACCCCGAAGAAATTAATACTCCCTAGCCCCAGATCAAGAATGAGACGGTGGAATTCCCCCAAGGTTAACCGTGACAGGAGCACGGAGCTGCCGATCATGAGCAGCGCAAAGACCAGCAGATTGTAGAGGAGTTTGTCTCGCAAGTTTTCCCGAAAGGTATTCAGCGCGATCGACAGGATTTTCATGCGCGATTCTCCGGTGGACGCTGAAGTCCTTTGACCTCGCGGATGAAGAGGTCTTCCAACGACCCCTTCTGAGGATTGAGCGACACCAGACTCGCTTTCGCACTGCGGATAATCTCCAGCGCTCCCCCGACCTGCTGTTGGCTCTTCAGCACCACCAGCATCCGATCTCCTTGCATTACCACTTTGTCGGTAAGCGGGCGCAAGTGGTCCAATCCTTCGGAGGTCAGACGATCCACGACCAGTTCCACTTGATGACTCGCCCCCTGATCCAGCAAGTCGGTCACCCGACCACAGGCCACGAGGCGCCCTTTCAGGATCATCGCAACCCGATCGCATAATACTTCGGCATCGTGCAAGATGTGGGAGCTGAACAAGACTGTTTTTCCGGATTCTTTGAGACGCAAGATCAGATCGCGCACTTCTTTTCGCCCGATGGGGTCCAGTCCTGACATGGGTTCGTCCAGCACCACCAACTCCGGATCGTTGATTAAGGCTTGGGCGATCCCCACCCGCTGCAACATGCCTTTTGAGAACTTCCTGAGCTGTAGATCCTTCGCATGCGTCATGCCGACAAGCTCCAAGAGTTCGTCGACTCGCTTGCTCAGAACAGCGCCCCACAGCCCGAACAAATGCCCGTAGAACCTGAGAAACTCACGGCTCGTGAGGTAGTCGTAAAAGTAGGGCGACTCGGGAAGGAATCCCAGACGTGTCTTGGCGCGAGGATCGCCCATGTCCATATTGAATAGCCTGGCTGTCCCACTGGTTGGATAGATAAGCCCCATCAAAATCTTGAGGGTGGTAGTTTTCCCCGCTCCGTTCGGACCGAGAAAGCCGAACACTTCCCCACGCCGGACTTCGAGACTGAGGCAATCCACCGCGGTTACTCGCTTCCCCCAGAACCCCACGCGAAAAATCTTGGAGAGTTGCTTTGTCTGGACCACGAGATCGGAGCTAGGCGTCATGGCTCACTCCCATGTCCTAGGGAAACTGTAGGAAGGCTCTACCTTGGGAAAGCTGTACGCAGGCAGTTTTTTACGTTTGAAAAACGTGCGCAGCCGTTCCGGGTGAGTCGAACTGGAGACTGCGCCGGTCTTGGGGTCTAACTGATAGTCTCCTCCGAACGGTTCCTCTGGCAGAATCGAAAGGGCTCCCACCGCCACGAGATCTCCGAGGGCTGCAGGAAGGGACCGATGTTGCGTCCGATAGGCTTCCACGGCATTCTCCAGTACGGGAAGGTCCCGTTCGATAATAACTTCTTTCATCCGATAGGCCAAGACTTCTCGCATCTCTGGATCTTGCGTCTCCCTCAAACGGGCTTCAAGAAACGCCAAGGCCGTGTCGGGATTTCCTGCCTCCGCAGCCATGCGAGTGGCAAGCCCTGGAAGATAGTTAGGCCGGTCAGGCAGACTAGCCGCCTTCATAATGTATTCCGCCCCCTTAGCTGGATCACCGAGCAGAAAATAATAGTTGTATCCAAGAAGAAAGGGAATGTTCCAGACCTCGGGATTCGCGCTGACCCCTTTTTCAAGCAGCCGGATGCTCAAGTCCGGGCGGTTGGCGAGATCGCCGAGAATGACCCCGCCCGCATAGTAGGCGTAGGCATACTGAGGATCGAGCGTGGTGAGCACATCCAAGGCGTGATACATCCACTCATATTCGTCCGCGCTATTCCGTTTCTTCCCGATAACCTGAATGAGCCTGAGCCAGAGGATGTCAGCCCCTAAGTGGTGATAGCCGAGCAATGCCGGTTTCAGATATTCGCCCTTAGGAAGCTGCGCAAGGCCTTCGATCTGGACGACCGTCCGATCCTGCCGCAAATCGAGCTCCCCTTGCAGCCAGCCAAGGCAGGCCAGCAAGAGGAATCCCCCCATGCCGAGCAGAACCTGACTCAGGATCGGTGCGCTACGATGTTGGGTATAAGATATTGAGACCGCCATGAGAGATACACCGGAAGGATGAGAAAACGGAAGGTCCCGGCAGCCAAGTGGCTACCGGGACCCGTGGCCTTACCTACAACCGCTTAGTACACACCGGTTGTACAGTCGTTGGCGCCATGGTCAACCGTGGAATCCCAGGTTGAAATAGCAGGATCGCCATCCAGATTGCTTTTAGCCATCGCAACAAAGTCGTTCTGGACAGCAAGTGCGGCAGCACTGGTCCCAGCAATGGCTAAAGGACAAGACAGGGCCGTGGTATACCCAGTGAACGTCCCCACGGTCGGAGCCACTGTTGAATCTACTCCGTACTGATAATTCACATTACCAGTTGCCTTGAACCCAATATCGGCGAACCAGCCTCCAAACACACCCCCAGCCAAACACCAGAGAGCACCGGGAGCAGTTGGTGGCAGACCACCACCCCAGTTAAATGGAACTGTTTTGATGCCTGCTGCAGGTGCTACCACACCCTCAACGGCTATTCCAATGTAACAGCCTCGCTCCGCCTGGAAGGCGACTTCAGAGGTTTTGATTGCCTGGAGGTTGGTTTTCGCCTCGGCCTGGCGCGACTTCAACTGATAGGTCAAGAAGTTCGGGATGGCGATGGCCGCCAAGATCCCGATGATCGCCACGACGATCATCAACTCAATGAGGGTGAAACCCTCTTGTTTCCGGAATGCCTTAAACATCGTCCTGCCTCCTTGTTGATGGTTCACTGACTTCGCCCCTTCACACCCTGCTTTTTATCGGAACGAGCATCCGATTTCTGTTACCTAGGTCTCTAGCAGGTTCGATGCCCGGTATCTTGTCAGGCCGAGAAAAAGTGTGTCACACGAAATATCAAATGGTTACGATCGTTAGCGCGCTACGAAACAGGCAGTAGTTGGAGAGCGTCTCCACAGCCTTTGCTGGGATCTGCCAATATTTGTCATCCACTGTACGGGACCTGGCACCTTCCACTCTCTTTCCACGAGGGACGGAGATCTGGGGGCTTCGTCGCCTGCATGAAGGGATCAATCTGTGAAAACAATTATTTAGATTGAGAAGGCTGAACCGAATCAGCCGGTCAGATGCAGCTGAGAGGACTCAGGGGAGATGGCGGCAAATGAGATTAAGGTTAGAGCAGAGGATGAAGTGTGGGAAACCGGGACTAGGGTTAGGGAGGAAGGGATGTGCTACTGAGCTTGTATCTTCTCGGATACACGCCGTTTGGCTTGCTGGATACGTTCCTCCTGGGTTGGGTCGCCCATCCCCAGTTCACGGAATCGGTCCATCAACTTGTTGTTGGAGGGGTCGAGTTCCAATGCATGGAGCCAAGCCTCACGGGCATCCGAGAGGTTTCGTTGCTTCGCGTAAATATCACCGAGATGCTCATAGAGCACCGGGTCATCCCCGACGAGCGCAACCGCGCGCTTCATCTCCGACAAGGCCTCGCCCAGCTGCCCGGACTTGAAAAACGCCCAAGCCAGGCTATCCACGTAGTACCCATTGCTCGGTTTGAGCGCGACAGCCTGCTTGGTCAAAGAGAGGGCTTGGTCGATCTTGACCCCCCGCTCTGCATAACTATACCCCAGATAATTGAGCGCATCGGCATGATGAGGATCCAGCTTGATCGCGGTCTCCATGACGCGCACCACGTCATCGAATCGGTTGAGCTTGTCGTAGACCGTGCCAAGATTGAAGTGCAAATCGGCGCTCTTTGGGTTCTGTCTGATGCCTTCCTCCAAGACCTGAGCGGCGCTTTCGAACTGGTCCTGCTGCAAGTAGGTCAATCCCAGCACGATATGGGCTTCGGGCTGTTTCGGATTAATCGTGATGGCTTTGGTCAAGTGCGTGATGGCCTCAGGAAATTGCTTCAGCCGATAGAACAACACGCCGAGATGCAGATGCCCTTCGAAATAGGACGGCTCAAGTTGAATGTTAAACGTGTACGTCTCGACGGCTTTCTTCGTGTCCTTGGCTTCCTCGTAGAGAAATCCAAGGTAATCTCTCACTTTGAGCTCCGTCGGACGCGCCTTAAGAATCTGTGTAAGCTGATCGATGGCCTGGGGATATTCCTTCTCTTCCCCGTACACGAGCGCCAGTCGAAGCTGGGCATCGAGGTCCGAAGGGTCCTCCGCCAGCAAATCATTCAATTCCTTCCTGGCACCCTGAAAATCCTTTGCCGACACATAGAGCCGAACCAACTGGTGCCGGATATCCCGGTTTCGGGGGTTCACACTCTGAAGATATTTCCGTAGCACTGCGACCGCTCGAGCCTGGTCCTGCCGCGACTCATAGATCGAGGCGAGCGCAAGATAGGCTGGTTCAAACGAGGCATTGACCGCAATCGCCCGCTCCAAACTCGCCGTCGCCTCCTCCACTTTTCCTGCTTCAAGGAGCATGCGCCCCAGGTGATAATGGCCCACGGCAGATTCCGGAGCCCGCGCCAGGCCGGCTCGAATGGCCTGCTCCGCCTCGGGCTGCCGCTTCAGATTCAGGAGCAACAGACCTTTTGTAAAATAGGGATCGCCGGAAGCCGGATCCACTTCGATCGCGCGATCCAACAGTTTCACCGCACGCTCACCCTGCCCCGCACTGGCTAAAATCCCTGCCATCTGCGTGAGCAGCTGGCCGTCTTGGCCCGGTCCCTCTGCCGCTTGGTCCGCATAGCGGACAGCATTGGACATATCGCCCAGCGAAAAATAAAGACCGGCCAGCCGGGCTTTCACAGACTGGGACGTCGGATCCGTCTTCAGCGCGGCTTGATATTCCTGAATCGCACGATCCATGTCCTGCGCAAGCTCGGCTTGGTACCCAAGCATGAAATGATACGACGCTGCGGCATCGGGGGGATGAATCGAGGGCGTAGCCTTCGGCGTGCTGGCAGCGGCGAGCATCCTTTCAGGCGTCTGTGGCGCGGCGGCGCAGGCCACCACCATCAGGGAGATCAGCAAACACGTCACGCTAAAGAGCGACGTGAAACCTCGGTTGTTCGCCGTTCGGCCCGGAATGAAGCGCGTCATGAACACTCGCACGATCCTCTCGGTGGATTCAAGTGAGACTGTGGTGGTCAGAAAGATTATACGAGCGGGGTGACACAGGGTCAAACGACTTCGCGATTGTCGAGGCTCTCGAACTTCGCGAAGCGGTCGTGGAAGAAGAGTTCCTTTTTCCCGATCGGGCCGTTTCGATGCTTGCTCACGAGGATATCGGCAATGCCCTTCCGTTCGGAATTCTGGTCATACACCTCCTCACGGTAAATGAACATGACGACGTCGGCATCCTGCTCGATCGCGCCGCTCTCGCGGAGATCTGCCAGCATCGGGACGGGCGGCTTCCGGGCTTCCACTGCGCGGCTAAGCTGGGACAGCGCGACGACCGGCACGTTGAGCTCCTTGGCCAAGGCTTTCAGTGAGCGAGAAATATCGGAGATTTCCTGCTGACGAGATTCCGAATCGCTCCGCCCCTGCATCAGCTGGAGGTAGTCGACAATCAACAGGTCGAGCCCCCGTTCGGCTTTCAACCGACGAGCCTTACCCCGCATCTGCTGCACAGTGATGCCGCCGGTATCGTCGATAAAGATCGGCGCCTGCTCCAGTCGCCCTGCCGCCTCCGCAAGACGCCACCAATCCTCTTTCTGAAGTTTGCCGGTTCGGAGGCCATGCGAATCGACCCGCGCTTCGGAACTCAACATGCGCAGGACGATCTGTGGCTTTGACATTTCAAGGCTAAAAATTCCGACCACAGTGCCCGCATGGATGGCGGCATGGGCTGCCATCCCCAGTGCCAGGCTCGTCTTCCCCATGCTGGGCCGCCCCGCAATCACCACGAGATCGGAGGGTTGGAGCCCGGCCGTGATGTCGTCGAGGTCGTAAAAGCCGGTGGGAACGCCCGTGACATGTTCTTTTCGCTTCGACAACTTGTCGACGAGGTCGAGACTTTCCTTGATGATGGAATTAATGGGGGTGAACGACCGATCCAGTTTCCCTTGGACGATGCCGAACACCGACCGCTCCGCGAAATCGAGCAGGTCGTCGACTGAAGTGGTGCCTTCGTACCCGCGCGTGAGGACTTCCGTGGAGGTATGGATCAGTTCTCGCAGCAGCGCCTTGTCGCGCACAATCTTGCAATGGTAGCGAATATTGGCGGAACTGGCCACGCTCTGCACGAGTTCCGCTAAATAGGCTGCTCCCCCAACGGACTCGATTTCTCCCTGCGCCTTTAACCGTTCTGTCAATGTAATCTGATCGATTACTTCTCCGACGTCCGACAATTCCAGCATCGCACGATAGATCTTCCGATGCGACGTGCGGTAGAAGTTCTCTTCGACCAGCAATTCCATCGCCTTGGCCATCGCGCTATTGTCGAGGAGGACTGCGCCGAGGACCGATTGCTCGGCCTCCACATTCTGTGGCGGCAGTTTTGGTTGGGACAGATCCACGGCTGACATGGATTTCATGACCGTTCCTTTACCTTCCGGCGAGACCGACGAGCCGCGGCCACCAGGTCAGCAAGCCTCATCTTCTTCGAACGACGACTCAGACTGCCAGATCGGCGGCCATGCATGTGAGCAGCGAGAGACTCGACCAGCAGCACGTCCTCATGATCTATTCCTGGCGCACCGACCACCACCACGGCCGCTGCCTGCTGGGCCAACCCTGCCGTCACTGCGGCAGACAAGAGCGCCGCATCACTCCCCTTCATCGTCTGCTGCACCACTCGAGATCGAGTCCGACGCAACTGTGTTGCCACCTCCACCAATCGACGAGTGGCCCTGCGCGGCGCGGCAACAAGATAATCCACTCGCGCTGATACCGATCCTTCCTCAGGAAAATCCACGGTGCGGAAGAGCCGATCGACGTCCAAGCCAAAACCGGTCGAGGGCAGCGGTCGTCCGAATCGACCGATCAAGTGATCATACCGTCCGCCGCCGCCTAACTCCGCTCCCATCCCTTCGGCAAACACGTCGAAGACGACACCATCATAATAGTCGAATCCGCGGAACTCCCCGAGATCCAGAAGCAGCGATTTCCGGTGTCCTGCCGCACAGAGCAACTGATACACCTGGTCAAGCCGTTCGAGCGGAGCCGCCAATGCCGGATCGCCGGCCACGAGGACCCGTCCGCGTACCAGCACTTCCTCTTGACCGTAAAGCTCCGGCGCTTCCCGAATGGCCCGCGCCGCCGCTTTCGAAATATGCTCGCTCGCAAGGACCTCTTCAAGTCTCGGCAGATCTTTTCGCGCAGCCGCCTGCTCAGCCAACTTCTGCCCATGCACCGACAGCCCGGATCGCATCAGGAGCCCTTTAATAAATCCCACATGTCCTAGTGACACTTTGAAAGACTGAAGACCGATCGTGTGAAGACACTCGATCATCAAACCGATGACTTCGCTGTCGCTCGTGACATCGTCCAGGCCAATGAGCTCGGCCCCAACCTGAAAAATTTCCCGACCGCGCCCGGCATGTTCCTGCTCGTAACGGAAAACGGAAGTTCGATATGAGAGACGCAACGGCAGCGTCGCGCCCGTGAGCCCCATTGCGACGGTCCTGGCGATCTGCGCCGTGGCATCCGGACGGAGGAGTAGCGTCCGTCCCGTCGTACGATCGACGAATTGGTAGCAGTGCTCGATCAGTTCCGGCTCAAGCCCCGGAGCCAAGACGTCAAGATATTCAAACGTGGGAAGAATGATCTCGTCGTAGCCCCAACGGTTGACTTGAGCGAGCAACTGTTCTTCAAGACGACGGACCTGCTTTGCAGCATGAGGAAGAATCGTCGCCATGCCCACAGGGACGAGCGAGCGCTCGCGGGACGACGCGACCTGTCCCGAAGAAGACCGAGGCTTCGGAGGAGCGGAGACCATAGCTGACCTGATGAATGGCGCGCGGGGTTAGGACAGAGCCGCGACTTTGACTGAGAGAATATCCTTGCTGGATTTGATCGTCTCAAGCACCGTGCTCGGGAAGACCGAGTCGGATCCAATGATGAGCAGGGCGTTCCCACCCCGCTTCTCAAGCGCGCATTGCATCCTGACGATGTTGATCTGGTTGTCACCGAGGACCTTTCCCACCATCCCGATCACCCCCGGGCGATCGATGTTGAGGATAAGGAGCATGTGACCCTCCGGCACCACCTCGACGTTGAACTGATCAATCTCTACAACGCGCGGATCTTTCTTATGATAGAGCGTGCCGGCCACCTGGTACGACTTCTTACCGGCCTCCACTCGAACACGAATCAAGCTGGTGAAGTCACCCGCATCGGAGCTCTTCACTTCCTTCACTTCAATCCCACGTTCTTTTGCGACGATCGGCGCGTTCACATAGTTCACAGGCGCTTCCATCATCGGACTCAGCAATCCCTTCAACACAGCGATCGTGAGCGGCGCAACCGACAGACTTGCCACCTCTCCGCTGTACTCGACGGTCACGCGTTCAAGCCCTCCTTCACACAACTGCGTTTGCAGCTTCCCGAGCTGCTCGGCTAAAGACAGATAGGGCTGTAGCCTCGGCAACAACTCCGGAGAAACCGAAGGAATATTGACCGCCCCGCGAGCAATGCCTTTGGTGAAATAATCGACGACTTGTTCCGCAATGCCTACGGCCACATTCTCTTGCGCCTCGGTCGTCTGGGCTCCGATGTGCGGCGTACAGATAAAGTTATCCAGCGTCAACAACGGATGATCCCCCTTCACCGGCTCTTCCTCAAACACATCGAACGCGGCGGCGGCCACGCGCTTGACCTTCAACGCGTCAAATAGATCACCCTCATGGATAATCCCTCCGCGGGCACAATTCACAATCATCACTCCCGGCTTCATGGTCGAGATCGCTTGCGCATTGATGAGGCCCTTGGTCTCAGGAGTCAACGGCGTGTGGACGGAGATGATATCGGCGCGCTTGAAGAGTTCATCCAGCGGCATCATGGTGATGCCCATCTTCTGCGCGCGCTCTTCGGCCAAATAGGGATCGTAGGCAACTACGGTCATGCCGATTCCCTGCGCCAGCTTTGTGAGATGGCTGCCGATTTGCCCCACTCCGACGATGCCGAGCACCTTGTTGTAGAGTTCGACACCCATGAATTTGTCTTTTTCCCACTTGCCGGCCTTCACTGACGCGGTGGCTTGAGGAATGCGCCGGCTCATGGCACAAATCATCGACATGGTGTGCTCAGCAGTGGTGACCGTATTACCGCCCGGCGTATTCATGACCACGATGCCGCGACGGGTGGCCGCGGGGGTATCGACATTGTCCAGCCCTGACCCGGCCCGTCCGACGACTTTCAATCGCTCGGCTGCTGCGATCAACTCCGCTGTCACCTTCGTTCCGGACCGCACAATCAAACCATCAGCGTCTTTGATCTCCTTGAACAACTCTTCCTTCGAGAGCTTGGATTTGACCACCACGGTAAATCCAGCCTTCTCAAGAAGATCCACACCCTGTTTAGAGAGACTATCGCTAATCAGAATTTTCATCAGAGTTCCGCCTAATCTGCCATCATGAATTCGCCGATGTCTGACCCCTACGCCATGAGGATTTCTTGCGCCTTCGCCACACCGCTACCAAGCTTCACGGGATGCCCCAGCCCTTTGAGAACCATTTCAACGGCTGCCACGCCCATGATCACATCGAAGCGGTCCATGTAGCCCATGTGGGAGAGCCGGAAGATCTTCCCCTTTAAATGGTCTTGACCACCAGCTGCCGTAATACCGTATTGGACGCGCAGATTCTTGTAAATGGCCTGTCCGTCCACGCCTTCCGGCGCTAAAATAGCAGTGAGGGCATCGCTGGGCGACTCTTTCGGAAACAGCGCCAGCCCGGCACCTTGCACCCCTTCACGCATGGCCTTCGCGAGCATGGCTTGGCGGCCGAACACCCCCTCAAGCCCTTCCTCCCTCATCATCTTCAAAACTTCCTGCAAGCCAACAATGAGAGATACGGCAGGTGTATAGGCCGTCTGATTCTTCTGCTGATTCTCGTGCTCTTTCTTGAAATTGAAATAGAAGGCCGCGTTCTTCGCTTTCTCCGCCAACTGCCAGGCTTTATCACTCACGCTCACAAATGCAAGGCCCGGCGGGAGCATCAGCGCCTTTTGAGATCCCGTAATCACGACATCGATCCCCCACTCATCAGTCTTGATGTCGAACACCCCGAGTGCGGTAATGGCATCCACCACCAGGATGGTCTCGCTCTGGGCCTTCACGATCTGCGCAAGAGCCTTGATATCGTGCGCCACACCAGTGGAGGTTTCACTCGCCTGCACATACACCGCTTTGATTCCCGGGTCCTTCTTAAGGGCATCAGCAACCGCTTGGGGATCGACGGCTCGCCCCCATTCCACCTTGATTTCGGTCACCTGGGCGCCGAACGTCTTGCAGAGCTTGGTCCATCGTTCCCCAAACTTTCCCCCATTAATTGTGAGGGCCTTGTCGCCTGGAGAGAGAAAGTTAGAAACTGAGCCTTCCATGCCTCCGGTTCCGGAAGCCGCCAGAATGAGCACGTTGTTTTTGGTTTGAAACAACCACTTGAGTCCATCCCGGACCTCCGCGAAGAGCTTATCGAACTCGGGAGCACGGTGATGGGTCATAGGCCGCGCCATGGCCAAGAGCACCTCAGGGGGCACAGGCGTCGGACCGGGAGCCAGCAAATACCGCTTCAGCATCGACTGAACCTCCTGCGAATAAATCGTGAAAAATCCTACGTGGGAAGGAGGGACGATACCATTGCCTCTCAAAACCTGTCAAGGCGAGAAACCGTGTAGACGCGCGTGTTTTCGGACTGTTGCGGCCTGCTGATGCCTGCGTTACTTCCGCTCACAATCTTGGGCGAGCGTGAGATAATTTGGCCCCTGTGCCACCAAAGGAGGGGCGTCATCCCCTTTGCAATTCCTTGACAATAGCGCAGTCCATCGATAGTCTAGCTTTACAAAACATGACGAACCTTGCACACGATACTGATTGCCCCCGTATTTCCATGACGCCACTTAGGGCAGGACATGGCGTCCTCCCGATGGCTCTCTTCTTCGGAATATGGTTCAGCTTCTCCGCTCCTACTATAATGGTCGGGCAGGCTGCAACTTTAACCGGACCCGCCACGGATGACTCGTCTATGCTTGTGGACGAGAACGCAGCGGCGGAAGACGAGCCAGACGCCAATCTGGTCCCGCTCGATACCGAAGGTCCGGCACCGGAGGCCACTAACCCTCCCACAGCAACCTCTAGCAACGTCCCGCGGGCTGAAGACCTCATACAGATGGACCCAGCGGGAAATGCCCCAGCAACCGCGCGGTTTTCAGACGCCTTGAATCCTCCGGCTGAACTCGCCCTGACACAAGACTCGTCCCGAAGTGCCATAAATCAGACGGAACATGCGAGCTACAATGTTCCGATTGTCATGGACTCCTCGGTCCAGGCTCACATTCGCTACTTCAATACCGCCATCCACGGTCGCTTCGAACAGTGGCTCCTCCGGCTCAGCCGCTATCAACCCCTTGTCGAGACAATCTTCACGGAATTTCACCTTCCCAGTGATCTGGTCTACCTCTCGCTGGTTGAAAGCGGATTCAACCCCTACGCCTACTCACGAGCGAAAGCCACGGGCCCCTGGCAGTTCATGAAGGGGACGGCCAAAGCCTATGGGCTCCGCGTGGACAACTACGTTGATGAACGTCGGGATCCCATCAAGTCAACGGTCGCTGCGGCACGCTACCTCCGTGATCTCTACGACCTCTTCGGTGCCTGGCCGCTCGCGATGGCAGCCTACAATGCCGGAGAAGGCAAGGTGATGCGAGCCCTCCACAAGGCCCAGGTTGAAAGCTTTTCTGAGATTTCGAAAACACGATTGATTCGGCGAGAAACGAAGGAATACGTGCCGCGATTCATGGCCGCCACGATTATCGCGAGGAATCCCGATCGATACGGCTTCACTCAGGAATCTGCCGAGCCGCATCAATTTGATGAAGCGATCATCACACGACCAGTCCATTTCCGCGCGATTGCCAATGTCACAGGCATTCCGTATGAAGAACTCCGGCTCTTAAATCCTGAGCTGCGGCGAGACGCGACGCCACCGGGCGATGAGACCTACCATCTGAAGGTTCCGGTGGGAACGAAAGCGAAAGTGGAACAACTGCTTGACCGCATCCCGACCCACAAGTTCCCACAGCTACCGGAAAAGGCTCAGTTTGTAGCCGCCGGGCCCTCTCGCTGGTATAAGGTCCGCCTGGGGGACACGCTGGAAAAAGTATCGAAACGGTTTCGCATCCCGCTCAAAACGCTCAAGACGAAGAACAACCTCTCCGGCCCAACTATTCGACCGGGCGACTTTCTCGTTATCAGCCGCTAAACTCGACTCCCATTTCCGCCGATCCGTAGAACGGACCAAGCCGAGAGCAGGGATACCGACAGACCTGGGTGTCTAGGTTTTTTTCTTGCCTGCTGAGGAAGGAGGAGACGGAGGACTCTTCTGTGGCACAGCACTGGCCGGAGCCGTCGATGTCGAGGCAGGCGTTGATTCCTGCGATTTCTTGACATCCATGATTTTCGTCCGAATCGTCGCCTCACTGGCGAAGGGAGAGTTCGGATAGGTCTTGATCAGTTCCTGATAGTGAGCCAATGCCCCCTCAGGCCGCGATTGGGATTCTTCCAGCCGCGCCAACTCAAATAACGCCTGATCCCGGTTCAAAGTACCAGGAGTCTCCAGAATATCCGTGAGTGCCTTCACTGCTTGGTCCCGGTCTCCCTTGAGCAAATACGCATAGGCCAGACGCTGTTGCACCAACCCGGCCATTGAGGAGTTCGAACTATATAATGCAAGAAATCGCTGATAGGCCTCAATAGCCGCACTCAGTTCATTGGCCTGGACCAACGTATTTCCCAAATGATACAAGGCGAGTGGTGCCGTGGGGGTTCGTGGATATTGATCGACCACTTGCCGATACCTCGCGATCGCTTCTTTGAGCGCGTGGTCAGCCTTTTGAGGATCGTTGGCAGAAGGAGCAGTCAAGAAGCGCATCGCCTCACGTTCAAGGTCTTGTGCTTTCTGAGCTGCCTGGCGATCAACATAAAAAACCCCTCCGACCACGGCAACCGCAAGCACCAACACTCCCAGACCAACCAGCAAGGGGCGTCGATAATCCTCTAACCTATGCAGCGTGTGGTCAAGCCAGCTCAACATGTGGGCTTCATCGACCGGAAGAGTTTTCGCCGGGACCTTGATACGGTAGCTCATGGATGGATTCGTCGAAGAGGGCGGGGCCCGTTTCCTCAAATTGTGTTCGCGCCTTATACTAAGGATGTCACGATCTTGTCAATCAGGCGGCAGCTTCGTGTCGGTTCTCAGAAGGTAAATTATCTCCCAGCTTTGAGGACGGGCCGCTTCAGATGTTTGAAAATCGACTAAACGAATTGGCCGCGCGACATCTGACCAGACGCATTACTCCGCTCCATTCCGGCGTCGGTCCGGTGGTTGAGATGGCAGGACGGCAGATCCTCCTGTTCGCCTCGAACGACTATTTGGGGATGGCCATGCATCCGGAAGTGATTCAGTCCGCCATCGAGGCGACGCAACGGTTTGGAGCCGGGGTTGGAGCCTCTCGGTTGATCTCAGGCTCGTTGCCACCACATCAAGAATTAGAGTCTGCTCTGGCACAGTTCAAGGGAACGGAAGCCGCACTGACTTTTAGCTCCGGCTACCTTGCCAACATTGGAACCATCCCTACCCTGATCGAACGAGGCGGATTGATCCTGGCTGATCGCTTGTGCCATGCCAGCCTGATCGACGGCTGCCGTCTGAGCGCAGCCGACTTTCGAATCTATCGACACAACGATACCAATCACCTACAGTCCCTCCTGGCCAAGAGACGCCGGGCGCGGCGCACGCTGATTGTGACCGACGGCCTCTTCAGTATGGACGGAGACCTCGCGCCGTTGCCTGAACTCAGTCGGTTAGCCCAGAACTATGAAGCCGACCTCTATATCGATGATGCCCACGGCACAGGCGTGATGGGACCGCATGGACGAGGAACGGCCGAACATTTCGGCCTTGATACACAGATCCCGTTTCAGATGGGGACCTTGGGCAAAGCCTTCGGCAGCAGTGGGGCCTACCTCGCTGGGCCCTCGACGTTGATCCGTTATCTCATGAACACAAACCGAGCCTTCATCTTTACCACGGCACCGCCACCGAGTTCGGCTGCCGCCGTCACAGCAGCCTTACGAATCATACAACGAGAGCCGGAACGGCGGGCGCGCTTGTGGGCCAACCGAGAACGGCTGTTCACAGGGCTGACACAATTGGGATTCACATTGTCACCCAGCGTCAGTCCGATCATGCCGATCCTCGTCGGCAATGCCGAGACCGCGCTCTCGTTTGCCGAACACCTGTTCACGGAGGGTGTGTATGCTCCGGCGATTCGCCCCCCCACCGTCCCGGACGCCACCAGCCGCATCCGCGTCACGGTGACGTCCGAGCACACCCCCAGCCACATCGATCACGCCCTCACCGCGTTTCAACGCGCAGGGCAATCGGCAGGACTGATCTGATCGAATCCATCACCTACCTGCTTTGAACCACTGAGAAATTCACGCAACCACTTCCGGCTATTTCCTTGCTTTCTCATCACCCTGTGGCATCATGCTCTCAAGTAGTGCTGAGGCCCGAGACACCATCATCCTATTCTTTCTCACCGAGGAGTCCTCTTCATGGATATTTCGAAGCTCCTGACCTTCACGGCAAAGGAGGGCGCGTCGGATTGTCACATCAGCGCCGGCGAGCCACCGATGATCCGTCTGAACGGGGACCTCAAGAAACTCGACCATCCCCCACTGACCACGGAAGAAACGCATTCGCTGATCTATGACATGATGAGCGATACCCAGCGGAAGAATTTCGAGGAAAAGCGCGAGTGTGACTTTTCCTTTGAGCTGGGCGACATTGCCCGGTTCCGCGTCAATGTCTTCGTCCAGACCCGCGGGCTTGGCGCCGTCTTCCGAAATATTCCCACCGAAATCATTCCGATGGAGAAGCTCGGAATGCCTCCCGTCGTCCGACAGCTCTGCGATCGGGAAAAGGGGCTGATCCTTGTGACCGGCCCAACCGGGTCTGGTAAATCAACCACGCTGGCCGCTATGGTCGATTATTTGAACAACACATTCGAAGGCCATATCCTCACAATCGAAGATCCGGTCGAATTCGTCCACAAGACGAAGAAGTGTCTGGTCAACCAGCGGGAACTGGGTGTGCATACCCTGTCGTTTGCGAATGCGCTGAAGTCCGCTCTTCGCGAAGACCCGGACATCATTCTCGTGGGTGAAATGCGCGACCTGGAAACCATCCAGCTCGCGTTGACTGCTGCGGAAACAGGCCACTTGGTCTTTGGCACGCTCCACACCTCCAGCGCGCCGAAAACCATCGACCGCATCATCGATGCTTTTCCCCCAAACCAGCAGTCCCAAATTCGCACACAGCTCGCAGAAGCCTTGGAAGCGGTCATCACGCAGACGCTGCTGAAGAAAAAAGCAGGCGGTCGTGTCGCCGCCCTCGAAATCATGGTCGCCACGACCGCGGTCCGGAATCTCATCCGAGAGGGCAAGTTGCACCAGATTCCCGGAATCATGCAGGCCAGTCAGAAAGACGGCATGCAAACGATGGACATGGCGCTGGTCGATTTAGTGACCCGTGGAGTCGTCACGAAGACCGAAGCCCAATCGCGCAGCATGAATCCCAATTTATTTGGATCCGCAATGGGCGGCGCGGCCTAGGATACCTGGCAGAGAAAACGGGGGTGGAAATGGATGTTCGGAGTCTCTTGAAAGTCATGGTGGATCAAGAAGCGTCAGACCTGTACCTGACTGTCGACTCGCCTCCAGCCTATCGCGTCCACGGCTCGACACAACAAACCAACGCCCCGCCGTTTACCAACGAACAACTCGAAGCCCTCGCGCTGGCGCTGATGCGCGGCCAGCAGCGCGGGGAATTCGAGGAAAAGATGGAAATGAATCTGGCCCTCTACTACAAAGAGCTCGGCCGTTTCCGTGTCAATATTTTCCGGCAGCGCGGGAACGTCGGTTTGGTCTTCCGGCATATCAAAGCCGAGATCCAGACCGCCGATCAGCTGGGCTTGCCTCCGATTGTAAAAGACATCTCGATGACGAAGCGCGGGTTAGTGCTCGTAGTCGGAGCCACCGGTTCAGGAAAATCCACCACTCTCGCAGCCATGATCGACCACCGTAATACCATCCATCCCGGCCATATCGTGACGGTGGAGGATCCGATCGAGTTTGTCCACAATCACAAGCGATCACTCATTACGCAGCGAGAAGTGGGCTTCGATACGCTCTCATTTCAGAATGCTCTCAAGAATACGCTGAGGCAGGCGCCGGATGTGATTCTGATCGGCGAAATCCGGGATACGGAAACGATGGAAGCCGCGATCACTTTCGCGGAAACCGGGCACCTCTGCATCGGCACGCTCCACTCGAACAACGCGAACCAGGCCATCGAGCGCATCATGAACTTTTTCCCGGTGGAGCGGCATGCGCAGATCTATCTCCAGTTGTCGCTCAATCTTCGCGCCATCATCTCGCAGCGGCTCGTGCCATCCGTGGACGGGAAACGGGCCCCTGCGCTGGAAATCATGCTCGACACGCCCCGCATTAAAGATCTCATCAAGAAGGCCGAGGTCGATTCGCTCAAGGAAGCGATGGAGCAGGGAGTGGAGGAAGGTTGTCAGACGTTCGACCAGGTCTTGTTCCAACTGTATAAGGAAGAAAGGATCACGCTCGAGCAAGCCTTGATCAATGCCGACAGCGCTAACAATCTCCGGCTCAAGATCAAGATCGAAGGTCTTAGAGGGGACGATGCGGTCAACGCGCTCCTCGACAAAAAATCAGGTGACCCCTCGAACAGTGCCTTTAAGATCCAAGGGGGAGCCTCAGGAAACGTGACTCCCCTGCGTAAACGATAACCCCTCACCACCACTCCCGCGTCCTTATTCCATCTGACAGGGGCGATCGCGGTTACTGCGCCGCAGTAACCCCTTGCCGCTCAAGATACGACGCAATCTTCTCCAGCGCGAGGGCGCTGAGTTTCGTGCCATACCATATCGGCATCGTGTTAGCCGGATATCCCGGCACGATAAACACTCCCGGTTCGATAACCGACTCAGTGACATAATCATGCACCGTCTGTGCGTGGCCACGGTAAGACGGATCGGCTAATCGGGCAGGCCCCGTGGTGCCTAATAGGAGGGGCGGGCCTACGCGACCATCAGCCCCCGGAATACCCGGAACGGTGTGGCACACGGCGCAGCCGGCTTTCGAAAAGATCTCTGTGATCGGTTCATCTCCGGTGACCAGCGGAACCATATCAGGCACAAGCGCAGCCACCGATGAGACAGGCACCGGCGTCACAGAAGTGGAATGAATCGAACGGAGGGCGAGCAACGTCCCCAGTAGTAGTGCAATCATGATGAGCGGTGTGATAACTCGTTCAGGCATGGAACTGGTCGCAGGGAAAGTCCGGCAGGGTTGTGAAGCTATGTACCAACATGGCTGGCTGAGCGTAGCTATCTACTGCATCGCCAACACTCCCCGGCCTGCACCAGGCCAGCACCACTCACTTCGTCATATTCATGGCACAGCGAAATCCGACCGTGCGATCCTCAAAGTCCGGCTCGGCTGAGGACCGCGCCGTCACACGTAAGGCAGCCGGCACATCCGCCCACGAGCCCCCTCGCAGCACTCGATTCTCACCTGTAGCTGGACCGAGTGGGTTTCTGTCAGAACTCTTTTGGTAATATTCACGCTCGTACCAGTCAGCCACCCATTCTGCTGCGTTCCCCGCCATGTGGGAAAGTCCAAACGGACTCTTCCCAGCCCCTTTGAGGCCATGCCGCACGCTCATCCCCTCAAGACCACTTGTGACCGCGACCAGCGTAATGGCTTCGCTGACCCATACTCCTCGATTATAGTTTGCGATGTCGACGAACGGCTGCATGTCTCCCCACGGATACCGGCGTTTGTCGGTCCCCCGTGCCGCCTTCTCCCATTCGGCCTCGGTCGGAAGCCGTTTTCCAGCCCATTGGCAATAGGCGGATGCCTCTGACCATCTCATCCCAACGGCCGGCCGATCTCCAACCATCGTCGCCGCCTCATCATCCCATGTCGGGGGTGCCTCGTGTTTCGCCGCTTCCAGAAACTTCCGATAGAGGCTGAGGGTGACTTCGTACTGATCGATATAGTAGGCATCAAGGATCACGGTGTGTTCTGGCCGCTCATTTGGTGGGCCGTCGTTACTGCCCATGATGAATGGACCGGCAGGGATAAGGACCATTGGAGCGCCATCCTGTCCTCGACTCGCCTCAGCCGATAAAACCGCCTGCGCACCCTTCGACGGCTGCGGCTCCGCTGCTCCAAGACAGAGTGTACCTGTCACAAGACTAATCCCAGTCCACAACATAATCCGTAGTCCACGCATTGCCACCCCCATCACCGCTACGTTCTTGAAGAAGTGACCCAGCCGCTGCTGACCAGTGTATCCAGCTTGCGAGACAAACTCAACGGATTGAGAAGACTGAAACGGCGAGTCGGCTACCGAGAGGAAGAGAGACAGGATTGGTGTCCCCAACGGGATTTGAACCCGTGTTACTGCCTTGAAAGGGATAGTTAGAAGAAATTTCGCAAATCGGTTATTAAAGCTTAATTGGGCGGTCTTCCCACTTTTCCCTACATTTTCCAATAGTTCCGCATGGAGAAATCCCGGTCCCC
>JAGXAR010000105.1 GCA_018971525.1 Nitrospirota bacterium
CGAGAGCTATCGGTTGCGGGAGAAGCGGAAAGCTGGCCTCTTGAAATCGGCGGTGGGAGGGAGGCCGAATTCGGAGGCCTAGATGGCCGGAGGATGCGCGAGCATCGGCCAGCATTCAACTCGGGAGAGGGGTCAGTTTCACATCAGAATAAAAGGGTCAATTTCGGCTGATGATTGACAAGCGGCACTGTCCGCAGTTGCATTCAAGCTTGCCTTGTAATGGAACGGGTTGAGTAGCTCCTAATTCTACCCCTCTCCCCCTGTCTGATACGGGGATAGACCACAATGCCTGAGCGGGCATCAGAACCCTGTTGGAGTCCGCGTTGCCGATCTCGGAGCGGCCTGCCATCGGCATGTGGCGGCTCTCACATCTCACCAAAGATGCCCTCGGATTGAGAGAGCGTTACCGAAGGAGCGAGGTATCCACCGAGGCTTTACTGGGGAGGAAAGCTGGAACTGACCAAAGCACCACGGTCCTATGACCGTGGCTGCGGGAATTCCAGAAGGTTTCCGCCAAGTAAAGCCCGGAAGGATCGCTCCGAGAGGTACCGCGAGCGAAACTGCGGGCATCCGTTGCGCCTGACCTCCTGAAGCAGATCCGCCGATTTCGAGCTATCCGTTCACGCGCTCCACTTTCCAGATCTGTAGAGTCCGGCTATAATAGCTGGCATGGAATCGACCAAGTATATTTATTGGCAGGATGGGGGGCAGTGGCTCGGCTACCTCCAGGACTATCCTGACTATTGGATGCAAGGGGACTCGTTCGAAGACCTGCAAGTCAACCTTTGGGATCTTTGTCGGGACCTACCAAATAGCAAGGTCCGATCAGGCGTGTAGTAGAGAGGGGTGGTATATGAGCAAGGTCGAAGCGATTGAAGAGCAAATTGAGAATTTGTCTGCCGATGAGCTTGCGGCTTTTCGCCGATGGTATGCGGCATTTGACGCGGAGACATGGGATCGTCAGTTAGAGGCTGATGTGAAGGCCGGTAAGCTCGATGCCTTCGCTGAAAAAGCTCTCCGCGCTCATACTGCAGGTCAGTCCAAACCGCTTTGATTCATCACGCCTCACCAGACTTTTGGAACTGCTACAACGCCCTGCCTGCTTTGATCCGTGAACAAGCCGACAACGCATTTGAACTCCTCAAGGCAAACCCCCAGCATCCGTCGCTGCATTTCAAGAAGGTGGGCCGGTTCAGGTCAGCCAGGGTTGGACTTCAGTACCGAGCGGTAGGGGTAGAAGCACCGGACGGTATTGTCTGGTTCTGGATTGGCACGCACGCGGAATACGACAAACTCATTCGGTAACTCATTTTTGCGTCCAATGACTATGGGACTCTACATGGCCTCTGCGAGCACAAAGGACTGTCTGGCTGCTCCCTCCCGCCCTTGAATATCCTTCTTGCGCCCCCGTACAATAGCGAGTCTCTAGTCTAACCCGTTGGCATTCTGACGCTTTCAGATTGCCGGTCCGATAGAGGAGCCGCCTTCATGCGCGTTGAGTATTCGAAGGGCGAACGGGCTTCCAAAGAACTCATCTTATTGCATCGACAAGCCTCCGAAGCCACCAGCGGCCGGAAGATGAAGGTCATGCTGATCTTCCCGCCCGATTGGTTCCCCTCCGAACCCTATTTGAGCCTTCCCTCCCTCACCGCCGTCCTCCGCCAGGCCGGCCATACGGTCATCCAAAAAGACATCAACCTCGAGATGTGGGACTGGTACTTCAGCGAGGACTTTTTGAAGAAAGTCCTGCGCCGGGTGCCGCAGCAGCTTGACCGGCTCCGCAAGCTCTCGAAGAAGCGCGAGCTGAGTGAGAGCGAGATGGATCTGCAGATGGCGCTCTGCGATTTGAGCCGCCAGCGGATCGACGAGCTGATCAAGAAGGCGGAGAAGGCGAAGGCGATAGTCCGTGGAGAAAAATTCTACGATATCGACCAGTTAGAGTGGGCGATTCAAGTCTTCCGTGAGGTCACGTCGGTGATCTCGATGGTCTATTTCCCGGCGCGGATCTGCATGCCGCCAATGGAGACGGACCTATCCTATAAAGTCTTCGTCTCGTCCGAAATCATGGACGCGGTGAACGATACCCAGGTGAATATCTATCGTGACGTGTTCGACCAGCTGGTGAAGCCGGTGATCGAGCAGGAACAGCCGGACGTGATCGGCATCTCAATCGTTCTGCAGCAGCAACTGTTCTCCACCATGACCTTCTGTGCCCTCATCAAGCAGCACTTCCCTCATATCCACGTGACGATCGGCGGCAATACGGTGACGCGATTGCGCGATGTGCTGCCTCAGTCGCCGCTGTTCCAATACTTCGACAGCGCTGTGGTCTATGAAGGGGAGACGGCGTTTGTGCAGCTGGTGTCGGCGGTGGGGGCGAAGCGGAGTCTCGCCGAGGTGCCGAACACCATCTATAAGGACGAAACCGGCGTGCATACGTCGCCGACGAGCTATGCGGAAGATATGGCGATGCTGCCGCCGCCGGATTTCGACGGCCTGCCGCTGGAGAAGTATTTCGTGCCGACGAAGATTCTGCCCTATCTGGCGACGCGTGGGTGCTACTGGGGCCGCTGCGAGTTCTGCGACCATGGCGAGGGCTATACGGCCGGCTACCGGTCGAAGAAGATTCAGGACGTGCTGGCGGAGATCACACATCTGCGCGACAAGTACGGGGCGCGGCATTTTCATTTCACCGATGAGTCGTACCCGCCGGCGCTGTTCCGGAAGCTCGCGCGTGGCCTGGTCGAAAGCCAGATGGGCATCACCTGGACGACGCACATGCGGTTCGAGAAGAGCCTCTTGGAAGACGCCGTCTGGCAGGATGCGAAGGACTCGGGCTGCCGCTATCTCCACTTCGGCTATGAGTCGGGGGTGGAGCGGGTGCTGCAGTTGATGGACAAGGCGACGACGACCGAGATCATGACGAAGCACCTCAAGCTCACTGCTGACGCGGGCATCTGGAACCACTGCATGGGCTTCTTCGGCTTTCCCGGCGAGACGAAGGAGGAGGCCTGGCAGTCGGTGCAGTTCCTGGAGCAGAACAAGGACTCTGTGCATTCGCTGGGGTTCGGCACGTTTGATCTTGGCCGGCATAACCCGGTGGCGAAGCATCCGGAGAAGTGGGGCGTGACAGCCTACAAGAACCCCGAATGGGATCTGGCGCTCGACTACTACTACACCGTGAAGAACGGCATGAGCATCGAAGAGGCCGAGCGGGTGTTCCAGGAATTCGAACGGAACCATAATCCTGGATGGGACCTGCGCTTGTATATCCGCGAATATATCTTTCTCTACATTGCGCGGTTTGGATTGGGGAAATTGCCCGACCTGCAATATCAGGCAATGAAAACTGCGGGCGTGACGCGGACGCTGGCGGGGAAAATGTGATGCGCTGTCGTTCGTATCTCGTGAAGCGTGAAGCGCGAGAAGGATTGTCGCTTGTTCTTCGACGTTCGCGAGATACGAGATACGCTTCACGAGCGACGGATATAACCTGACGATTGGCGCAAGTAGTCAGGGGGAAAGACAGGGACGATGGGCAGTAACGGTCTCGTACAAATCGACGCCTTGGCTCCGATCAAGAAAGAGGATCGGAAGCAGTCGAAGGTCATGCTGCTGTTCCCTCCTGAATGGGTGCCGACTGCTCCCTATCTGGCCTTGCCATCGTTGACTGCCGTGCTCCGCGAAGCGGGGCACAAGGTCGTGCAGCGCGACATCAACATCGAGATGTACGACCACTTCTTCACCATGGAGTTCCTGATCTGGGTGAAGGCCCGATTAGGGATGCAGCTCAAGCCCCTCCAAGACAAAGAGAAGGCGGGAGCGCTGACGGAGCAGGAAGCGGATCAGAAAGCCGCGGTGGAGCAGGCCTATGCGGTCGATGTGTTCGATCTGGCCGAGCGGGTTGAGGATGCCAAGCTGATCGTGCGCGGCGAGCGATTCTACCAGGCCGAGAAACTGGAAGGCGCGCTGAACTGCTTCCGCGAGGTGATGGCCTATATTTCCACTGCCTACTATCCTGCGTCGCTCGTGTTCTATCCGATGGAAAGCAATCTCGGCTATCGCCCAGGGGTGTCGAAAGAAGTCTTCGCCTGCCTGGACGATGAACAGGTGAACGTCTATCGGGATATCTGCAACCAGTTGGTCATGCCGGCTGTGGCCAAAGAGAAGCCGGACGTGGTGGGGCTCTCGATCGGGACGCAGATGCAGCTGCTGGCTGGACTGACTTTTTGCAAGATGATCAAGGAGACCTTCTCCCATATCCATGTGGTAGTGGGGGGCAATGTCATCACCAGGCTGCAGGAAGAGCTGCCGAATCAGGAACGATTCTTCACAGAGATCTTCGACTCAGCCATCCTCTATGAAGGGGAGCATGCATTGCTCTGGCTCATCGAGGCCTTGAACGGGGAGCGGCCCATCGCTTCCGTGCCCAACTTGATGTATCGCGATGCTTCAGGCGTACAGCGGAATCCGGAAGTCTATACCGAGAAGACGACCGCGCTGCCCCTGCCGGATTTCGAGGGGCTGCCGCTGGATCGCTACTTCGTGCCGGAGCTGATCATTCCCTACCTCGCGACGCGCGGCTGCTATTGGGGCCGCTGCACCTTCTGCGACCATGGCCAGGGCTACTTCGACCAGTATCGCGGTGTGCCGGCCCATCAAGTCATCGAGCAGGTGAAGGCATTGCGCGATAAGTACAACTGCAAGCACTTTCTGTTCAGCGATGAATCCTATCCGCCGGCTCTGTTCAAGAAGGTGTCGCAGATGCTGGTGGACCAGAACGTCGGGATCAAGTGGACGACGCTGATCCGCTTTGAAGAAACGCTGCAAGACCAGGAGATCTGGAACCTGGCGGCGAAGGCCGGCTGCTGCACCCTCTATTACGGGATGGAGTCGGCGAACGAGCGGGTGCTGAACCTCATGGACAAGCACGCCAAGAAGAGCGTGATCCAGAACAACCTCCATCAGGCGGCGAAGGCCGGGATCTGGAATCACGTGATGGCCTTCTACGGGTTCCCCGGCGAGACGCGCGACGAAGCGCTGGAGACCCGCCAGTTCGTCATCGACAACCAGCCGGTGATCCACTCGGTGGAGTTGTTCTACTTTGTGGCCTATCGCCATACGCCGATGGTGCGCAATCCGGACAAGTTCGGCATTACGATCCACAAGCAAGAGGACTACGATCTTCCCCTGGACTATTACTATACGTTGAACGACCCAAGTACCCTTTCCTGCCTGGACGCAATGCAGCTCTGCGAAGAGTTCTACAAAAACGATTTTCATCCCTGGGCCGTGCGCGTGAACGCGCGGGAACATGTCTTCCTCTATATCTCGAAGTTCGGGACGAACCAGTTGCCGCAGATCTACGCGCAGCAGACGCAGGCAGTCGGATCGCCCGAAGGTGTGTCAGGCCTGGTCACCTGGCCTGTGGCGGTGAGCGAAGGCGAAGACGGTAAAGAAGGAATGAGTCGGGTTGTAAGTCACGGGGTTGGATGAGGCGGTTTATGAGGGACCCTGATCGCTCGATTCCTCGTCGGGAACGAGGACGGCAGTGAGCAGCGCATAGGCGGCCTCGATGAGTTTGGTCATCTCTTCGGCCTTCTTGTAGGACTCCATATATTGCTTGGGGTTGTTGGTCAAATTCGAGTAGCGGGCGGGGTTCCAGGTGTACAGCAGCGCTCGCCTGGTCCGATCGAGGGTTTCGAGGGTGACGGGGAGGGTGAGTCCCAGTACCTCCAGTGCGTGGTTCACGTCTTCCTGGGTCACACCGTTCATGGGCTAAGTCTGACAAACGGGATACAAGCCTGTCAAACAACGAACAGGATGTTGAATAAGCCCGCCAGCTTCGTTCTCGCATCGTTCAGACCCTCAACGTGGAGGAGGAATTTCTCTGAGGTCGCAAACACTGTTGGGGCTTTTCCGTTCGCCAAGAAACATCGCAAGGGCGAACGGCCCACACGAGGTGCGGTCTGTACCTCCTCGGGCCTTCACTCGCTGCGGCCTTGCTGGACGAACTTTTTGACCATCCTGCGGGAATCCTGATCTGACATCATGCCAACTGTTTTGCCGATCCTCCAGCCGACTCCGATCTTCACGAACAAAGACTATCGTGAGGTCCTGCGCAAGGAAATGGACGCGGGCAAGATTCCGCTCAGCCTGGGGCGCGATTGCCCGGTGAAGTGCGAGTTCTGCTATGAACTCGACCATTCCTACCGCGAAACGCTCGATCCGCCGAAGACGACGGACGAGGATTGGAAGTTCATCCTCGACTACATCAGCAGGAAGCCGACAGATCCGAAACAGTTCTGGTGTCTGGGCGGCAATGAATATATGGAGTGGACCGATCTGTTCCTCCATCCGAAGGCGATGGAGTGGGTGGAGGATTTCCTCAAGTACACGGACAAGAGCATCCAGTTCTTCACGGTGGGGTTCGTGCATGTGCCGAAGATCCACCAGCTCGTGGCGCAGTATCCGGGGCGGATCAACTTCGAGCTCTCCGTCATCACGCTGAGCGACTATCGCCAGCGGTTGATGCCGCACGCCCCTTCGGTCAAGCACGTCTTGAAAGTGCTGGATGGACCGGCTGTGTCCTCGGCGAATTTTTATGCCTTCGATGTGGACACGATGTCGAAGGATGCGGCGCTGATCTCATCGGTCAACCAGAAGTGTGTGCTCTGGATGGGGACTTTGACGCCGGTGCGGGGGTTGAAAGAGGAGACGGCCGATCTGATGCGGCAGGGCCGGAAGCATCTGCCGGGAGAAGCGCAGCGGATCTATGACAAAGGGCTGCCCAACCTCCAGACGATTCATACCGAAGCCTATACGACGGCGTTTCTCAACCGCAAACGGATCGTGAGCCTCTTCGATTCGTTAGAGTTGGAAAAGAAGGATACGGTCGTCATGGCGGCGAGCGTCTTCAAGATCCTGAATCTGTACCGAAAGAAGCGCGCCAAGTTCCTGTATGTGCCGAACGCGATGCTGAGCGGCGATTCGGACTGTACGGTCCTCTTGACGTTTGACGACATCGCCCGCCGTCTGACGAAGGAAAAGGTGGTGCATATTCCCAAATGCATCATGCAATCAGGCCGGGGGCCTTATACCGACATCACAGGCGTGACACTGGAGCAGTTCGCGAAGAAGACCGGTGTGAAGGTCAAAGTCTTGCACAAGATCGATACGCGGTTTGCCAATGAGCTGCTGTATCGGAACGGCTCGCTCCAGAACTATGTGGAGAGTTACCTGGGAAATCCCCTGACGCAGGAGTATGAAGCGCTTCCGCGTCCCGCTTAACAGAATGCTCAAAAATGCCGCCAGCGTTATGGGAAGGTTAAGGGTTAGGTTAAGGCTGAGTTGATGAAATTCGGATCTTCGCTCAACCTTGATCCCGGCCTCAGCCTACCCACTCGCTGCGGCCTTGCTTGGACAAGACGCGTCTTGGCGCGCCAGGGCCGGGCGGGTGAGAAGGACGGCCTTTTTGAGCATCCTGTGGGACAGATGCTCCTCTGTGCTTCTTGTCGGTACCATCGAAGTTCTCACGCACCAGAGTCGTTGTTCCTTAGCCTGCTAGGAGGCCTCAATGCCTGACCGGCGGTCCCTCAAGTTTTATCAGGCCGATGTGTTCACCGGACAGCCGTTCGGCGGCAACCCGGTCGCCGTGTTCCCCGACGCGCAAGGTCTCGACGATTTTCAACTGCAGCAGATTGCCCGGGAGATGAACCTTTCCGAGACTGTCTTCGTGCTGCCTCCGACGGACCGGGCGGCGGTCGTCCGCCTCAGGATTTTTACCCCGACGCAGGAGATTCCATTTGCCGGACATCCGGTGCTGGGGACATTTTACGTGTTGGCCCAGCTCGGGTTGATTGCCGTCACCGATGGCGTCACCCGCGTCATGCAGGAGTGCAACATCGGCCTCTTTCCCGTCGAGCTCCATGCACGAGAGGGGCAGGTCACCCGTGTGGTGATGACGCAGCCGAAACCGCTCTTCCTCGGTCTGGTGGAGGAAACGGAGGATCTGTTCGACCTTGCGAAGGCCCTGGGGCTGTCGAAAAACCAGATTGTCGACACCAAGAAACCGGTGATGGTGGTGTCGACCGGGTTGCCGGTGGTGATTGTGCCGGTGCGGACCCTCACGGCGGTGCGGTCAATCGTGCCGGACGCTGCCGCGATTATCGAGGTGTGCGGACGGGTCGGCGCCAACGGCATCATGGTCTTTACGACCATTACGGTGGAGGACCATGCGACGGTCCATACGAGGATGTTTGCGCCCTCAATCGGCATCCTCGAAGATCCCGCCACTGGGAGCGCCAGCGGGGCTATGGGCGCCTATCTCGTCCACAACGGGTTGGTGGAAGTGGGGCCCATGACGGAACTCATCGTCGAGCAGGGCTATGAAATCGAGCGTCCGTCGCGCATTCTGGTGCGGGTGGAGTCGGACGACGATGTCATTCAAGAAGTGAAAGTCGGTGGGCAATGTGTGATGGTGGTCGAGGGAACACTCACCTTCTAATGACCGTTCTGAGTGGTGAGTTCGAAGTTCTGAGTTTTCCGGATCACTCAGCACTCATCACTCAGAACTCACAACGTTCCGGAGGCACATGAAAGCTGTACTCTTTCGGGCGCATGGTGGACCGGACAAACTCTCCTATGAGGATCTGCCGACGCCGACGATCGGTCAGGAGGAGGTGCTGGTGCGGGTCAAAGCCTGCGCCTTGAACCATCTCGATATTTGGATCAGACAGGGGAATCCGGCCTATCCCATGCCGCTGCCGCATGTCTCAGGATCGGATGTGGCAGGAATCGTAGAGCAAGTGGGTGCGCTGGTTGATGGCGTGACGGTGGGGCAGCGCGTCTTTGTCTCGCCGGGGATCAGCTGTTGGAAATGCGAGCAGTGTCTGGCGGGGCGGGATAACTTCTGTCGCTCCTACAGCCTCCTCGGGGCGATGTCTCATGGCGGCTACGCGGAGTATGTGAAGGTGCCGTTCCGCAACGTGCTGCCGATTCCTGAAAACCTCTCGTTCGAGCAGGCGGCGGCCTTTCCGCTGGTGTCGGTGACTGCGTCGCATATGCTGTTTGCCCTCGCCGGACTCCGGCATGGCGAGACGGTGCTCATCATGGGTGGGGGAAGCGGAGTCGGGGTGATGGCGGTCCAGATGGCCAAGCTCGCCGGGGCTCGCGTCATGACGACCGTCGGGTCGGACGACAAGATTCCCAAGGCCGTGATCCTGGGGGCCGATGCTGTCATCAACCACTCGAAGGAGAAGGTCGCGGAGCGCGTGAAGCTGTTGACCGAGGGCCGCGGTGTCGATGTCGTCATTGAGCATATCGGCCCGGAGGTGTGGGACACTTGTCTGGCTTCGCTGGCGAAAGGCGGCCGCTTGATTACCTGTGGAGCTACGACCGGAGCAGAGGTCAAGTTGGATCTCCGGTACATCTATTCTCGACAGTTCACAATCAAGGGCTCCTACATGGGCACGCGGGCGGAATTGGTGAAGGCGGCGGAGCTGATGGGGCAGGGCCGCTTGATCTCGGTGATCGACCGTACGTTCCCGCTTCAGGAGGCTCGCGCGGCACAGGAACTGATGCTAAGTCGGAAGTTTTTCGGTAAGATAGTGCTCACAGTTTGACGACGGTAGGCTAGTTTTTTTATTACGGTCATCAGCAATACAAAAGGGGGAAAGTATGTCCACAGTGGCGAAGATTATGAACAAGCAGCCCAAGACCGTAGGGCCTGGCGTGTCGATTGTGAGCGCGGCCAAGAAAATGGCGACTGCGCGGGTGGGGTCGCTGTTTGTGAAGAAGGGGAAGAAGCTGGTCGGGATCGTGACCGATACGGATATTGTTCGACGCGCCGTCTCGACCAATAAGAACCTTGGCAAGATGACCGTCGAGAAGATTATGACGAGCCCCATTTGCACGATCGAGGGGAGTCAGCCGGTTGATGATGCTCAGGATATGATGGGTGACTTAGGCGTGCGCCATCTCGCGGTGACCAAGGCAGGGGAGATCGTAGGGGTAGTGTCAGTGCGGGATCTGTTGTTGTTTTATAAACGGTATGCTCAATCGAAGCTTCCGCTGGAGCAGGAGTATTCGGAACCGAAGATCATGCAGGACTGACGGATGTCAGGTGTGAAACGTGAGGCGTAAAACGTAAAATGTAAAATGTGAGATGCGGGAAGGTGAATGCGTAACGTTCGACCCTCAGTTCTGAGGGGAACGTTTCACCTTTCACGTCTCACGTTTTACGCTTACTTCGTGAGTTCTTTGACGAGGTGGCCGAGTTCGGGGAGGATGAGTTTTTCCATCGCCAGCCTGACGGCGTTTTCGGAGCCGGGGGTGGAGAATAGAATACGGCCCTTGATGATCCCTGCGGTGGCCCGGCTCATGATCGCGGGGGAGCCGATGTCCTGGTAGGTTAAGTAGCGGAAGATCTCACCGAATCCCACCAGTCGTTTCTCCAGCATTGCGTCGACTGCTTCAAAAGTTGAATCCCGCTTTGAGATGCCGGTG